>CAZARE010000168.1:0-11853 GCA_964487455.1 uncultured Propylenella sp.
ATAGCGGCGTTCTCACCCGCATCGACCTGGCGACGGGCCAGTCGTCGGCTCCGCGGACGGCGGGGCCGGGATCGAAGTGCTGGCGTATTTCTGAGGGGCGGCGCTTTTTCCGCGCCGCGGGCGGAATTCAGCTGCGCCAGCGCGAGGCTTGGGAACGGGACCCCGGATCGGCGTGCAATTCCATGCCGATCAACAGTGATGCGGGATTGAAATATCTACGCCAATCCTCCAACTTTCCGCCGCATCGGCAAGCGTCAGGAATCAGTGAGCGTTCAGGCATTCCGTCCGGAGTCGTCCGTTGAACGCTTCGGCGTAGGCGTTGTCGGTCGGCTTGCCTGGCCGTGAGAAATCGAGGGTGACGCCGTTCATGTAGGCCCATAGATCCAGATCCCGGGAGGCGAACTCGGTACCCTGGTCGACACGGATCGTCTTCGGATAGCCGATCAGCGGACAGACCTGTTCCAGCGCTTTCACCACATCCTCGGCTCGATAGCTGAGCCGCGGATCAAGGGCTGGCACATACCGCGAGAAGATATCTACGATCGTCAGGACCCGGATCTTCTTTCCCGTCGCCAACTGATCGTGGACGAAGTCCATAGCCCAGATCTCGTTCGGACCAGCGGCCTCCTGTCGGTCATCCCGCAGCTTTGCCTTGACCCGCCGCTTGGGCATCATGTTCCTGAGCTGCAGACCCCCAGGTCCCTGTAGATGCGATAGGTTCGCTTGAGGTTGCCGGTCCAGCCTTCGCGCTGAAGCAGCACATGCACGCGCCGGTATCCGTAGCGGATGCGGGTCCGAGCTGTGAGGCCGGCCTGGTCGGGGCGACGGGACTTGTAGTGATAGGTCGAGGTGTCGAATTCCAGAACTCGGCAGGCTCGCCGGATCGACACGTTCCACTCAGCACAGATCTCCGCCACCAGCTCGCGTTTGCGACCAGGCCTCACAATTTTCGGCGGGTCACGTCCTGCAGCATCTCCTTGTCCAGCGACAGGTCGGCGACGAGCTTCCGCAGCTTGTCGTTCTCCTCCTCGAGCTGCTTCAGCCGCTTCATCTCGGTCGGCAGCAGCCCGTCATACCTCTTCTTCCAATTGAGGTAGGTCGCCTGGCTGATGCCGACGCGCCGACAAATCTCCGCGACAGGAACGCCGTCGGCGCCTTGCTTCAGAATGAACGCCTTCTGGGCGTCCGAAAACTTCGATGCCTTCATCGCTCTCCGCTCCTCCCGGCCAGGGGATCCTATCGCGGAAAACTCCAGTTCCGGTCCAGTTTCTCGGGAGAAGATCAGCGGGAGTTCTTCGTCAAGGGCCGCTCGATCAAGGAGATCGTGCGGGAACTGAAGATGTCCCGGGACACAGTTCGCAAGGTGCTGCGGTCTGGTGAGACGGCATTTCTCGTATGAGCGCGAGGTGCAGCCGCTGCCGAAGCTCGGGCGGTGGCGTGACGAGCTCGATCGATTGCTTGCCGCCAATGAGGCGAAGCCGGCGCGGGAGCGGCTGACCCTGATCCGCCTGTTCGAGGAGCTGCGCGGTCTCGGGCTACGAGGGGGGCTATGACGCGGTGCGCCGCTATGCATGCACCTGTCAGAGGGGCCGGCAGCAGTCGGTGGTGGATGCCTATGTGCTGCTGAGCTTCGCGCCCGGCGCGCACACCGCGAACTTCGATCCCGCCGTACTGCCGCTGGCGCCGGAGACGATTGTGCCGGCGCTCGCTGGCCGATTCAGATGCACGTGCTGCGGCTCGCGGGAGATTGAGGCAGGGCCGAATCATTCGAGGTGGTGCTGAATTGGGATGAAAGTCTCGCCTGCTGGCAAATCGATCAGCCGGTATCCTCTCGCATCCATGCAAGCCTCCATACGAGTGAGTGCAGCCTGCCGTGCATCTCCGAAGCCGCTAACAGCATGGTTTCCGATAGTCGTGCTGTTCGGCATGTTGACGGCCCCCGCTGCTTGTGCGGCTTCAGCCCTGCACTGAATTTCGTCGCTCTCGCCCTTGGCAGTCAGCTCAGGATTGCCGACCATTCTCTGGTCGTCTTTCCGTGCCCATACCTGCTGAGGCGGCGGGGGCGTGATTGTACATGCCGCCAGAATTGCCGCTGTCACCATGCCTAGAGTTCCCGATGAAAGTTGGCCCATCGCCCCCTCCGACCGCGCGGTTTCGGGAAGTGAAGCATCTACCGGAGCGAGTGTCGAGGCGCGAGACTCACAACGAGCCGATGGCACGGGACACCAGGTTCACAGGAACAACATGCGACTTCATGTCCTTACGGTAGTGGCAGGGGCGTGATCCCGCCCGTGGAGGAAGGTATCCACCAGACCTTAATCGTGACCTAGATCAGGGGCCATTGCCAAGTAAGGGTCGTGTCCCCGGTGATGGTGTAGCTGGGGCGGTAGCGGAGCCGCTCGCGAGCGCGCCTTCAGGAGCGCTGTAGCGAGCGAGCGGCGGTCATCGATGTTCCCGGTAGGGTCGGGTTGCTTAGGCCAACCTGATTCGAGGAACGACCGATGACCAAGGACATGATGAACCTGCGGGCGCTCGTAGAGAAGAGCGCTGACGCCGACCTGCTGCGCGACATGATCGGCTTTGCGGCCGAGCGGCTGATCGAGCTGGAGGTGGGTGTGGCCACCGGCGCCGGCTATGGCGAGAAGAGCCCGCTGCGGCTCAATCAGCGCAACGGCTACCGGGAGCGCGACTGGGAGACGCGGGCCGGCACGGTCGAGCTGCGCATCCCGAGGCTGAGGAAGCGCTCCTACTTCCCGAGCTTCCTCGAGCCGCGGCGCATGGCGGAGAAGGCTCAATGGCGAGATCAAGCGGCGGACCGACGTCGTCGGCATCTTCCCCAACGACGACGCCATCCTCCGCCTCGTCGGCGCCCTGCTGCTCGAACAGAACGACGAATGGGCGGTGCAGCGCTCCCGATACATGACACTTCTGTAACGGGCATATGCGAGTCAACCCATCGTCGCTCCGTCCACCTGCCGGGGTCTTGCTTCTGTCCGCAGTCGGCGCCACGGCCGCTGCCCAATGGGGTCGGATCAGGATCGGCTGGCCAATCTGGAAAAAGCGCAGTCATCTGATGAGCTGCCTCGTCATGTGCGGCCTAGCCGGACCCTCGTCCCGGCGGGGACGTCGCAACGGCAGACTGGTGTCGGGTCTGCCGTGTTCCTGCGTCTTCGGTTCGTGCTCCTATCCTCTAGAGTCGATTCACTGCACGACGGGCTGAGGCCGGCCGGCGGGGAAGAAGGCCTCGCCGCTGCGCATCATCTTGTGCAGCAGGACCGCGAGCTTGCGCGCCAGCGCCACCTTCGCCTTGCGCATGCCCGCTCGCTTCGCTACGGCGAGTGCCCACGACTTCAGCGCCGAGCCCTTGACCGGCCGCGTCAGCATAACGTTCGCCGCTTCATACAAGGCTACGCGCACCTTATGATCACCGATCTTCGAGATGCGGCCTGTTACGTCCGTCTCGCCCGATTGATACTTCTTCGGCGTCAGACCGAAATGCGCGCCGACGCCTCGGGAGGACTGGAACCGGGCCGGATCGTCGATTGCAGAGGAAAAGGTCAGGGCGACCAAGGCACCGACCCCCGGCACGCCTGTCAGGCGGCGCACGATGGTATCGGCGTGCGATCTGCATCAGGCGCTTCTCAATGATCCTGAACTCCCGGTTGAGCGCATCGCGTGCCTTCAGGAGCGCATCGGCGGCCAGTTCCAAGGTAGGATGGCCGCAGACAAGCTCCCGCACCCGGGTCTCGAAAGTTCTCCGCCTCGTCGGGCCCACCTTCAGTCCGAAGCCGCGCAAGACACCGCGGATGCTCATCTCCACGTCGTGCCGCTTCGATTGCAGCAGCTTGCGCGTCGTCAGCAATGCCCGTACCTCCTGCGCCGGCAGTGACTTGCAGTGCACGGGGCGGAACCAGCCCAGTCGCATCAGCTGCGCGATGCCGCGCGCATCCTTGCGGTCCGTCTTCACCGGCATCGCCTTGAAGGCATCGCGCGCATGACGCGTCTCGAGAAGTTCGACCGCAAGACCTGCCTCCTTCATCGCCGCCAACAGCCACTGCGACAAAGGACCTGCCTCCAGTCCGATCCGCCCGAGCGGACCCTCTTGTGAAGCAAACCAGGCAATCAGGATATCTGGCTCGCTCGCGATCTTGTCTTCGCGAACGATCTTCCCCTGGCCATCCACCACGCACACGCTTGAGGATTCCAAAGACACGTCGATTCCAGCATAATATTCCATGGTCATTCCTCATGATGCTTGGCGCGTGAGAACCCGACGCCGTTGTTCACAAACACCATCATTGAGGGATGACCGCCCCGGCCGGAAGCTTCAGCCGAGCCGTCAGCCCGTTACCCCATCTGGAAACCATCGCTCCCTTGAGCGATGATCCCCTCATCAGCTTGCCTGCCGTGGCGCGCTGATCCGGCCTCGCCGGAGAGCACCGGCGACAACGCCGTCAGCTACACCACGCCCTGGGGCACGATCCAAGTAAGAGCGCACATGATGCCATTCACCGAGTGACTTCCGTGCGTCACCGTTTTGATGTCCGCGCGATCCTGCCGCAGCCCAAGGAGACGAAATCCGTCCTGTAACATGTAGACGCCAAAACGGGCGTAATAGCCGTAGAGCATGAGGCTTGCCACACCGTGCGGCCTGAGCACCCACGAAGCGAATGAAGACCCGCGTCGGGATCTTTGAGATGGTGCAGCACGCCGGTGGATACGATCAGGTCGAAGTCCTGATCCAGCGAGGCGACTCCGTTCGAGGCTCAATTGATGAATCCTCAAGTTTCTCGAGGTCGTGTTTCTCCTTGAGGTATTTCTGATGCGCGAGAGACGACTCCGAAACGTCTATTCCGACCACGCGGCAGTTGCGGTTCGCAAACGCGAAAATGGGCGGCCTGGTTGGTCCCGCAGCCGGCGACGAGAATATTAAGGTCGGTGGGCTCCACCGCCTTTGGCCACAACATTCGACGGTAGAGGGCCGGATCGCTGGCGTCAAAATAGCCATCCTCCGATACAGCCACTGAGAGTTCGGAGAGCGGCTCCGGATAGGCCCAAGCATTGTACTGAGCGGCGACGACGTCAGTCTCGGCTTCCCATCCGTGCCTCTCGAGGGGTTCCGCGGCAGTTCCTCACTCTAGTAAGAACCCGGCAGGGCAGACGCGCCCCTGTCGAGCGAAGTCGCAGCTATCCACTCCTTCCAGGTCATCATCCCAAATCCGAGCTGCCTGTAGTCCACGCGGAGGAGGCCGTCAGGCCCCATTTGAACGGCCTCCGGAGCGATCATCTTCACCTCTTGTGCAACAACTCCGACGAACTGCCGGGCCCCACCGACGTAGGTGAAGCGGTAGAGACCGATGCCATTCTGAAGCCTTCCAACACGCACAAGGTCCCGTTTCGCACGCGCATCGGAAACCGAGATCGCAAGTCTTCCGAGTGTGAGACCCGCGTTGGCGGCCGCGTAGGCGTCCGGAGCACTCTTGACTGTCTCGTGAATCACCTTCGCCTTGCTCACCCCGGCATTCGCGTACTTCAGAGACGCGCGACCGACGCAGTTCTGAAAGTCGGGCGTGCCAGCCGTATACCCCTCCACCGTGCAGCCTGCTTCCAGCTCCGCCCGCCGTGCTTTCCCCTCTTCGACCCGCGCAGCCCCTGCGCGTTCGGCTTCGACAGTCTGGGAGCACCCGCCGACCCCGAGGCTCACCAAAAGCATGAGGCTCAAGGGGAGGACCGCGACGAACAACGTCTTCCCACACGCGGCGAATATAGGCGACATTGATCTGCTCCTCTTGCCCTCGCAGGCGCAGCGCGCAAGGGATGCCCAGTCTACCGGCAGGCCTCCAACCCCCGTCATCTTCGCCGGACGGAGGCCACCGAGTTCAAGCTTAACATGTGGGCCTAAGTCCGCGCACCACCCTTAGCTCGCAGCCAGGACCCGGATACTGTCCGTCCGAGCGAACACAGAAACGGTCTCCTTCCGCCAGCTCGCAAAAACAGGCCCGGGAGTTGTTGTCGACGCGAAAGCTTTTCTGCCGTCCGTCGCCGCTGATCGACGTAAACGCGCAGAAGGGATCGGCATTGCTGCAGGAGAACGTGGCGCATTGGAAAGAGGAGCTGGCAGACGATCCGGCAGTGTTTGTCGGCGCATCCCCTGGTTCTGCCGCTGCCTGGGGTGCGGCTTCGGGCGCGCTGGCGGGCGGCGGCGCCGCACAGGGCGCCCCCGCTGCGCCTGAGGGAGGCGCGCATGTAGGCCTGAGTCCGCGTACCTCCCTCAGTTCGCATCCGGGACCCGGATACTGTCCATCGGAGCGCACGCAGAAACGGTCTCCTTCCGTCAGCTCGCAAAAACAGGCGCGCGAGTTGTTATCAACGCGAAAGCTCTTCTGCCGCCCGTCCCCGCTGATCGACGTAAATGCGCAGAAGGGATTGGCATTGCTGCAGGAAAACGTAGCGCATTGGAAAGAGGAGCCGGGAGGGGGTTCGGCAATGGTCGTTTCAGTCCCTAGCTCCGCGGCTGCCTGGGGCGCGGTTTCGGTCGCGCCGGCAGTCGCCGGCACCTCCTTGGGCGGCGCCGATGTGCCCGGGGACGGCGCACATGTAGGTCTGAGCTCGCGCACCGTCCTTAGCTCGCAGCCGGGACCGGGATACTGCCCGTCCGAGCGCACGCAGAACTGGTCTCCCGGCGCCAGCTGGCAAAAACAGGCGCGCGAGTTGTTTTCGACGCGGAAGCTGGTCTGCCGCCCGTCCCCGCTGATCGTCGTAAATGCGCAGAACGGATCCGCATTGCCGCAGGAAAACGTAGCGCAAAGCTGGGCGGGTTCCGCGGTTGCGTCGGATGCGGCGCCGGACGCACTGGCTTCGGACGAATTCACGGGCTGCGCGCCGGCGGCGCTAGGCAGGCAAAGCGCCGCAAGGAAGAAAATCAGGGTCCTCAGCGTAGGCACGAAAGCGTACTCCGCATTCTGAAGGGCGTCGGGCTCTCGCGAGAAGCAATTCAGCGCCTTCCGCATATTTCCATCAAGTAAGACAAGGCGTCCTGCACTTCCGCAGAATCCGCCTCACTGCCTGCGGGAAAACGGGCAAACTCGCTCCGCTTCAACGTTTTCCAACCGGCTTCCGAGCGAAACTGCACAGGTATGCATGCTTGGAACCGACTCCTGGAGTTCCCCGCCGGCGGGCAAATCACGGAAGAATCGCTTCCGGTATTGACTCCGGTCCGATCAAGTAATGAAAACATCAGTTCGGTTCTGATCGAGTCGTTACCCCAATGCGCAACGCAGATCGTCGAAACGGTGAGCCGGTAGCCAACTCTCTTGTTTCGATCGACTTGGCTCAGCTTACTGTTGATGAATCCCACGGTTTCGTCGAAGGTGCGGTAAGGGTGGCTTTGAGAAAGACCGGTAGTCGGGACCGCCGCTAGGGCAAGGGCGAACAGCAACCGCACCAATGCCGTTCCGAAAGGACGGTGCAAGCCTACCTGATGAAAACCAAGATCTGCCCGCATCTACGTGCCTCCCACTACATCCCAGTACGCGCGAGCCGCCAAAAGCAGCCTGAATCTTCGTATTCCGAAGTGGCGCGGTGCCGCGCCGACATTTTCCGGCGGATGCCAGATCCGACTTCGCCGAGACGAATTAACCGGCTCTACCGGCATCCGCGCATACCGGTCCATAAAACTCAGGGCTGCGCTACAGCCCGCCTCGTAGCTCTCCGAAACGCAACCTTAACAGTGCGGCACGTCGGGGCACAATACCCGAGTGGTCCTGACTGGTCCTGACGTGGTCCTGACGAAGTCTCACCGAGGAAGTGTTTGCTGCGCCAGCGGTTCCCCTGTGGCGCGGCGGATTGTCCCCCTCGGGCTTCGAAAGGATAGGCGAGGACAATTCGGCACGGCCCCAAAGGCGTGTTCGAACGCCGATCGGCAGCTTTTCAATCGATGCGCTGGATGTGAAGCTTGGCTCCGCCGGGCTGATCGCAAAGCAGGCCCTTTGCGCCCCATTGCATGCAATAAGCTGTGATCTCTTTTCGAGTGACGGGGGAGTACCATCGCATGGTCAACTGATCGCCGCTGACGTCATACGAGCCTCGCACCAAAACCTCCGAGGTCGTGCTGCGCCTGGTCGTGAAGCTGCCATCCCGGAATACCAACGCGAGGGCGCCTCGGGTTGTGACCCATCTTCCATCGACCTGTATACCCATCTGCGCAGCAGCAGAGCGTGGAGTGAGGGTTCCCGCTGCAAGAACGGCCATAACGACACCAACTGTCGCAAGTTTGGAAATCTTGTTGCCCATTTTGAGACTGCTATCGCCTCCCTTTGGCGGCTGTCAACATCGAATGTCAGTGGCGCGGCGACAACGGCATACGGCGGTCTGGGATCACCACAGGCCGCACGAAGCTCGCGACGGCAAGATCCAGCCGAGCCCCCCAAGGCCTCAGGGACGGAAATCCCGCCGCCTATGTTATTTCCTTGAACGCGGGACACCCCTTTAGTTTTGACCGGAAAGATGGTAGCCAATAATATAGAATTGAACGGCCGAACGAAACGACCTGAGCGGGAGAGCGCCACATGTCACACCCAGTCTCAATTTTCCTAGCCGCCTTGACTTGTGTGGTCGCGGCAACATTCGTCTCGGCTCCGGCCCAGGCGGCGGCCCCCCGCCTTGGCTCCGCTGTCGTACCCGGTGATGCGGCAATCGTTCTGGCCGCAGACCTCCCCCCGCGCGCCTATCCGCGGCGCCACGCGGGCCGCTACCCGCCCCACACACGGCGGGACCGCGACAGCTACTACTTCTACTTCTACAATCCATCTTACAGCTATTCGCCTCACTACCGCTATTCTCCAAATGGATACGGGCAGTCGCGGGTCATTTTCCTATACTGCTCGAGCGGAATTTGCTTCGGCACCTAGCCACACCGGACCGGCCGTGACAGTGCCCTTGGCTAAGAGCGTCGCAGCGGCCGTGACAACCGCCTCCGAAAGCGCTTCAACCGCCGGCCAAAGCCGCGCTCTGGGAGCGGGTGTTCGAGAGTCTGACCGGCAAATCCAGACAACCAAAACCTTTTGCTCGACACCCCCCTAGCTCGCGCCAGCGGCATGGCGCGAGCGCGTGTGGAGGTCGCCCGCAAGCTCGCCGTTACCTGCTTAGTATGTGGCATGAGCTACGAGTTCCGCTTCGGAAAAGAGGCCTCTGTCGAAGCGGCGGCATGAGATGAGACAAGCCAAGGAGTTTGCCAGGGACTTCGACCGCAGGGTTGATGCGGATCGTCCCGTGGGGACGATGGGCAAGGCGATTTCGGTACCAGGCAATGGCGGCCACAGCCTCCAAAGGTCGCTCAATAGATCGGGACGCCTCGCTCTCCTTGACCCCAGGCGCGAAGAGAAGCGCGTGACCCACGGACGGGACGATCGAATAGCTAGACCTCAACGACCCAATCAGAGAGGACTGATAGCGTGGTACAAATATCATAGTATCATGGCACCCGTTCGGCTACCGTTACCGAAATCGAAATTTCGAGACGCCGAAATTACTTCGATACGGAGGACGCTATGTTCGGGGAAGTTGGCAGCCGCTTGGCATTTGCGGCTACGCTGATTGCTCTTCTGACGACAGCCTCGTTGGCTCAAGGTGGCGATGGTGGCGATGCCTCTTCTACGGGCGGCGAGGCCACCGCGACGTCTGGGGAGGCAGTCGGTGTCGGCGGAGCGGCGAATGGCGGTAACGCCGGTGCGGGCGGCAATGCGAGTGCAGGTGTCGTTGGCGGAGCCATTGAGAGCAACGGGGGCAATGGTCCCACGCTCGGCCTGGATCCAGTTGGCTCTAGCGGCCCCGCAGGATCGGCGGGCGCCTCGGCTGAAGCCAGCGGCGGGAGACAATCCGCGAGCGGTTCCTCGTCCGCTGGCAGCCACTGGGGGGGAGATGGAGGCTCCGACAGTATCGGTGCCGATGGTCGGCGGTTGATCTTCCCCCCACTGGGCGGACTCTGGTAGAAGGCCCCCGGGGAAACATCCCGGCAGTCTGGTCCGTCGCCCGGTCATCTATTGGAGTTCCCCCGTGTCCGGATGCCCCCGTTGATGCAAGCATTTTTTGAAGGATGCGGGACTGTGGTCAGGTGCGGTCGTGTGTCCGGCCTCGATCGAGCGGCCTTTTCAGCGCTGCGGTTCCGTATGGAGGGGACTGTCGCTTGGCGGCCGTTTCCAGTCCGCAGCGGCGGGGTTCAAAACCAAGTATAGCAGCTTGGCGGGAACGGAATGACGAGATCCCAGTTGCGCCGCCAACTCCGGGCGATTGCCGGGTACTTCTCGTCCACACGGTTCCGCAGATTCTGCAATTTGCGCGTGACAACGGTTTGAAATTCCAGGGGTGGCTGGACAACATCTGCTATTCCGTATCCGCTTTGCTGCCGCGCGCCGACGATCCGCTTCGGAAGCAGCTGGACCCTCTGCCGCTCGCGGACCAGTGGCACGCCGTCGAAATCCTCGGGCAGCAGCAAGGGCACTCACCGCTTCCTGCTCTGCCATCCCGATCGGCCGGAGGCGGACTACCGCCTCGATTTCACAGGTCAAGCGTGGCTGGACTATGTTCCGAGTCTGCGGCCCCCCTCACTGTCGTCGTCAACCAGCGGTTCAGGTCCACCTCGAGCCAAGTCCAACCGCAGGCAACGACCATCTCGTGCAAACGGGAGTGGCAAACATTTGAGATCTGACCTGCCCTGTTTCTTCGGACCACGTTTAGCTTGAGACGGCTACCCGTGCTGGCTCCGTTTGCCCCTAGCGGGGCGGTTGTGCAACGGGGCGGGGCGCGAAGGCCCCACATGCCGCAGCGGTCCGGCCCGTTGCCTGACGGGACGCTGGGATTTCATGTCGAGCCACGAACTCGTTCGGCGTGAGGTAGCCGAGGCTCATATGCGGACGTACCTCGTTGTAGAACGCGGCGAGAGAACGCCCACAGGACGGAGGAACGCGAGCTTCTCTATCCATGGCACCCGTGGGCGGGACGGCAAGTCTATCTGCATGAGCTGGTCGACAAGGCTGGGATAGCCGTTTTCCGCTGCACACCCTCTGACGACGCTTCGGGCCGGTGGCAGGAAGTCCCTGCCTGGATGTTCGACCCGGCAGTGAGCACGAGCTGGCGCCTGCTCGCGGTGCCTCACGTCGAGCTTTCCGTCCTGCGGGCCTTGGCATCATTGCTTCAGGACGTAGGGAGCGCATCGCAATTGCAGGAGACGGGCGCAGCATCGGGCTCTCACGAGGCGAATCGGGGAGATGTCCATGCCGCGCCGGCCCACGACACACCAGTTCGATCTGTTCTCCAACGTTCAGGAAGGCAGGACGACGCCGATGCCGCGATGGCAGGCGCTGCCGGAGGGCGCGCGCCAAGCGCTGACGCGGCTGATGGCCCGCCTGATCCTCGACCACGCCGACGGCGACCGCGCCGTGCAACGGGAGGGCGCGGATCATGATGCATGAGAAGATCAGCCCGCATCATCTGCAGCGCAAGGCGATCCTCTATGTCCGGCAGTCCTCGGCCCATCAGGTCTTGCACAACCGCGAGAGCAGCGCCCTGCAATACGCCATGCGTGGCCGCCTGACGGCGCTCGGCTGGTCGCACATCGAGACGGTCGATGACGATCTCGGCCGCTCCGCGGCGGGCACCGTGGCGCGTGCCGGCTTCGACCGGATGGTCGCCGAAGTCTGCCTCGGCAAGGTCGGGGCAGTCGCGGCACGGGAGGTGTCGCGGTTTGCCCGCAACAGCCGCGACTGGCAGCAGCTCATCGAGATGTGCCGCGTCGTCGACACGGTGCTGATCGACCAGGAGACGATCTACGCGCCGCGCCAGGGTAATGACCGGCTG
>CAZARE010000169.1:0-3109 GCA_964487455.1 uncultured Propylenella sp.
CGAGTAAGTCGCATGCGCACTGACTTTGAGGAGGCAAGTCAGGACGTTCGCGACGCCCTGGCGGAGGGGCGCGCGGTGGTGGCGCTTGAATCGACGATCATCGCGCACGGTATGCCGTACCCGCAGACCGTGGAGACGGCGCGCGCGGTGGAGGCGATCGTGCGGGAGGAGGGCGCCGTTCCCGCCACGATTGCAGTGATCGAGGGCCGCATAAAGGTGGGGCTGAGCGAAGCGGAGCTGGAGCGGTTCGCTTCGGCGACGGACGTCGCGAAGGCGTCGCGGCGCGACCTGGCGCAAAGCCTCGTGCGAAAGGCGACGGCCGGCACCACCGTGGCGGCGACGATGGCGATCGCGGCGCACGCCGGGATCGAGGTGTTCGCGACCGGCGGCATCGGGGGCGTGCACCGCGGGGCGGCGGAGACGTTCGACGTCTCGGCGGACCTCATGGAGATGGCGCGCACGCCGGTCGCGGTCGTCTGCGCCGGATGCAAGTCGATCCTCGACATCGCCAAGACGCTGGAGTTCCTGGAGACGCAAGGCGTGCCGATGATCGGCTATGGCACCGACGATTTCCCCGCGTTCTTCGCGCGCTCGAGCGGGCACCGGCTGGACCACCGGTTCGATACCGCGCGCGAGGTCGCGGAGATCATCCGCGCCGAGCGCGGGCTCGGCTCCGCGAGCGGCATCCTCGTCGCGAATCCGATCCCGGAAGCCGATGCGCTGCCGGCGGAAGAGATAGAGGCGGAGATCGCCGCGGCTTGCCGCGAGGCGGAGACGGCGGGCATCGCGCAGAAGGACGTCACACCCTACCTGCTGGATCGCGTCAACGCGCTGACCGCTGGCCGGAGCCTCAAGGCGAACATCGCGCTGGTGAGGAACAACGCCGCCGTCGCCGCCCGCATCGCCGGCGAGCTGGCCCGCCTCCGTCGCGAGGACTGACGCGCGGCATGCCGTCCGTCCTCGTCGTCGGCGATGTGATGACCGACATCGTGGTCAGGCCTGAGGGCCCGATCGCCACGGGCGCCGATACGCGCGCCACCATCCTCATGCTGCCGGGCGGCTCGGGCGCTAACCAGGCGGCGTGGCTGGCGGGCGAGGGCGTGACGGTGCGCTTCGCCGCGCGCGTCGGTCGCGCGGATCACGCGCGGCAGCTGGCGGCGCTTAGCGAGCATGGCGTGGATGCGCGGCTCGCTCTCGACGAGAAGCTGCCGACGGGGCAGATCGTGACGCTGGCATGGGCGGAGGAGCGCTCGTTCCTGACGGATCGCGGCGCGAACGAGGCGCTTTGCCGCGCCGACCTGCCCGACACGCTGCTCGACGGCGTCGATTTCGTTGCGGTCTCGGGCTACGTCCTCTTCAAGCCCGGCCCGCGGGAAGCCGTCCTCGACCTGTTGAAGGAGGCGAACCGGCGGGGCATCGGATTCTGCGTCGATCCCTCGTCGTGGTCGTTCCTTGAGGAGGTCGGCGCGGAACATTTCCTCAACTGGACCGAGGGCGCGCGCATCTGCTTTCCGAACAAGGCGGAGGCCGCGACACTCGCGGGGAGCGGCGACCTCGACACGCAACTCACGGCGCTCTGCTGGCACTATCCGCTCGTCGTGATCAAGCACGGCACGGAGGACGCCGTGGCCGCCGAGCGGGAGAGCGGGCGCCGCTGGTCGGTACCGGTGCCGAAGGTGGATGCGATCGACGCGTCGGGCGGCGGAGACGCGTTCCTCGCCGGCTTCCTCGGAGCGCATCTTCGAGGCGAGGGGATCGAGGCCGGTCTCCGGCGCGGGGTGGAACTCGGCGCGCGGGCCGCCACGAACCTCGGCGGAAGGCCTACGGCAGCTTGAGCCGTCGCGGTTACGCTTTCGGCGGCTCCACGGCGCGGCCGGTCGTGGCGGCTTCGTAGGCCGCCTCGCACACGGCGTAGGTCTTGAGGTTGTCGCGGCCGGAGGTTGCGGCGTCGCGCCCCTGCTGCAGACTCTCGAGGATGTTCGCGCACGTCCGGTAGACGCTGTCCTGCACCATGTGCCAGGGCGGCTTCGCCCAATGGAGCATGGGGACGTCGAACACCTCTTCGGTCATCTCGTCGCCGAGGGTCAGCTCCATCCGGTAGCCCGGACGGGTGACGATCGCCCCGCGCGGTCCTTCGATCTCCAGAAGCGTCTCCGGGAACGAGTCCGGCAGCTTCTTCGATTCGTAGGTCGCCTCGACCAGCGAGACCGCGCCGGACGTGTGGCGGAGGAGCATGGTGGCCGTGTCCTCGGCCTTCACCTTCGGATTGCGCCGCTGCGTCTCGCAGGAGACGCGCTCGACCTCGCCGAGAAGGAAGCGGGCGACGTCGACCACGTGGATACCGAGGTCGAGGATGACGAAGCGCTCTTCATCGTAGAAGTAGGGCTGCCCCGCATAGACGTCGTAATGAGTGCGGAAGCTGATCCGCGCCCAAGAGGGATCGCCGATGATGCCGGAGTCGAGCACCTCCTTCACGCGGCGGAGCGGCGCCTGGAAGCGGAAGTTCTCGTGAACGGCGAGGAAGAGGCCTGCCTTCTCCGCGCCTTCGACGATCGCCACGCAATCGTCCCAGGTGGGGGCGAACGGCTTCTGCACGATCGCCGGCACGCGGTGGCGGAAGGCGAGCGACGCCAGGGCGCGGTGGGTGTCCATGCGCGTGACGATGTCGACGAGGCCAAGCTCGTTTTCGCGCAGCATGGTCTCCGCGTCGTCATACCAGCGCGGCACGCCGAAGGCTTCGGCCGCGGCTTTCGCCTTGCCGGCATCCGCATCGCAGACGGCGACGAGATCCGCGCCCTGCGGCGCCAGGTCATGCCACGCGTGCAGATGATTGGGCGCGAAGAAGCCGCAGCCGATGACGCCGATCGCGGTGCGCTCTGCCATGCCTTGCCCCATTCTCCGCCGGGATCGCGTCCCGCGATGCGATCGCCATTGAAATGCCCGCCCGATTGGGCGATGGCGCCGGTGCCATGTCGCTTTCCCTATCACATCCGTCCGGCGAGTCGCTCGCGCACCCGGACGGCGCCGCACTGCTCGCGGTTCTACAGGAGGTCGCGGAGTCCGCGCTTCCCGGTTTCGGGCTGTACCGCACAACGCCGCCCGCGCTGAT
>CAZARE010000170.1:0-6820 GCA_964487455.1 uncultured Propylenella sp.
AATCCTCTGGTCGTGAGGAGGAGCGGGGTGGCGCTCATGCCGCAGTGCTGAGCGAGTCGAGATCGAGTCGTTCGAGCAGGCTCCGGTCGCCGGCCGCGAGGAAATGGGGGTTCTCGAAGTCGCGCATGCCTGCGACGCCAACCTTGCCGTAGCGGAGCGGCGCGCCGTCCAACGTGACGACGGCGCCGCCGGCGGCCCTGAGCACGGCGTCCCCGGCAGCCGTGTCCCATTCCATGGTGGGACCCAGGCGGGGGTAGAAGTCGGCCTCCGCCTCCGCCAGCAGGCAGAATTTCAGCGATGAGCCTATGGAGCGGCGCTCCCCCGCTTTCACCTGGCGAAGCGCCTCCTTCGTCGCGGCGGTCATGTGCGAACGGCTGGCGACGGCGACCGGCGATGGGCCCGCGCGGCGGACCTTGATCGCTTTCCAGTCACGCACCGTCTCCCCGCCTTCATCGATGCGGCCTTTCCATGCTCCGTCTCGCGAGCCCGCATAGGCCAGAGAAAGTGCCGGTGCGATGACTACGCCGCAGATCGGCGCGGCGTCCTCGACAATGGCGATGTTGACCGTGAACTCGCCGTTGCGGTTGATAAACTCCTTTGTTCCGTCGAGCGGGTCGACAAGCGCGAAGCTGTGTCCAACTCGGGGAGCCCTGCCGCCGGAAACGGCCTCTTCTGCCACGACCGGTAGACCTGGAAGAGCAGCGGAGAGCCACGCGACGATGGCCCTTTCAGCGCTCCGGTCAGCGTCGCTCACCGGAGTATTGTCGGCCTTCTGCTCAACGCTGAAATCGGTCGCGTAGACGGCCATCACCTCGCGCGCCCCGGCGAGCGCGGCGTCCGCGAGCGCGCCGAGGCGCGTGTCGGAAAAGGACGGTGTTGGCATGGCTGGCTTTTAGCCCGTTTGTCGGTGAGGCGCCACGCCGCCGCCGGCGCGCTTTTTCGGCAAATCCTATTGTCCAGGTCTATGCCGCCGTGCACAATCCGGCGCGGGGAGGTCGTTCGATGGAGTTGAAGGGCGAGTATCGCATACCGGCGCCGCGCGAGAGCGTCTGGGCCATGCTGAACGATCCCGCCGTCCTGCGCGAATGCATCCCCGGCTGCGAGTTGCTGGAAGGGAGCGCCGAAGAGGGCTTCAAGGCGCGCGTGACGACCAAGGTCGGGCCCGTCAAGGCGACGTTCAACGGCGAGGTGAGCCTGTCGAACCTTAACCCCCCGGAGAGCTATACGATCTCCGGTGAGGGGAAGGGCGGCGTGGCCGGTTTCGCCAAAGGCGGCGCCGACGTGCATCTTGCGGAGGAAGGCGGCAACACGGTTTTGAGCTACAAGGCGACGGCCCAGGTTGGCGGCAAGCTTGCTCAGCTCGGATCGCGGCTGATCGATTCCACCGCAAAGAAGCTGGCGGATCAGTTCTTCGCCTGTTTTGCCGAGAAGGCGGGCGCCCCGGCCGGGCTGGCGCCGGAAGCCGCCGGACACGCTATGGAGGGGGCTGTCCACGAGGTTGAGCAAGAGGTTGAGGCGCGGGCCGCGATGGGCTTCCTTGGCGGGCCGACCGTCTGGGGCCTGCTTGTTATCCTGGCTCTGCTGTTGATTTACGTCATCGCAACGTAGGCGGGACCCGCCACGATTGGATTCGAATGGGAGGGAGTAAATGGCGAATGTCACCATCACCGTGAACGGCCAGTCCGAGTCGCGGGAAGTCGAGGATCGCACGCTTTTGGTGCACTTCCTCCGCGACCACCTCGGCCTCACCGGGACGCATGTCGGCTGTGACACGTCGCAATGCGGGGCTTGCGTGGTCCACATGGACGGCATCGCCGTAAAATCCTGCACCGTGCTTGCCGCCGCGGCCAATGGCTCCGAGGTCCTCACCATCGAAGGCCTGGCGCGCGGCGACGAGCTGCACCCCGTTCAAGCGGCCTTCCGCGAGCACCATGGCCTGCAGTGCGGATTCTGCACGCCGGGCATGATCATGACCGCGGTGGACATGATCCGCCGCTACGGCGGCAAGCTTGACGAGAAGACCGTCCGGCACGAGCTCGACGGCAATATCTGCCGCTGCACGGGTTACCACAACATCGTGAAGGCCATCCTTGCTGCCGCCGAGCAGCAGCCGCAGCCGGCCGAGTAACGGATAAAGGGGGGGCGACGCGCACGCCGTTCGCGGTGAAGTGCGCCTCTCCCGACGATTGGAGGAAGTATCATGACGGATAAGGGGATCGGCGCAGCGGTCAGGCGGCGCGAAGACGCACGGTTCATCTCCGGCCGCGGCCACTATGTCGATGACATCAACAGGCCCGGTCAGCTTCACGCCTATTTTCTGCGTTCGCCCGAGGCGCACGCGGAGATTGCCCGTCTCGACGTGTCGGCCGCCAAGGCCGTGGACGGCGTGATCGACGTGCTCACCGGTGACGATGTCAAGTCCGACGGGATCGGGGGCATGCCCTGCGGCTGGGGGATCACAAGCAAGGACGGCGGCGCCGCGATCGAGCCCGCATGGCCGATTCTTGCGCAGGAGCGCGTGCGCTTCGTCGGCGACATGGTCGCCGTCGTCATCGCCAAGTCCAAGGCGATCGCGCGCGACGCCTCGGAAAGGATCGAGGTTGAATACCGCTCTCTGCCGCCCGTCACCTCGACGGCCAAGGCAATGGCGGCCGACGCGCCGCAACTATGGCCGAATGCGCCGAAGAACGTCTGTTTTGACTGGGAGATCGGCGACAAGCCCGCGACCGACGCGGCGATCGCCTCGTCCGCGCATGTCACCAAGCTGGAGATCATCAACCAGCGGCTCATCCCCAACGCGATGGAGCCGCGCGCCGCGCTCGCCGAATTCGACCCGCACCGCGAGTTCCTGACGCTGACGTGCACCAGTCAGGCGCCGCATGCCGCCCGCCTCCTGCTGGGCGCGTTCGTCTTGCACCAGCCGGAGCACAAGTTCCGCGTGATCTCGCCTGACGTCGGAGGTGGTTTCGGCTCAAAAATCTATCCTTACGCGGAATATGCTGTGCTCTGCTGGGCTGCGAGGCGGCTCGGAAAGGCGATCAAGTGGACATCAGAGCGGTCGGAGGCTTTCGTATCCGATGCGCATGGCCGCGATCATGTCACCGTTGCCGAGCTGGGGCTGGACGCGAACGGCAAGTTCACGGCCCTCCGCGTCAATACGATCGCCAACCTCGGCGCCTATCTGTCCGCGTTCGCGCCGCTCATTCCCACCTATCTCTATGCGACGCTCTTCGCCGGCCAGTACACCACGCCGGTCATCTACGCCGACGTGCAGGCGGTGTTCACCAACACCGTGCCGGTCGACGCCTATCGCGGCGCCGGCCGCCCGGAGGCGACCTATGTGCTGGAGCGCTTGGTCGAGACCGCGGCGCGAGAGCTGAAGATCGATCCGGCGGAACTCCGCCGGCGCAATTTCATCGCCGCCGATGCCTTCCCGTATCAGACTCCGGTGGCGCTTCTCTACGATTCCGGCGACTACGCCACGGCACTCGACAAGGCGCTGAAGCTCGCCGACTACGAAAGCTTCCCAGCCCGCCGCGAAGAAGCCAAGGGCCGCGGGAAGCTTCGTGGCATAGGCCTGTCCACGCCGATCGAGGCCACCGGCGCGGCGCCTTCGGCCATCGCCGGCTCGCTTGGCGCCCGCGCCGGGCTCTACGAATCGGCCGAGGTGCGCTTCAACCCGACCGGCTCGGTCACGGTGTTCACCGGCGGCCACAGCCACGGCCAGGGTCACGCCACCACCGTCGCTCAGATCGCTTCGACCTATCTCGGCGTGCCGTTCGAGAACATCGAGGTGGAGGAGGGTGACACCGGAAACTCGCAGTTCGGCATGGGCACCTACGGTTCGCG
The DNA here is from genome assembly GCA_964487455.1 of uncultured Propylenella sp. Taxonomy (GTDB): domain Bacteria; phylum Pseudomonadota; class Alphaproteobacteria; order Rhizobiales; family Afifellaceae; genus DASWJZ01. The sequence goes on from CAZARE010000170.1 coordinate 3,850, forward strand.
GTCCGCCTCCGTCGGCGGCAGCGCCGTGTTCAAGGCCTGCGAAAAGATCATCGCCAAGGGAAAGAAGATCGCTGCCCACCTGTTGGAGGCTTCGGAGGAGGACATCGAGTTCGCCGACGGCAATTTCACGGTGTCCGGCACCGATCGCTCGAAGGCGATCGGCGAGATCGCCTTCGCGGCCTATGTTCCGCACAACTATCCGCTGGAGACGTTGGAGCCGGGGCTCAACGAGCAGGCCTTCTTCGATCCGGTGAACTTCAACTTTCCCTTTGGCGCCTACGTGTGCGAGGTCGAGGTCGATCCCGATACCGGCAAGACGGAGATCGTTCGCTTCGTCGCCGTCGACGACGTCGGCACGATCATCAATCCGATGATCGTCGAGGGCCAGGTGCACGGCGGCGTCGTCCAGGGCATCGGCCAGGCGCTCACCGAGCAGGGCGTCTACGACGACAGCGGCCAGCTGCTCACCGGCTCCTACATGGACTACACCATGCCGCGCGCCGACGATGTGCCGATGATCGACACGGATCACACCGTCACGCCGTGTCCGATGAATCCGCTCGGCGTCAAGGGATGCGGCGAGCTCGGTACCATCGGAGCGACCCCCGCCGTGATCAACGCCATCACTGATGCTCTCGGCAACAACGACCTGACCATGCCGGCCACACCGCAGAAGGTTTGGAAGCTGGCGCAAGCCGCGGCTCACTAGGATCTCGGGAGACGAAGAATGTATCAGACCACGTACCATCGGCCGAGCAGCCTCGCGGAGGCGGCGAAGCTCTTCTCCAGCTCGGGCGATGCCGCCTATCTGTCCGGCGGGCACACTTTGCTTCCGACCATGAAGGCGCGGCTGGCCGCGCCCGCCAACCTCATCGATCTGCGCGGCATCGCGGAGCTGAAGGGCATCCAGGCCTCCGGCGATACCGTAACGATCGGCGCGGCCGCCACACATTTCGAGGTAGCCCGATCAAGCGATGTGAAGGGGGCCATCCCCGCGCTTGCCGCGCTCGCCGGTTCGATCGGCGACCCCGCGGTCCGCCATCTCGGCACGATCGGTGGCTCGGTCGCGAACAACGACCCCGCCGCCGATTATCCCGCCGCCGTGCTTGCGCTTGCCGGAACCGTGCACACGAACAAGCGGCAGATCGCAGCCGATGACTACTTCACCGGCCTCTTCTCGACCGCGCTTGAAGAAGGCGAGATCGTCACCAAGGTCGCCTTCAAGGTTCCTGAGAGCGCGGGCTACGGCAAGTTCCGCAATCCCGCGTCACGCTATCCTATGGCCGCAGTGTTCGTCGCCAAGCACAAGGACGGCTCCGTCCGCGTGGCGGTGACGGGCGCCGGCAATGACGGCGCCTACCGCTGGACCGCCGCGGAAGAGGCCCTGGCGAAGAACTTCTCAGCCGACGCGTTGAAAGGCCTCACCGCAGACCAATCGCAGATGATGGGCGACATTCACGGATCGGCCGAGTATCGCGCTCATCTCGTTGGAGTGATGGCGCGGCGCGCCGTGGCCAGCCTCGGCGGCATAAGCTTGGATTGACGCCGGCGGGACGGCGTTCGGCGGGTTTCAGACCGGTAGCGAGCCCCGCATCCGGGGCTCGCGGAAATGCGTTCGCGGGCTCACGCCGCATCACCAAAGTGTTGCTTGCCCGTGCGCGCGCGGCTTTGCCACTTCGGCTCCTGAAGGAGCTAATCATGCGGTTTGCGCTTCCCCTGATCCTTGCGGTTCTATTCGGCCCGGTCGGAGCCAATGCCGGAATGCCCGACCCGCGGAACTGGGACGCGGTCCTCGCTGCGACAAAGGGCGAGACGGTCTATTTCCACGCCTGGGGTGGCGAGCCGCGCATTAACGACTACATCGCCTGGTCGGCGCGCGCCGTCGAGGAGCGCTTCGGGGTGCGCGTCATTCACGTGAAGGTCAGCGATACCGCCGAGGTCGTCTCGCGCGTGCTGACGGAGAAGGCGGCAGGGCGGACGCAAGACGGCGCTGTCGATCTTGTTTGGATCAATGGTGAGAACTTCGCTGCCATGAAGCGCGAGGGCCTGCTTGCTTCCGATCCATGGTCGACCGAGCTGCCCAACTACCGCTTCGTCGACGTGAAGAACAAGCCGACTGTCGAGCTGGATTTCACCGTCCCGGTGGAGGGGCTCGAGGCGCCGTGGGGGATGGCCAAGCTGGTCTTCTTCCATAATACGTCGCGCCTCGAGAACCCGCCTCGCTCGGCTACGGCGCTCGTCGCCTGGATTGCCGCCAACCCCGGCCGCTTCACCTATCCGCAGCCGCCCGACTTCATCGGAACCACCTTTCTCAAGCAGCTGCTCGTCGAGCTCGCCTCCGATCCCTCCATGCTACAGCAGCCGGCGACCGACGAAAACTTCGAGGCCGCGGCGGCGCCGCTTTTCGCCTGGCTCGATGCCGCGCATCCGAACCTCTGGCGCAATGGCCGCGCCTTTCCACGCGACTATGGAAGCCTCCGCCGCCTCCTTGCCGACGGAGAAGTCGACATCGCCTTCGCCTTCAACCCCGCCGACGCATCGAGCGCCATCGCCGCCGGCGAGCTGCCGGATACCGTGAGAAGCTTCGTCTTCGACGGCGGCACGCTTGGCAATACGCACTTCGTCGCCATCCCGTTCAACGCCAGCGCTCCGGCGGCCGCGATGGTCTTCGCCGACTTCCTCTTGTCGCCGGAAGCGCAGGCGAGGAAGCAGGACCCTGAAGTGTGGGGCGATCCGACCGTGCTTGCCGTCGATCGCCTCTCGCCGGAGGACCGCGCCCGCTTCGAGGCGCTCGAGCTGGGAATTGCCACCTTACCGCCGAGCGAGCTCGGGTCGACGCTCCCGGAGCCGCACCCCTCGTGGGTGGGACGTATCGAGCACGAATGGGCGCGCCGCTACGGCGTCGTCCAATAGGCTGAACCTTGCTGCGGCTTTTTCCGATCGCAGCGTTCCTTATCCTGATCGCCCCGGT
>CAZARE010000171.1:0-10439 GCA_964487455.1 uncultured Propylenella sp.
CATGGCCAACGATATCGTGCTGCAGGACGCTGCGGTCGAGACGCGCCTCATGGATCGCGACAGCGCGATTCAGTCGGGCGCGATGGCGCTGTTCGGCGAGAAATATGGCGACGAGGTGCGCGTCGTTTCCATGGGCCGCGCTATCGCCGGCGACAAGGCCGGCAAGACCTATTCGGTGGAGCTTTGCGGGGGCACGCATGTGGGGCGTACCGGCGAGATAGGCCTGATCTCTGTGCTCGGCGAGAGCGCCGTGGCGGCGGGCGTGCGCCGTGTGGAGGCATTGACCGGTGCGGCCGCGCGCCATCATCTCGAGGAGCAGGATCGGCGTCTGCGCGAGATCGCCGACAGGCTGAAGGTGCGGCCGGACGAGGCTGTGGCACGGGTCGATCAGCTGGTGGAGGATCGGCGGCGGCTTGAGCGCGAGCTCGCCGAAGTCAGGAAGAAGCTTGCCATGGGCGGTTCCGCCGACGAGCCGGCCGTTAGAAAGATCGGCGCGATCAATGTGCTGGCGCGCACGGTGGAGGGCGTCTCGCCGAAGGACCTTCGTGGCTTGGTCGACCAGGGCAAGCGGCAGGTCGGCTCCGGCGTGGTGGCGATCGTGGGCTTGGCCGACGGTAAGGCGGGCCTCGTCGTCGGCGTGACCGACGATCTCACCGGCAAGATCAGCGCCGTCGATCTAGCGCGCCTTGGCTCTGAGGCGCTCGGCGGCAAGGGCGGCGGCGGCCGTCCGGATCTGGCGCAGGCTGGCGGACCCGATGCGGGCGGAGCGGAGGCCGCGCTTCAGGCTATCGCCGGCCGCCTCGGCGAGCTCGCCGATGTCTGAGCGTCACGAGCTGGCCAGCGATCAGATGCCGGCGGGCTCCGGCTGCGCCGCGCGGTCCAGGCAGTCCGCAACGGCCCGCGCCGGCATCCGCTCGCGGAGGGATGGCGCCGGGCCGGCCGAGACGATTCGACCTTCTTCGTTGAAGACGAGGACCAGGGCAGCGTCCGCTTTCGGCGACGTCACGCCCTTCTCGATCACCATCGACATGCGGTTTGCGTCGTAGCGTATCGCCAGCGTCACCGCCTGTGAGCCTTCCGCCGCCTCGGCCGGATCGGCCAGCGGCAGTGTCGCATCGAGAACGAGCGGGTAGGAACAGGCGGTTCCGTCGAAGCTTGCCGGCTGAAACGCTCCCATGCTGGGGCCGGCCACGACCAGGGGTTCGCCACGCGGTCCGGTCAACAGGTCAGGTCCCAGGAGCGCTGCGGCCGCGCTCAGCCCCAGGACCGGAAGCGCCGACGCAAAGAGAATGCGAATCATCGAAAGTCTCCGCAAAGGAACCGAACCCGTTCAATATAGAGAAAAAAGAGGCGCTGGTAAGGCCCGGGACAGGCGGCGCCTCATGCCATGGCTCTCTTCAGGTTTTCGTCGACCTTGTCGAGAAAGCCCGTGGTGGAGAGCCAGGGCTGATCCGGCCCCACGAGAAGCGCCAGGTCCTTGGTCATGAAGCCCGCCTCGATCGTCTGGACGGTCACGTTCTCCAGTGTCTCCGCAAATCGGATCAATTCTTCGTTTCCGTCGAGCTTGCCGCGATGGGCAAGGCCGCGCGTCCAGGCGAAGATCGAGGCCGTGGAGTTCGTCGAGGTCTCCTTGCCCTGCTGGTGCAGCCGGTAGTGGCGTGTGACCGTTCCGTGCGCCGCTTCCGCTTCCAGGGTGCGGCCGTCCGGGGAGAGCAGCACGGACGTCATCAGGCCGAGGGACCCGAACCCCTGCGCCACGGTGTCGGACTGCACGTCGCCGTCATAGTTCTTGCAGGACCAGACGTAGCCGCCCGACCATTTCAGCGCGGCCGCCACCATGTCGTCGATCAGCCGGTGCTCGTAGGTGAGCTTCTTGGCCTCGAACTGGGAGCGAAACTCGGCGTCGAAGATTTCTTGGAAGATGTCCTTGAAGCGGCCGTCATAGGCCTTGAGGATCGTGTTCTTAGTGGAGAGATACACCGGATAGCCGCGCGAGAGCCCGTAATTGAACGAGGCGCGGGCGAAGTCGCGGATCGACTCGTCAAGGTTGTACATCGCCATCACGACCCCCGCGCTCGGCGCGTCGAAGACCTCGCGCTCGATCGTCTCGCCGTCCGCCCCTTCGAACTTGAGCGTCAGCTTGCCCCTTCCGGGAAACCGGAAGTCCGTAGCGCGGTACTGGTCGCCGTAAGCGTGGCGGCCGATGATGATCGGCTTGGTCCAGCCGGGGACAAGGCGCGGCACGTTCTGGCAAATGATCGGCTCGCGGAAGATGACCCCGCCCAGAATGTTGCGGATCGTGCCGTTAGGCGAGCGGTACATCCGCTTCAGCCCGAATTCCTCTACGCGCGCCTCGTCCGGTGTGATCGTCGCGCACTTTACGCCGACGCCCGCCTCCTTGATGGCGTTCGCCGCCTCGACCGTCACTTGGTCGTCGGTTGCGTCGCGGTGCTGGATGGAAAGATCGAAATAGAGAAGCTCGACGTCGAGATAGGGATGGATCAGCTTTTCCTTGATGAACTGCCAGATGATCCGGGTCATCTCGTCGCCGTCGAGCTCCACGACGGGATTCGCCACCTTGATCTTGTCCATCAATCGAAGCCTTTCTGGAGCGCCGCGCGCCCGGGGAAGCAGCCAGGGAGGGGCAGCCGGAGGTGGGCGCCCTATAGCAAAGCCGCAATGGGCCGCCAACCGAGCGGCGCTGGCCGGATAACGGTCGCTCTGCTACCGGGGAGACCGTCAAGACGAGGGTGTGATGCCCGGCAGCAAACCCACCGTCGATAGCAGCATGCACGGCCCGGCTGTCGTCCTGGTCGAGCCGCAGCTCGGCGAGAATATCGGCGCGGCGGCTCGGGCGATGGCCAATTTCGGACTCACCGACTTGAGGCTGGTCAAGCCGCGCGACGGCTGGCCGAGCCGCAAGGCGCGCGCGGCGGCGAGCGGCGCCAGCGCCATCGTCGACGGTGCGCAGGTGTTCGAGTCGACGGGGGCGGCGATCGCCGACCTCAATTTCGTCTATGCTGCGACGGCGCGTAGCCGCGACCTGCCCAAGCAGGTCGTCGGTCCGCGCGAGGCTGTGGCGGCCCTGAAGGCGCGCGCCTCGACCGGGCAGGCGGTGGGCGTTCTCTTCGGGCGGGAGCGATGGGGCCTCACCAATGAGGAGATCGCGCTTTCCGACGCGATCGTCACCTATCCGGTCAATCCGTCCTTTGCCTCCCTCAATGTCGCGCAGGCGGTGCTGCTCGTCTGCTACGAATGGCTCGCGGCGGATCTCGACGGAGCGTTGCCGACGCGCGTTGCCGTAACCCGGATCGATCTGACGCCGGCCCCCAAGGCGCATCTTCTCGGCTTGATGCGCCACCTTGAGGAGGCGCTGGAGCCCACCGGCTACTTCCGCACCGCTGACATGAAGCCGACCATGGAGCAGAATCTGCGCGCGATCCTGCAGCGCGCCGGCTTCACCAAGGACGAGATCGATGTGCTGCATGGCGTCGTTTCCGCTTTGGAACGGCGTCACGAAGGAAGCGGGAGCAAAGCCTCCGGTGCATGACCATGCTGCGCATCGGGGCGGCCCGATCCTCGTGTTCGATTCCGGTGTTGGCGGCTTGTCGGTGCTCGCCGCGATCCGCGCAGCGCTCCCCGAGGCTCGCTTCGTCTACGTTGCCGACGATGCGGCTTTTCCCTACGGCGACTGGGAGGAAGCCACGCTCCGCGACCATGTCGTGGCGCTGATGGGAAGCCTCATCGCTGAGCACGATCCAGCATCGGTGGTCATTGCTTGCAACACGGCGTCGACGCTGGTGCTGCCGCCGCTCCGCGAGCGTTTCTCCGTGCCGTTTGTCGGTACGGTGCCGGCCATCAAGCCGGCGGCTGAGCAGACGAAGAGCGGCATCGTCGCAGTGCTGGCCACGCCGGGCACCATGAGGCGCGACTATACCCGCGGCCTGATCAAGGAGTTTGCGGGCGGCTGCCACGTCCGCCTCGTGGGCGCGCCGACTTTGGCGGCGGAGGCCGAGGCGTTAATGCGCGGCGAGCCCGTCGATCGGGCGCTTGTTGCCGAGCAGATTGCGCCGTGCTTCGTGGATATGGACGGTCTGCGCACCGATATCGTGGTGCTCGCCTGCACTCACTATCCCTTCCTTGCCGGCATCCTGGCGGAGCTGGCCCCCTGGCCGGTCGCTTGGCTCGATCCCGCCCCGGCGATTGCCCGGCGCCTCGCGATGGTGCTGGAGGGGAGGGCGGTTGCGCGCGACGGTCGGTCCTTCGCAATGTTCACGAGCGGCCGTGCGCCACCGATGACGCTCCGTGACCTGCTGACCGGCTACGGCGTGCCGCTGGCGGAGCCTTCGCCGGGCAAGGTCGGCGCACCCGCCGCTATTTGACAGGCGGCTGCAAAGAACCTATGTCCGCGCCCGGTGCCGGCTGCGGCCTGTGCCACGCACCCGTGGGGTTCTTCCGAACAATCGGATTGGTGTGCTCCGCCAGCCCCTGTCGGCCGCAGGCTCGTTCTGCGGCAGAGGATGGGCGCGTTTCGAGACCTCGAAACGGTAAGGATGTCGCATGAGCAAACGGAATTCGGCGAAATACAAGATCGATCGCCGCATGGGCGAGAACATCTGGGGCCGCCCAAAAAGCCCCGTAAACAAGCGGGAGTACGGGCCGGGCCAGCACGGCCAGCGCCGCAAGCAGAAGCTCTCCGACTTCGGCACGCAGCTGAAGGCCAAGCAGAAGCTCAAAGGCTACTACGGCAATATCTCGGAGAAGCAGTTTCACAAGGTCTATACCGAGGCGGCGCGCATGAAGGGCGACACCTCACAGAACCTGGTCGGGCTGTTGGAATCGCGGCTCGACGCGATCGTCTACCGCGCCAAGTTCGTTCCGACCCCTTTTGCGGCCCGCCAGTTCGTCAGCCACGGGCACGTCCGCGTGAACGGCAAGAAGGTCAACATTCCGAGCTATCGCTGCAAGGTGGGGGACGTGATCGAAGTGCGCGAGAAGTCGAAGCAGATGGGACTGGTACTGGAATCCATCGAGCTCGCCGAGCGCGACGTTCCGGATTACGTCGAGGCCGATCACTCAAAGATGACGGCGCGTTATGTTCGCCAACCGGCGTTTGCCGACGTGCCCTACCCGGTGATCATGGAGCCGAACCTCGTCGTGGAGTTCTATTCACGCTAGGCACTGGCGCTGCCGCCACAGTTTACCAAACACCCGTCTTACCAGGTCGGGTGTCGGCGTTTCGCGGTATGAAGGAGCGATGTTCACCCGACGGCAATTTCTGACTGGGGTCGCAGGCGGTGTCACTCTCGGCGGCGCGCTCGGCGGCTACGCTTTCGCCGTGGAGCCGCGCTTCCGACTAATCGTCACCGAATACGATCTGCCAACGCACCGGTGGCGGCATGCCAAGCCGCTCAGAATTGTGATCCTCTCCGACATTCATGCCTGCGAGCCATGGATGCCGGCGGATCGCATCCGGGCGATCGTCGACGAGGCCAACGCGCTCGGCGGCGACATCATCGTGCTTCTCGGCGATTTCACCGCCGGCCTCGGCGCGCTCAAGCTGGCGCCGGTGGCGGCGCGCGAGTGGGGCAGGGCGCTCTCCGGGCTGTCGGCGCCACTCGGCGTGCACGCCATCCCCGGCAATCACGATTGGTGGACGAACCTCCCGGAAGTGACGGATGCGCTCGCCGCCGCCGGCGCCTCGGTCTACCAGAACCGGGCGGAGCGATTTGAAGGGCCGCAGCCGTTCTGGCTTGCAGGCACCGACAGCATGGTGGCGCACCGCCTGCCCGGACATGGCAGGTTCGCCGGCGCCGACGATCTCCCGGGCACGCTCGCACAGATCACCGACGACGCGCCGGCGATCCTCATGGCGCACGAGCCCGATCTCTTCGTCGATGTGCCCGACCGGTTCGCGGTGACGCTCTCCGGGCACACGCATGGCGGCCAGGTGCGGCTGCCCTTCTTCGGCCGCCCCGTCACGCCGTCGGCCTACGGCCAGCGCTTTGCCTACGGCCACATCCGCGAGGGGGGGCGTGACCTCGTCGTTTCCGCGGGCCTCGGCTGCTCCGTGCTGCCGGTGCGCTTCGGCGTGCCGCCCGAGATCACCGTGGTGACGCTCAAGGAAGCGGACGCATGATCTGTGGGAGGGAAGCGGAGACCGGCTGCAAGCTGCGCGGCCATTTGCTTCCTTAGTCGGTGGCGGGCACGTCGCTAGCCGAGCCTGTGCCAAACAGCTTGCCGTGTTCGACCACGGCGACGACGGCGATGTTGACAAGCGCCAGAACGAAAAAGCCGATCGCCATCGGCAGCACGGTGCCATCATAGGCATAGCCTATTACCGCTCCGATGGCGCCGCCGAGCACTGTCTGCAGGCTGCCGAGCACCGCTGAAGCGGTGCCCGCCACGTGCCCGAGCGGCTCCATTGCCAGGGCGTTGAAATTTGTGCCGATGAAGCCGAACTGGCAGAGCGCCACCGTCGTCAGGACATAGAACGCCCAAAAAGGCACATGTCCGCCCCCGGTGGCGGCCACTAGAAAGAACAGCGCTGACGTGGCGGCGAACACGAAAAGGGCCGCGTGCGACAGGAGTCGCATGCCGAGCCGCTCGACTACCCGTGCATTGAGGAAGGAGACGGCGGCCATGAAGATTCCGCCCGACGAGAAGTAGATGGGGAAGGCGGCGCCCAGGCCGTAGGTGCCCTGATAGACCTGCTGCGCGGAATTGAGGAACCCGAAGATGCAGCCGAACATCAAGGCTGTTCCAAACGCATAGGCTGCCGCCGTCCGATTGGTGACGACAATGCGGAAAGCCTCCAGCACCGGTCCCGGCCGGAGTGCCCGCCGGTCAGCGTCGCGCAACGTCTCGGGCAGACGGAGCCAGCACCAGACCATCATCCCCACGCCGGAAACCGTGACGAAGAACAGGATGCCCCGCCACCCGGCCACTATCGCGATGCCCTGGCCTATTGTTGGAGCAATGATCGGGACAGCCATGAAGACCATCATGGCAAGCGACATGACACTCGCCATTCTGCGGCCACCATATGTGTCCCGGATCACGGCGATGGCGATGACGCGAGTGGCCCCGGCGCCGAGACCCTGTAGCGCCCGCATCGCAAGGAGGAAGGTGAAATCGCTGGAGAGCGCCGCCGCAAAGCAGCCGATCGTGTAGAGTGCCAACCCCGCAAGCAACACGGAGCGTCGTCCGTAGCGATCGGACAGAGGCCCGTAGAAGATCTGCGACGCGCCGAAGACTGCTATATACGCCGTCAACGGCAGCTGACGCGCATTCGCGTCGGCAACTGACAGGCTCTCGCCCATTTGCTGCAATGCCGGCAGTATGATGTCGATGGCCATGGCGTTGAGCGCCATTAGGAGCGCAACCATCGCCACGAATTCGGCATACGGCATGGCCGTGGCAGCGGGCGGCTCGGCCGATCTTTGCACGTGAGAGTCCTTGAAATCGTGCCGGGAAGCCGGCCAGCGACGCCGAAACGACTCGGGCGTCAAACTCAGCTTGGGTAGAGGCGAAGGGTCGACGCGACCGTGTGCTACGCGCCCGCTCTGGGATAGGCGAAGGCGCTTGTCAGGCGGCGGCCGAAACGCCCTTTTCAGCGAGCAGCGTCTGCAACTCGCCGGCCTGGAACATCTCGCGCACGATATCCGCTCCGCCCACGAACTCGCCCTTTACGTATAGCTGCGGGATCGTCGGCCACTCTGAATAGGCCTTGATGCCCTGACGGAGCTCCTCGGATTCCAGCACGTTCACGCCGGAGTAGGTTACGCCGAGATAGTCGAGGATTTGCACGACCTGGCCGGAAAACCCGCACTGCGGGAAGGTTGGCGTGCCCTTCATGAAGAGCACCACTTCGTTCGACTTGACTTGGCTGTCGATCCACTCGTTGATCTCAGTCATCTTGCTCTCCTGCGGTCGGCTGCCGTCCCCTGTCAATCGGGCGCGCTCGTTTGCAGCGCCAGGGCATGCAGTGTTCCGCCCATATTTCCCTTGAGCGCCTCATACACCATTTGGTGCTGTTGCACACGGCTCTTGCCGCGGAATTGCTCGGAAACGACTTCTGCCGCGTAGTGGTCGCCATCGCCGGCAAGATCGCGGATCGATACCGTCGCATCGGGGAGAGCCGCCTTGATCAGTTGCTCGATCTCGCTCGGATTCATGGGCATTGGCGGCTCCGCGTGTCCCCCAGAGGCTTTGCTGGGCGCTAGTGCCACCCAATGTGGGCGCGCACCCCGAAGAGGTCAATCCGACGGGGCTTGGCCTTAGGCCGCCTGCGAGCGACGATTTTCGCCCATGAAGCGGGGAAACCAGCCTTCGTGTTCCTCGCGGAGACGCGCGACTTCAACCGATCCACCGTCTGGGAAGGTCAGTGCGTCGCCGCCGACGGTCCCGAGCACGTCCATGTAAACGCCTATCCGGCGGGCCTCGTCGAGCACCCAGTCCGATGTCTCCTCGGTAGCCGTCACGACATAGCGCCCCTGGTCCTCTCCGAACCAGTACCCATTGGCAGGAGCCTTCATTCGTGGCGTCTCGATTCGGAAGCCGCGTTGGCCGGCCATCGCCATCTCGGCGATCGCGACCGCCAGCCCGCCGTCGGAGCAATCGTGCACCGCGTCGAGCATCCCGCCGGCGATCATCCGGCGCACGAAATCGCCATGGCGCTTCTCGACGGCGAGGTCGACCGGCGGCGGAGCACCCTCCTCGCGGCCGCAGAGATCGCGCAGGTAGAGCGACCGGCCTAGCCAACCTCGCGTCTCCCCGACCAGCAGCACAACATCGCCGTCGCGCTTGAAGGCAAGCGTGGCGGACTTCCGCCAATCGTCGATCAACCCAACGCCGCCGATCGCCGGGGTCGGCAGGATCGCCTCGCCGTTGGTCTCGTTGTAGAGCGACACGTTCCCGGAAACGACGGGGAAGTCGAGGGCGCGACACGCCGCACCAATGCCCTCGATCGCGCGTACGAGCTGACCCATCACAGTGGGTCGCTCGGGGTTGCCGAAATTGAGGTTGTCGGTGATGGCGAGGGGCGTCGCGCCGACAGCGCTGAGGTTGCGCCAGCACTCCGCCACCGCCTGCTTGCCGCCTTCGAAAGGGTCGGCCTCGACATAGCGGGGGGTGACGTCGAGCGACAGGGCGAGCGCCTTGTTTGTCCCGTCGATCCGGACAACCGCGGCGTCTCCACCTGGTCCCCTCACGGTGTTCCCCTGGACCAGGTGATCATACTGTTCACACACCCAGCGCCGCGAGCAGAGGTCGGGCGAGCCGACTAGCGTCAGAAGTGCGTCGGCGATGTCGGGGGCCGCGCCGAGGCTTGCAGGGTCGAGAGGGGCAGGGGATTCCGGCGCCGCCCAGGGCCGGTCGTATTCCGGCGCCTGATCGCCAAGGTCCTTGATCGGCAGATCGGCGACTGGGTCGCCGTGGCGTCTGACGCGGAACCTGAGATCGTCGGTGGTGCGTCCGATGTCGGCGAAGTCGAGTCCCCATTTTCTGAAGATCGCCTCTGCCTCGCCGTGCTTTTCGGGGCGGAGCACCATCAGCATGCGTTCCTGGCTCTCCGACAGCATCATCTCGTAGGCCGTCATCCCGGCCTCGCGCGTCGGCACCTTGTCGAGATCGAGCTCTATGCCGAGATCGCCTTTGGCGCCCATCTCAACGGCCGAGCAGGTGAGCCCGGCCGCCCCCATGTCCTGAATGGCAACCACGGCGCCCGTCGCCATGAGCTCCAGGCAAGCCTCCAGCAGCCGCTTCTCCGTGAAGGGATCGCCGACCTGCACGGTGGGGCGCTTCTCCTCGGCGTTGCCGCCGAACTCCGCCGACGCCATGGTTGCGCCGTGGATGCCGTCGCGGCCGGTCTTGGCGCCGAGATAGACAACGGGCAGCCCGACGCCCGCGGCCTTGGAGTAGAAGATCGCGTCCTTTTTCGCGATGCCGAGCGCGAAAGCGTTGACCAGGCAGTTGCCGTTGTAGCGGCGATGGAAATTCACCTCGCCACCCACCGTCGGCACGCCGAAGGAATTGCCGTAGCCTCCGATCCCCGCAACCACGCCCGCCACGAGATGCCTCGTCCGCGGATGCCCCGGATCGCCAAAACGAAGCGCGTTCATCGCCGCGATCGGCCGCGCGCCCATGGTGAACACGTCGCGCAATATGCCGCCGACGCCGGTCGCCGCGCCCTGGTAGGGCTCGATGTAGGAGGGGTGGTTGTGGCTCTCCATCTTGAAGACCGCCACCAGCCCGTCGCCGATATCGACAACGCCGGCGTTCTCGCCCGGCCCCTGGACGACGGCCTCACCCGCCGTCGGCAGCGTGCGGAGCCATTTCTTCGAGGATTTGTACGAGCAGTGCTCGTTCCACATGGCTGAGAAGATGCCGAGCTCGGTCAGCGTCGGCTCGCGCCCGATCAGGTCGAGGATGCGCTGGTA
>CAZARE010000172.1:0-2624 GCA_964487455.1 uncultured Propylenella sp.
CTCGGCGAGGTAGGCGTCGCGGAAGCGCTCGTCGGCCTTCCACAGCGTGGGCAATGAGCCCGGCGGCAGCGGCAGTTTCACCGCGATATTGCCCAGCTTCCCAGCCGGCACCGGCCGCGCCGCATCGTCGAGGACCTGAAGATCGTAGCCCGGCATCGGCACGCTGGCCGAGCCGTGTTTCACCGCCATTTGCCCGAGCCCCACCGGGTTGGCGCAGATCGCCCAGCCGGTCTCCGTCTGCCACCAGTGATCGATAACCGGGCGGTTGAGATGCTGCTCCGCCCATTGAATCGTGTCGGGGTCGGCGCGCTCGCCGGCAAGGAAGAGCGTGCGGAATTTCGCCAGATCGTATTGCGGGATGAGGCGGCCGTCTGGATCCTCCTTCTTGATGGCGCGGAACGCGGTGGGGGCGGTGAAGAGCGCCGCCACCCCGTGCTCGGAGATGACACGCCAGAAGGCGCCGGCGTCCGGGGTGCCGACGGGCTTGCCCTCGTAGAGCACCGTGGCGCACCCGTGCAGCAGCGGCGCATAGACGATATATGAGTGGCCGACGACCCAGCCGACGTCCGACGCGGCCCAATAGGTCTCGCCCGGATCGATGTCGTAGATCGCCTTCATCGACCATTTGAGCGCAACCATGTGCCCGCCATTGTCGCGCACCACGCCCTTGGGCTGTCCGGTCGTGCCGGAGGTGTAGAGGATATAGAGCGGGTCGGTGGCCTTGAGCGGCACGCACTCGACGCTCCGCCCCCGCGCCTTTGCCAACGCTTCGTCGTAGTCGTAGTCGCGGCCGGCGACGAGGTCGCAGCGTTCCTCGTCGCGCTGCGCGACGAGGCAGGCGGTGGGCTTGTGCGCGGCGAGCGCGATAGCGGCGTCGAGCAGCGGCTTGTACGGCACGATGCGGAAATCGAATGTTCCTGATTTCCTGTTTGAATCAAGCAAGTCGGAAACATCCGACTTGCGGCCCGGCTCGATGCCGCAGGAGGCCGAGACGATGACCTTCGGTCTCGCGTCATCGATGCGCGCGGCGAGCTCCGGCGCCGCGAAGCCGCCGAACACGACGGAGTGGATCGCGCCGAGCCGAGCACAGGCGAGCATGGAGACCACGGCCGCCGGTATCATCGGCAGGTAGATGATGACGCGGTCTCCCTTCGCCACGCCGAGGTCCAAAAGCACCGCCGCGAGCGCCTGCACCTCGCTCTTCAGCTGGCCGTAGCTGATGCGCCGCTTCTGGCCCGTAACCGGGCTGTCGTAGATGATCGCCGTCGCGTCGGGCCGTTTATCAGCATGCCTGTCGACCGCGTTCCAGCACGTGTTGCATTCCGCGCCGGGAAACCAGCGCCCGTACACGCCGAGCGCGGGATCGAACGGCTTCTCCCACGGCTTGATCCAGTCGATCTCGGTCGCGGCGATGCCGGCCCAGAACCCGCCCGGATCGCGGCGCCAGCTGTCGTAGATCTCGGCGTAGCGGCTGGTCATCGTTCCTTCCTGGGCCCCGTGCTGCCGTGGGCGGCGTCCTGCACTGGTTTGTCGTCATTGCCGGACTTGATCAGACTTGATCCGGCAACCACTCCGCAACGGCAATAACCGCAGCAAGCGAGACGGAATGGTTGCCCGGGTCAAGCCCGGGCATGACGACTGCGTTTGCCGCAATCATGTTTGCTCAGCCGTCCAACGCAACCTATATCTTCTCTTCGCGTGGCTGCGCGGCTCGACAGGAGACAAAATTCTCGGGGCCTTATCGATCTTAAGGGAGCTGTCCCTGACCAGGCTCGTGGGCTTGGACACACGGCGCCCACCTACGTCAGTAGGTTCCCGGGATCGAAATCTCCAACGACCGATGCGGCTGCGCGTCCCGCCATCCCCTCGTGCGCGGGTTTGCGGCCTGAACCACTCGGAGCCCTCTATCCCGGCATGCTCAATACCGTCGTCACCAAGGCTGAGCTGCGCGCCCTGGGATTGGCCCGGCGTGCCGGGATGACGAAGGAGGAGCGCCGCCTGGCCTCGGAAGCCGCTGTCGCGCGGCTCCGCCCGCTCCTACGCCCAGGCGAGGTCGTTTCTCTCTTCTGGCCCATGCGCGACGAGATCGACCCGCGCGGCCTGATCGACGGCGTGCGCGCTGCCGGCGGCGGCGTCGCCATGCCGGTGGTCGAGAAGCGCCGCATGTTCTTTCGTTCCTTTTCCGGTGAGCACTGCCTGGAGGACGGCGTGTTTGGCACGCGGCATCCGAGCGCGGCCGAGCCGGTGGTCGACCCCGGCTTCGTCGTCGCCCCGCTCGCCGCCTTCGACCGGCGCGGCGGCCGCATCGGCTATGGGGCGGGCCATTACGACTACGCCATAGCCGGGCTGAAGGCGCGGGGCCGGCCGCTTCGCGTGGCCGGGATCGCCTTTGCCTGCCAAGAAGTCGAGCGGGTGCCGCTCGAGGCGCACGATGTCCGCCTGCAACTCGTTGCAACGGAGCGCGAGCTAATCGACGCGGAGGACGCGTGAGGCTCCTGTTCCTCGGCGACATCGTCGGCCGCTCCGGGCGAAGGGTCCTGTCGACGCTGCTTCCCGGCCTCATCGGAAAGCACCGCATCGACTTCGTCGTCGCCAACGGCGAGAACTCGGCCGGCGGATTCGGC
>CAZARE010000173.1:0-8334 GCA_964487455.1 uncultured Propylenella sp.
CGCGGCCAGTTCGCGCAGGTGCGCGCCTGATTATCGGTAAAGCCACATTCCCACGAGACCCACCGTTCCGACCATGACACGCCACAAGGCAAACGGCAGAAAGCCGTGTCGCCCCACGAAATCCACCAGCGTGCGCACGACAAACAGCGCTGATACGAATGAGACGACGAATCCGACCGCGATGACCCCGAAGTCCGCGCTCGAGAGCGTGGCGCGATTCTCGTAGAAATCAAGGACGAAGGCACCAAGCATGGTAGGTATCGCCAGAAAAAAGGAGAACTCCGCCGCCGAGCGCTTGTCGCATTTCAAAAGAAGCGCCCCGGCGATCGTGGCGCCTGAGCGCGACACGCCGGGCACCATGGCGAGACACTGGAAGACGCCAATTGCCAGCGCCACGCGGAGCGGATAGCGCATCGCGTCCTGGTGGACCGGATCGACATCGTAGCGATCAAGCAGCGCCAAAGCCACGCCGCCGATGATGAGCACCCAGCATATCAGCACCGGGGAACCGAAAAGAACCGTCTTGATAAAATCGAACGCCAGCGCGCCGATCACCGCCGCCGGCAGGAAAGCGACCAGGATCGACAGGACGAAGCGGCGCGCCCCGGGGTCGGTGGGCAGCGCCAAGAGAACCCGCCACAGGCGCCCGAAATAGACCGCCACCACCGCAAGGATTGCGCCGAGCTGTATCATGACGTTGAAGGTGTCCCAGAACGCTTTCGAATCGCCGGTGGCGAGGCCCAGAAGCTCGGTCGACAGAAGCAAGTGCGCGGTCGATGAGACGGGTATGAACTCGGTCAGGCCCTCGACGATTCCAAGGATGATGGCATCGATAATGGTCCCGAGGTTCATGCCGCGCTCGCCGTCTCGAATCGGTTTCCGGCCCGGCCTAGCATCTTTGTTGTTGCGAATCCGTTCGCGTCACATCACGCGGATGGCCGCGGCATGATCCGGCTGTTCCACTACCCGCTCTCAGTGCAATCGCGCTTCATCCGCCTGGTTCTCAGCGAATGCGAAGTGACGCCCGAGTTGGAGGAAGAGCGCGTTTGGGAGCGGAGGCAGGATTTCCTGCTCCTCAATCCGGCGGGCACGCTCCCCGTGCTCGTCGAGCATGAGGGTCCACCGATCGCGGGGGCGTGGGCCGTGTCCGAGTACCTCGACGAAACGCGCGGCTTCGCGTTGAACGAGCGCCGTTTGTTGCCCGCCAATGCGGATCAGCGCGCCGAGGTCAGGCGGCTCTGCGAGTGGTTCCTCTACAAGTTCGACGAGGAGGTCACCTCCTATCTGGTCGAGGAAAAGGTGATCAAGCGCGAGAAGTCCAAGTCCGGAATCAGCGGCGGCCCTCCCGACTCTTCGCTGCTGAGGGCTGCGCGAGCCAACATCCGTCCCCATCTTCATTATATCGAGCACCTGATTGCGGCGAATAACTGGCTCGCCGGGGAACGGATGAGCTATGCCGATCTAGCGGCAGCCGCAGCGCTGTCGGTGGCCGATTATCTCGGCGAGGTTCCATGGCAGGACGTCCCGGACGCAAAGGACTGGTACATGCGCATGAAGTCGCGCCCCGCCTTCCGCCCGCTCAGGGCCGAGACGGTGCGCGGCCACACGCCGCCGGAGCACTACGAGAAGCTCGACTTCTGAAGCCGTCGCGCCTGCGCGCGCTGGTCGAGGAGTTGGCGCGCGCCGAGGGCTTCGAGGCTATCGGCGTTGCTAGACCCGAATCCATTCCCGAAGCCGCCGGGCGGCTCGCCACCGCGATCCACGACGGCCATCACGCGACGATGCACTGGCTGAAGGAGACCGCGGGCCGGCGGGGTAGCCCCGCGGCGCTCTGGCCCGACGTCCGCTCCATCGTCATGCTTGGCATGAACTATGGGCCGCAGGCCGATCCCTTGGCGACGCTCGGCGACCGGCAAGCCGCGACGATCTCGGTCTACGCACGCAACCGCGACTATCACGATCTCATCAAAGGAGCGCTGAAGCGCATCGCATCGAAGTTTGCCGCGCGCGCTGGCGCCGACGTGAAGGTCTTCGTCGACACCGCGCCGGTGATGGAGAAGCCCCTCGCCGAAGCCGCCGGCGTCGGCTGGCAGGGCAAGCACACCAATCTCGTCAGCCGCGAATTCGGATCATGGCTGTTTCTCGGCGCGATCTTCACTGACGCAGAGCTGGAGCCCGACGCGCCGGAGGCGGACTATTGCGGCTCCTGCCGCGCCTGCCTCGACATCTGTCCGACCGATGCCTTCCCCGCGCCCTACCGGCTCGATGCAAGGCGCTGCATCTCCTACCTGACGATTGAGCACGAAGGCCCGATCCCACGCGAGTTCCGCGCCGCGATGGGCAATCGCATCTTCGGCTGCGACGATTGCCTCGCTGTCTGCCCGTGGAACAAGTTCGCCCGGATCGGCCGCCAGACGAAGCTCGCGGCGCGCGACGATCTCAAAGCGCCGCGGCTCGCTGAGCTTGCCCGGCTCGACGATCGGTCGTTCCGCCGCCACTTCTCGGGCTCGCCGATCAAGCGGATTGGGCGCCGCCGCTTTATCCGCAACGTATTGATTGCCATAGGCAATTCCGGCTCTGCGGAGCTTGCCGACGAGGCTGTTAGGCTGCTCGCCGATCCTGAGCCGCAGGTGCGCGGCGCCGCTGTCTGGGCCCTGCTGCGGCTGGCGCCCCAGCGCGTCGCCGCCTACGCCGAGACACTATTGGAACGCGAGCCCGACGCTGACGTTCGCCTTGAATGGACAGACGCCATCAGAGAGGCCCTACGATGAGACGACATTGGGAGATCGCCGGACGCCGCGTCTCGCTGCCGGCGTCGCGTCAGGAGGCGCGGGAGGTGAAGATCGTGCGCGGCTCGCTCGGGGCCGGCGCGGTCGGCGCGCTGGCTCTTGGGTCGCTGGCCATCGGGGCGCTCGCGATCGGAGCGCTCGCGATCAACCGCCTCGCCGTGAAACGCGCGCGGATAGAACGCCTCTCCGTCGGCACTCTGGAGGTCGACCGGCTGATCGTACACAAGCGCGACGAGTGAGCGGTTGAGGCTTTTCGTCTTCGGGCTCGGATACTCCGCGCGAGCCGTAATCGCCCGAATGCGACCGCGGCTTGAGGCCGCCTGGGGGACGACGCGCGATGCTGAATCTCTGTCTGAGATCGAGGCGCTCGGCGTTGCGCCCGTTCTCTTCGATGGAGCTGCGCCGGATTGGGCGGTCAGCGACCAGCTGCGGAGAGCCGACCGCGTGCTCGTCTCCATTCCGCCCGACATGGCCCGCGATCCGGTCCTTCGACACTTCCGGGCTGGGCTCGCCTCACTGAATCCCCGTTCCGTCGTCTATCTCTCCACGGTGGGCGTTTATGGCGACCATGACGGCGCCTGGGTGGACGAGGAAACCGAATGCAGGCCCGCGTCGGAGCGCTCACGGCTACGGCTCGAGGCGGAGGCCGGATGGCGGCGCTTCGCCGAGGAGACAAGCGTGCCGGTCGCCATCGTGCGGCTCGGCGGGATCTACGGGAGGGGCCGCGGGCCGTTCGAGAAGATCCGGCGCGGAACGGCGCGTCGCGTGGTCAGACCGGGTCAGGTGTTCAACCGGATTCACGTCGACGACATTGCGGCAATCGTGGAGGCAGCGTTCGAGAAACGGGCCGAGGGCATCTTCAACGGCGTGGACGACGAGCCGGCGCCGCCGGAGGACGTGCTTGCCTTGGCCGCCAATATGCTTGGCGTGCTCCCCCCGCCCGAAGTGCGCTTCGAGAACGCGGACCTCACACCGATGGCGCGCAGCTTCTATGGGGAGAGCAAGCGCGTGCGCAATGACAAGATCAAGCGCGAGCTTGGCGTAAAGCTCGCCTACCCGACATATCGCGAGGGCCTCTCGGCCGTGCTGGCGACCGAACGGCAAGCTTTCGATTAGCTCTTCGTGCCTAGTGCGCCGGGCGCGAGATGCCTTTGAGCGCACGCTCGGCCGGTTCGTCACTGTGCGTGGCGAGGTCGGCGAGCGCGACGATCCCGCAGAGCCGCTTCTCCCGCGTCATCACGGGCAGCCGCTTGACCTGGTTCTCAGCCATGTTCTGCGCCACGTGCTCCACGCTCTCGTCCTCGAAGCAATAGAGGACCTTGTCGCTCATCACCTCGCGGATCGGCGAATCCGGGCCGCCGCTATTGGCAAGGCCGCGCACAACGATGTCGCGATCGGTGACATAGCCTACCAGCCGGTCGCCATCGGCCACCGGTAGCGAGCCGATATCCTGGCCTCGCATCTGCCGGGCCGCGTCGCGAATGGAGTCCTGCGGACGGATGAGCTTCACGTCGCGGCTCATGATCTCTCGGACCTGCATGATAGCCTCCAGTATTGCCGTTGCTGTCTACCAACGATCGGTCCGCCCCCACGTTCCCGATTCTTCGCCGCCGCAATTCAACCGAAGCGCGGCTCCAGCGCCTGTGGCGCGGTCAGCCGGAGGACCAGTCGAGCAGCACCTTGCCGGATTCGCCCGTGGCCATGACCTCGAACGCGTTCACGAAATCGGGGGCCGGGAACCGGTGGGTGATGACGCCGCGAATGTCGAGACCGCTCTCAAGCATGGCGATCATCTTGTGCCACGTCTCGAACATCTCGCGCCCGTAGATGCCTTTTATGGTCAGCATGTGGAAGACGATCTTCGTCCAATCGACGGGAAAGGGCCGCGCCGGAATTCCCAGCATGGCGATCTTTCCGCCCACAATAATGGTGTCGAGCATCTGGTTGAGCGCCGCCTCGGCACCGCTCATCTCGAGCCCCACGTCAAAGCCCTCGCGCATGCCGAGCTTCTGCATGACGGAGCTCAGATCCTCTTCCCCGACATTGACCGGCACGATGTCGGCGACCCGGCCGGCAAGCGCCAGACGATAGGCGTTGACGTCGGTGACGACCACGTGGCGCGCGCCGACATGGCGCGCCACGGCCGCGGCCATGATGCCGATCGGGCCGGCTCCGGTGACCAGCACGTCCTCGCCGACGAGGTCGAAGGAGAGCGCGGTGTGAACCGCGTTGCCGAGCGGATCGAGGATGGCGCCCAGCTCGTCGTCGATGCCGTCGGGAAGCGCCACGGCGTTGAACGCCGGTATCTTCACGAACTCGGCGAAGGCGCCCGGTATGTTGACGCCGATGCCGCGGGTCTCCGGGTCCAGGTGATAGCGGCCGCCGCGCGCGGCTCGGCTCTTCATGCCGATGACGTGGCCCTCGCCGGAGACGCGCTGCCCTGGCCGCAGCCCGCGCACGCCCGCTCCGACCTCGACGATCTCGCCGGCATATTCGTGCCCGATGATCATCGGCACGGGAATCGTCTTCTGGGCCCAGTCGTCCCAACTCCAAATGTGGATGTCGGTCCCGCAGATGCCGGTCTTAGCGACCTTTACAAGCACCTCGTCCGGCCCGACCTCCGGCACTGGCTGATCCTCTAGCCACAGCCCCGGCTCGGGTTTGGCTTTGACGAGGGCCTTCATGCCGTTACGCATCAGACAATCCCCAGGGGTTGAAGAATGGAACGCCCATCGCGGCAAAATCGCGCGCATTGCGCGTGACCAGGACCATGCCATGTTGAAGCGCGGTCGCGGCGATCATCGCGTCACGCTCCGGGCGCGGGTCTGGGACGTGGAGCGGGGCACAGCGAAGCGCCGTCTCTTCGTCGAAGGGCAGAATGCGTCCTTCAAACCGCCGCTGTACATGTTCCCTTACCCAGCGATCGAGGATCGAAGCCTGCTCACCATCTCGGCGGGCGATGCGAAGAGCACCAACCCGCACCTCCAGGAGGCTGACGGCGGAAACATACATCTCGCGGGGATCTGAATTGGCCACCCAAGCTGCGAACGTCGGTGCTGCCTTCTCCGGCCGACGAGACGCGGACAAGACATCGGTGTCGAGCAAATACATCAGTCTTTGCTGAAGTCGGGAATGCGCAGCCCCATATTGTCCGACAGGCGTGGAGGCTCGAAGTCGAAATCAGCCTCGGGCTCCGTTTGGGCAAGGAGGTCGAAAAGAGTCTCCCTCTTCTTCGACCCCGAGAGCCGCTCGAAATCCTCGTGCTTCATCAGAACAAAAGCCGGCCGCCCGCGATCGGTGATCGTCACCGGCCCTTCGTCCGCGGCGCGCTTGGCCTTGCCGACGTCCTGGTTGAACGCGCGGCTCGAGATCGTGCGTGGGTTCTTCACGTGCCTCTGCATGATGGGCTCCGCAATGTATCTACGTTGCTACATCGGGTGACGGCATGGCGAAGTCAACCCCTAGACGACCCCCAGCTCCCGCCCCGCTTCCGTGAACGCCTGCACCGCGAAATCCACGTCCGCCTCGCCTAGCGCCGCCGACATCTGCGTGCGGATGCGCGCTCGTCCTTCCGGCACTACCGGGTAGAAGAACCCGGCGACATAGACGCCGCGCCGGTCGAGCGCCGCGGCCAACGCCTGCGCCAGCTTGGCCTCGCCGAGCATGACCGGGACGATCGGCGTCTCGCCGGCGATGAGATCGAAGCCGGCGCTTTCCATGCCGGTGCGGAAGCGGCGAACCAGCTTAGTCAAATGCAAGCGCCGATCGTCGGCCTTCTCGGCGATGTCGATCGCCGTCAGAGCGCCGGCGGCAAGCGGTGGCGCTAAAGAGTTCGAGAACAGATAGGGGCGCGCGCGCTGGCGTAGCATGTCGATCACCGGCTGCGGCGCGGTGACGAAGCCGCCCATGCCGCCGCCGAGCGTCTTACCGAGCGTGCCGGTGACGATCTGAACGCGGTTGCCGGCGCCGGTAAGCGCTGGCGAACCGCGGCCGCCCTCCCCCAGATGACCGTGCGCATGCGCGTCATCTACCATGACCATGGCGCCATATCGCTCGGCGAGATCGCAGATATCCGGCAGCTTCGCCACGGTGCCGTCCATGGAGAAGACACCGTCGGTGGCGATCATCTTGAAGCGCGCGCCGGCGCTGTCGGCTTCCTTCAGCCGTGTCTCCAACTCGTCCATGTCGGAATTGGCGAACCGAAATCGCTTCGCCTTGCAGAGCCGGATGCCGTCGATGATGGAGGCGTGGTTGAGGGCATCGGAGATGATGGCGTCCTCCGGCCCGAGCAGCGGCTCAAAGAGCCCCCCGTTGGCGTCGAAGCAGGCGGCAAAGAGGATCGCGTCGTCCTTACCGAGCCAGCGCGCGATCCGCTCCTCCAGCGCCCGGTGCAGCGTTTGAGCGCCGCAGATGAAGCGCACTGACGCCATGCCGAAGCCGAATTCGTCGAGCGCCGCCCGAGCCGCAGCAATCACCTTGGGGTCGTCGGCGAGGCCGAGATAGTTGTTGGCGCAGAGGTTCAGAAGCTCGCGCTCGCCGCCTTGAGCGTCTGCGTCCTCGATGCGGATGCGCGCCGATTGTGGCGTGGTGATCAGCCGCTCGCGCTTGGTGAGGCCGGCGGCTTCGATGGATGCGAGCTCCGAGCCGAGCTTCGCCAGAAAGGGATGCGTCACAGGTCGATCCGTCGCGAGTCCTGCCCCAATCTAGAACGGTGTCTAGGCGACGCAAGCGGCCAACGCGGATGCTTGCAGGGCATCTCGATCCGTGTTCTTCTGCTGCAACTTGTCCTTGCATTGACACCGGAGACCGCCCTGCCCCTCCCCGACCCAGTCATTGTGGTGCCGGGCATCACTGCGACTTACCTCCGCGACGAGTATCCGTTGCCACCCGAGATCGTCTGGTCCGTGCTGACCAGGCACTACGAACGCGCCGCGCTTCACCCGGACGACATTATCGGCAAGGCCGGCAAGGACGCACGCTCCTTTGAAGCGATGGAACCCGCGCGGGTCGTCTCTGATCAGTTTGTCGAGATCGCATACAAGGAGCTGATCGAGGAGCTGCGCCACAATCTAAGCGCCAAGGAGGACGAGCCGGTGCCGGTCTATCCGTTCGGCTACGACTGGCGCCAGCCAATCGAGTCGGCCTCCGCGCGGCTCGC
Source organism: uncultured Propylenella sp. (assembly GCA_964487455.1). Classification (GTDB taxonomy): domain Bacteria; phylum Pseudomonadota; class Alphaproteobacteria; order Rhizobiales; family Afifellaceae; genus DASWJZ01. The sequence goes on from CAZARE010000173.1 coordinate 7,948, forward strand.
CTCCTTCGTCGACGAGGTAATCGAGCGCACCGCGCTGACGCGACACTATTTTCGCGACGACTACGCCCGCCGGAGCAAGGTCAACCTCATCGGCCATTCGATGGGCGGCCTGGTGATCGCCGAGTACCTCGCCAGTCACGGACAGGAGAAGAAGGTCGGCAAGGTTGCGACGCTGGCCACGCCTTTCCAGGGATCGTTCGAGGCGGTGGTGAAGGTTACCACCGGCAGCGCCAACCTCGGCACGAGCCCCCCTTCGTCGCGTGAGCGCGAGGCGGCTCGGCTGACGCCGGCTCTCTACTGCCTCGCCCCTTCGTTCAAGAAGGGATTGATCGTCGACCCCGGGCTGCCGACGTCGCTGTTCGACACAAGACTGTGGCAACCCTCGAT
>CAZARE010000174.1:0-3690 GCA_964487455.1 uncultured Propylenella sp.
GCGCGACGTAGCCGATGAGAAAAGCGGCGAACAGCGTGAACACCGCGAGAAAGACGGACGTGAGCTTGAATCCCGTGGTGCGGACCAGGCGCAGCGGGTCGCTCCTAGACATCGTCCCGCAACACGTAGCCGGAGCCGCGCACCGTGTGCAGGAGCGGGCGCTCGAACCCCTTGTCGATCTTCGCCCTCAGCCGGGACATGTGCACGTCGATGACATTCGTCTGCGGGTCGAAATGATAGTCCCAGACCTTCTCCAGGAGCATGGTGCGCGTCACCACCGTGCCGGCGTTCTTCATCATGTATTCGAGCAGGCGGAACTCGCGCGGCTGCAGCGTGATCGGCTCGTCGCCGCGGCGCACCTTGCGCGACAGGCGGTCGAGCTCCAGGTCGGCGACGCGGTAGACCGTCTCTGCCTCCCTGGGCGCGCTTCTTTGTCCGAGCACTTCCACGCGCGCCAAGAGCTCGGAGAACGCATAAGGTTTTGGCAGGTAGTCGTCGCCGCCGGCGCGCAGGCCCGTCACGCGGTCGTCGACCTGGCCGAGCGCCGACAATATCAGCACCGGCGTCCTGTCGCCGGCCGCCCGCAGATCGGCAATGAGCGAAAGGCCGTCGCGCTTCGGCAGCATGCGGTCGACCACGAGCACGTCGTAGTCTTCGGCCGTGGCCATCTCGTAGCCGGTCTGCCCGTCATGCGCCTGATCCGCGACGTGACCGGCCTCGCTCAGGGCCTTGGTCAGATAGCTCGCGGTCTCTTTGTCGTCTTCGATGACCAAGATGCGCATGGAGATGAGATACAGGCTGCGTCCGGCGAGTTCCAGCGCCTGCGAAACGGCGGGCCGCTTGACGCGGCCCGCCTTGCCCAAGACCGGACGGTACTGGGGGCGACGAACGCCCGGTCCGGACTCCCCTCGCCCGACCCTTAGCCGCGGTTGAGCGGCACGCCGAAGAACAGCGGAGCGTTGCTCTCGCCCTGCACCCGCAGGAGAACGGCGTCGCGGCCAAGGTCGCGGGCCGCGGCGACGGCTTCCTCGACATCGGAGGCGCTTTTCACCTGTTCGACCGTGCCGCCGCGCCCGACGCCGACGATCACCTGGCCGGTACGGATGCCGCTCTCTGCGGCCGGGCTGCCCTCCTTCACATCCGCGACCAGCACGCCGTCGCCGTTCGGATTGGCTTCCAGAGTCAGCCCGAGATCCTCAAGCGAACCGGCCACGGCCGGCTGTTCGTCCTGTTCCTCTTCGCCGGCAGTCGCCTGCTGCATCTCATCGAAGTCGTTGAGATCGCCAAGCGTCACGTCGATGCTATGCCGATCGCCTTCGCGAATGACGGTCACTTTGATCTGCTGACCCGGGTCCATGCGAGCGATCATCTGCGATAGCGCCCTCGGGTCCTTCACGGCCCTGCCGTCCACCTCGACGATGACGTCTCCGGCGAGAATGCCGGCGTCCTTGGCCGGACCCGCCTCCATCGAGTCGGCGACAATGGCGCCTTCCGTCCTCTCAATGCCGAGGCTTTCGGCGATGCTGTCCGTCACCGGCTGAATCTGCACGCCGAGCCAGCCGCGCGTGACGATCCCGTCGTCCATGAGGTCGCCGATCACGTCGGAGGCGATGTTGGCGGGTATGGCGAAGGCGATGCCGACGTTGCCGCCCGACGGCGAGAAGATCGCGGTTGCCACGCCGATGACCTCGCCGTTCATGTTGATGGTCGGGCCGCCGGAATTGCCGCGGTTCACCGGAGCGTCGATCTGAAGGTAATTGTCGTAGGGGCCGGACCCGATGTCGCGCTGCAACGCCGAAATGATGCCGGCAGAGACGGAACCGCCCAGACCGAACGGGTTTCCGACGGCAAGCACCCACTGTCCGACCTTCGGCTCCCCCTCGGCGAAGGTGACGTAGGTGAAGCCGTTGCCTTCCACCTTGAGAAGAGCGAGGTCGGTGCGATCGTCCGTGCCCACCACTTCGGCGTCGAGCTCGCGCCCGTCGTCCATTGTGACGGTGTATCCGCTGCCGTCGCGCACGACATGCGCATTCGTCACCAGATAGCCGTCCTCCGAAACGAAGAAGCCGGAGCCCTGGCTCATGCCGCGGCGCGGGTTGAACGGACGCGGGCCGCGCTCATTGTCCTCGCCGAAGCCGCGCGGCATTCCGAAGCGCCGGAAGAACTCCTCGATGCCCGGGGGCAGCTCGCCGAAGCCCTCAAAGCCCTCTACGCCGCGATCGACGACCGGGGCGATGTCCGTCTTGACCTGCACGCTCACGACGGCGGGTGCCACTCGCTCCACGATCGCGGTGAAGTCGGCGGGACCCTGCGTCTCGACCTTGACCTGCTCGGCAAGGGCGGTGGGGCTGTTGGTGAGGAGCGCGCCGGTACCGGCCGCGCCGACGATGCCGAGGGTGAAGACACTGGCGAGCAGCGCGTTGCGCAAGCGCCTGGCTCGCACGCTTGAAGGGGAAACGGCGGTCATGATTCCTCGAGACTCCTGTTGATCCTTTAGGTGTCCGCCCCGGACGGAGCCGGGGCGGACTGGAGGTCTGCACGAACGCCGCTCGGGGGGCGAAGGCGACGCCCGCGCAAGCCAAGAGATAGGAATCGTCGCCTTACGAGGCAGTGTCCGCCGCATTAATTTTCGGTAAGAAAGGGGCCTTGGCTCCTATTCCCGCAGAATGCGCGCAAGCCGCTCTTCTTCTTCCGCCGAGAGCGTCTCGCGCGCAGGCGGCGCCGGCTGGCGGAAGCGCCTGGCGGCCACGACGCCGCCGACGAGCAGGACTACGAGGGGCGTCAGCCACAGAATCGACGTCGACGCAGCGAAGCGCGGCTTCAGGAGAATGAAGTCGCCGTAGCGCGCGACCAGGTAGTCGCGCACCTCCTCGTTGCTGTCGCCGACCTCCAGACGCTGCCGCACCAGGACGCGCAGGTCGCGCGCCAGCGGGGCGTTGGAATCGTCGATCGACTGGTTCTGGCAGACCAGGCAGCGCAGCTCGGCGGAGATGTCGCGCGCCCGCGCTTCCAACGCCGGGTCCGCGAGCTTCTCGTCGGGCTGCACCGCGAGTGATGGCGAGAGCGACAGCAGCAACGTAAGAAGAAAGAGCCGGACCAGTCCCATTGATGGCCGGAGCCACCAACCTCCCTCATGCCGAGGTGCGAGCGAAGCGAGCCTCGAAGCACGCACAGCGCCTTCTGGAGCCTCCTTCGAGGCAATGCCGACGATGTCGGCATTGCGCCTCAGGATGAGGGGGGGTGTCATGCGGCCACCCCCGCCCTCGCTTCTCGCGGCGCGGCGCGTTGCGGCGCACCGACCCTCAGCCGCCGGTCAGAGAGCGACAGGCCACCGCCCAACGCGCTGACCACCGCGCCGAGCCAGATCAGCGTCACCAGCGGCTTGTAGGAGGCGCGCACCGCGACGGCGCCTCCCCCGATCGGCTCGCCCAGGCTCACATAGAGCTGCGAGAAGCCGAGCGTCTTGATCGCCGCTTCGGTGGTCACCGTGTCGCGTGTCGCATAGAAGCGTTTTGACGGCGTCAGCGAAAAGCGCTCGCTGCCGCCGCGCGAGACCGCGAACTGCGCCCGCTCCTCGCGGTAGTTCGGGCCGGTCACCGGCGCCGTCCCGCGGTAGAGGATTGTGTAGCCGGCGGTCTCGACGGCCTCGCCCGGCCTTAGCGCAACTATCTCTTCCGTCTCGTAGGCGGT
>CAZARE010000175.1:0-3696 GCA_964487455.1 uncultured Propylenella sp.
GGCACGCCTGTCTTTTCCGCCAGCAGCGTGATCTCCGCGAGATTGTGCGCCACGACGCCGAGCATGACGTTATGGGCGATCTTGCAGATGCGCGCGAGCTCTCCCTCGCCCACATAGGCCACGCCATGGCCGGCGATCGTCTCCAGGTACGGCTTCGCCACCTCGAACGTCGCCCCGGGGCCCGAGACGACGGCGGACAGCTTGCCGGCCTTTACGCATTTGGCGTTGCCGGAGACCGGCGCAGAGAGAAAATCGGAGCCGAGAGCCTCGATACGGGCGCGGATCGCTTGCGACTCCTCCACTCCGATGGATGAACAGTCGACGATGATGCGCGGAAGCGGGCCGGACCGCCCGTCGACGATGCCGGACTCGCCGAAGATCACCCCCTCGAGGTCGGGCCCGGCGGAGACCATGGTGAACAGGATGTCGCGGTCGGCAAGATCGGACGGGCGATCGACGATCGAGCCGCCCTTTTCGGAGAGAGGCTCGGCTTTCGACCTAGTGCGATTCCACACTGCGACGTCGTGTCCGCCCCTGATCAGCCGCTCGGCCATCGGATAGCCCATCCGTCCGATGCCGATCCAGCCGATGCGGTGCTTGTTCTCCTGCATGTCGATGGTCCTAGCCAAGCTCCCGCGCCCAGTCGTGCGTCTCCAGGACTTCCTTCAGACGCTGAAGGTAGGCCGCGGAGTACGCGCCGTCGAAGGCTCGGTGGTCGAAGCTTTGCGCGACCACCCCGACCGGATGAACGGCGATCGCATCGCCCGCCGCGCTTTCCACCACCACCGGTTTCTTTCTCACGGCATCGGTGGAAAGGATCGCCACTTGCGGTGGGTTGATGATCGCCGCGGTGAACAGTGTGCCGAAGCTGCCGTTATTGGAGATCGTATAGGTGCCGCCGGCGAAGTCGTCCGGACCGAGGGCTTTCGTCCGCGCTCTTTCCGCGAGGCGGGCGACCGCCTTGGCGAGCCCGGTCACTGTCAGCTCCGCGGCGTTTCGCAGAATCGGCACGACCAGCCCCTCGTGCGACAGATCCACGGCGATTCCGAGATTGATATCCGCATTGAGTTGCAGACCGTCGCCGTCGAGGCGCGCATTCACCCGCGGGAAGTCCGGAATGGTGATTGCCGCCGCTCGAGCGATGAAGGGAAGATAAGTCAGGGACACGCCGTGACGCGACTGGAAATCGGCCTTGCGCGCCTGCCGGATGCGATCGACCGCGGCGAAATCCACCTCGACCGCCTGAAACACATGCGGAACGGTCTGCCACGACATCTGCAACCGTTCCGCCGTTTGCCGACGGATATTGTTGAAGGCGACGCGCGAGCCGGGAGCGTCGGTTGCGCGTGCTTGCGCTGAAGGTGCAACGCGCGCCTCCCCTTCCCCTCGTGGGAAGGGGTCGCTACGCTTCGCACCGCCGTCTGCGATCGCTCCCATGACGTCCGCCTTGGCGATCCGCCAAGCGCCTCTCGCCTTGGCCGCCTCGGCGAGCCCTGCGATGTCGATGCCGTTCTGCGCGATGAGGCGGCGGGCGAGTGGCGTGATCCTCAAGCCGTTCGGTCCCGTCGCTTTGCCGTAACTCTCCGTCGGCGTGTTAGTCTCCGCGAAGGGGGCAATCGCGAAATCGGAGCGGGGGGAGACGGCCCCTCCCCTAGCCCCTCCCGACGAGGGGGAGGGGGATGCGCTTGCGTCACTCGCCAGCGCCGTACCCGATGGTTCCGCTGCCGACGCACCCTCCTCGCCGATCACGGCGACGATGGCGCCGACCGGCGCGGTCTCGCCGACGCTCACGCGTATCTCCGACAGCACGCCCGGCGCGATCGCCTGCACCTCCATCGTCACCTTGTCGGTTTCGATCTCGAACAGGTTCTCGCCGGCGGCGACGGTGTCGCCGGGCGACTTGAACCAGGCGGAGACCTTCCCCTCGGAAACGGTCTCGCCAAGCTGCGGCATTATGACGTCCATGCCCCTTCCCCGCGGCCACTCACCATTCGGCCGAAATGTACTGCGTCTCCAGGAACTCCATGATCCCGTAATGGGCGCCCTCGCGCCCGATGCCCGATTGTTTCATGCCGCCGAACGGAGCCGCCGGGTCGGACACGAGTCCGCGGTTGAGGCCGATCATGCCGAAGTCCAGCCGCTCGGAGAAAGCCATGCCGCGCTTCATGTCCTTGGTGAACACGTAGGCGACGAGGCCGTATTCGGTGTCGTTGCAGCGCTTGAGGCAATCCTCCTCGTCGGAGAACCGCGCCAGCGCCGCGACGGGCCCGAAGATCTCCTCGTGGAAGCAGCGTGCGTCCGCCGGAACGTCCACTATGACCGTCGGCTGGTAGAAGTGGCCGGGCCCGTTGCGGATCGAGCCGCCGGTCAGCACCTTGGCCCCGCGCTTCACGGCGTCGTCGACCAGCTCGACCACTTTGTCGCGCGTCTCGGCATTGACCAGCGAGCCGACCTCGACGCCCTCCTCCAGTCCGTTGCCGATCTTCATGGCGCCCATCTTGGCCGACAGCTTCTCGGCGAAGGCGTCGTGCACCTTCTCGTGCACATAGAAGCGGTTGGCCGCGGTGCAGGCCTCCCCGATGTTGCGCATCTTGGCGACGATGGCGCCGTCGACTGCCTTGTCGATGTCGGCGTCCTCCAGCACCACGAAGGGCGCGTTGCCGCCAAGCTCCATCGCCGGGATGAGGATGTTGTCGGCGGCGGAATGCAGGAGCTTGCGGCCGACCTCGGTTGAGCCGGTGAAAGAGATGATCCGCACGCGGTCGTCGTGCAGGAGCGCGTCGACCAGCTTGCCCGTATGCGCCGACGGAAGGACGGAAATGATGCCCTTCGGCACGCCCGCCTGCTCCATGAACGGCATCAGCGCCAGCATGGTGAGCGGTGTCGCCGACGCGGGTTTGAGGACAACCGGGCAGCCGGCGGCGAGTGCCGGGCCGATCTTTCGGGTCGCCATGGCGGCGGGAAAGTTCCACGGCGTCACCAGAACCGCGATGCCGGCGGGCTTGTGGCCGACGATGATGCGCGCGCCGCTGGACGGCCCGCGATAGAAGTCGCCGATGGCGCGCACCGCCTCCTCCGAGCTCCAGCGGAAGAACTCCGCCGCGTACGCGACCTCGCCGCGCGCATCCGGCAGCGCCTTGCCGTTCTCCATGGTGATCAGGCGCGCGAGTTCCTCGTGCTGCGCCATGATGAGCTCGAACGCCTTTCTCAGCACCTCGCCCCGCTCGCGCGGCTTGCGCGCCGCCCAGTCGGGGAAGGCGTTCTCCGCCGAGTCGAGCGCCGCGATCCCGTCCTCGACGGTGGCGCTCGCTACTTCGGCGATGACCTCGCCGGTGGCCGGATTGTCGACGGAGAACGTGCCGCCGTCCGAGGCGTCGCGCCATTCGCCGCCGAGGAAGAGCTGGGTCGGCACGTTGGGGATGGATGCATGCTTCATGATTGCGCTTCTCTCAGGCGTTCATCGCCCTGCTGATCCTCTCCACAATTCGCTGCGCCGAGGGCAGAGCCAGGTCCTCCAGCACGTCGGAGGCGGGAAGCGGGATATGCGGCGTGGTGATCCTGACCGGCGGCCCGTCGAGATCGTAGAACGCCTCGTCGGCGACGATCGAGACGATCTCCGCGCCCCAGCCGCACAGCCTGGGATTCTCCTCCACGGTGAAGAGCCGCCCGGTCTTCCCTACCGAGCCGAGGATGGTC
>CAZARE010000176.1:0-3013 GCA_964487455.1 uncultured Propylenella sp.
CGACGCCTCAGACCGCGAGGCGGCCGACGAGACGATGGGGCTCCTAACGCCGGTCCTGAAGGGCGTGCTCACCGACAAGGGATTTGAGAACGCCGTTCAGGCGCAGCAGGTGTTCGGCGGACACGGCTACATCGCCGAGCACGGCATGGAGCAATTCGTGCGCGATGCGCGCATCGCCATGATCTACGAAGGCGCCAACGGCATCCAGGCGCTCGACCTCGTGGGGCGCAAGCTGCCGAAGGGCGGCGGGCGCGCCGTCATGGCCTTCTTCGAAGAGGTCGGTGCGTTCCTGAAGCAGAACGAGGGGGACGAGGCGCTGAAGCCTTTCCTGGCGCCGCTGAAAGCCGGGCTCGACCACCTCCAGCAGGCGACCATGTGGTTCATGCAACATGCCATGGTCAAGCCCGACAATGCCGGCGCCGGATCTACAGACTATATGCACCTCTTCGGCCTGGTGGCGCTCGGCTATATGTGGGCGCAAATGGCAAAGGCTTCAGCCCAGAAGCTGAAGGAGGGCGCCGACGGGCGCGCGGAGTTCTACGAGACGCGGCTGACGCTCGGAAAATTCTTCATGGAACGGACCATGCCGGAGACCGCGGCGCACCTGGCGCGCATATCCTCCGGCGCCGACACCATGATGAAGCTGCCGGCGGAGGCTTTCTAAGACCCAGTTCCCGCCGCACATTGACTCTGAGGCTGGCCGGGACTACCTAACGCTATCGGACGTTTTTGTCCGATAGCGTGAAACCCGATGAGGAGTCCCCCTGTGATCAAATTCAAAGGGCGCTCTTATGAAAAGAGAGCAATTCCTCAGGGCACTGCGTCGCGAGGCGAGCGCGCTGGGTTTGCCGTTTCGGATCGACAGAGCGGCAGGTAAAGGCAGCCACTATCGTGTACATGTCGGCAATCGCTTCACAACGGTGCAAAGCGGCGAGCTAACGCCTTTGATGATCAGAACTATTCGCAGGCAGCTCGGCCTGGAATAGCCGAACTGGACAGGATGCAAAGACAGTACAGTTATCGCGTATCGCTCCAGGACGACCCCGACGGCGGAGTGCTCGCAACCTTTGCGGACGTTCCGGAGGCCGTCACACATGGCAGCGACCGGGATGATGCCATTCGCAGCGCGCGCGAAGCGCTCGCAGTCGCTTTGTTCGGCTATCTGAAGGAAGGACGCAAGCTCCCTACCGCCAAGCGGAAATCGGGGACCCTGGTCGCGCCCCAAGCGACTGACGTCCTCAAGATCGCAGTTGTCGAGGCATGGGAGGAGTCGGAGCTCTCGAAAACCGAATTCGCCCGCATGCTCGGCGTTGATGAAAAAGAAGCGCGGCGAATTCTCGACCCCGACAGCGCGACCAAGGCCGACCGCCTCGAGGATGCCCTTTCAGTCCTTGGCCGCAAGCTCCATATCGCGGTCGAGGCCGCTTAGGCTATACTCCCGGCCAAACGGAGGAGGCGTTGATGCCCGAAGCCTACATCTATGATGCCGTGCGTACGCCGCGCGGGCGCGGCAAGTCGGATGGCGCGCTGCACGACGTGCCGACGGTCCGCCTCGCGGCGACGGCGCTCGAGGCAGTCCGCGATCGCAACGAGCTCGACACGCATCTCGTCGACGACGTGATTCTAGGCTGCGTCGACCCCGTCGGCGAGGCCGGCGGCGACGTGGCGCGCGCCGCCGTGTTCCTGGCCGACTACGGCACACACGTGCCGGGCATCCAGATCAACCGCTTCTGCGCCTCCGGCCTCGACGCGGTGAATCTGGCGGCAAGCCAGGTGAAGACCGGCTATCACGATGTCGTGGTGGCGGGCGGCGTCGAATCCATGTCGCGCGTCGGCATCGGCTCGTCCGGCGGCGCCTGGCCTATCGATCCGCAAGTGGCGGTGCCCTCCTATTTCCTGCCGCAGGGCGTCTCCGCCGATCTGATCGCCACCAAGTACGGGATCAGCCGCGACGATTGCGACGAGTATGCCGTTGAAAGCCAGAAGCGCACCGCCGAGGCGTGGGGCGACAACCGCTTCGCGAAGTCGGTCGTGCCGGTCATGGACATCAACGGAATCACCGTGCTCGCCCGCGACGAGCATCCAAGGCCCGGCACCGACATGCAGGCGCTTGGAGCGCTCAACCCGTCCTTCGAGATCATCGGGCAGATGGGCGGCTTCGACGCGGTCGCCATCCAGGCCCATCCTGAGGTGGAGAAGGTCAAGCATGTGCACCATGCTGGTAATTCGTCCGGCATCGTGGATGGCGCGGCGGCAGTGCTCGTCGGCAACGAGGAAGGCGGCAAAGCCGCGGGGTTGAGGCCGCGCGCAAGAATTCGCGCCTTCGCCAATATCGGCTCCGACCCGGCGCTGATGCTGACCGGCCCGATCGACGTCACGCGCAAGGTGCTGAAGCGCGCCGGCATGCAGCTTTCCGACATCGACCTGTTCGAGATCAACGAGGCCTTCGCCTCCGTGGTTCTGCGCTATTGCCAGGCGCTGGGGCTCGACCGCGACAAGGTGAACGTCAACGGCGGGGCCATCGCCATGGGGCACCCACTTGGCGCCACCGGGGCCATGATTCTGGGCACGGTGCTGGACGAGCTGGAGCGGCGCGAACTGTCGACCGCGCTCGTCACGCTCTGCATCGGCGCCGGCATGGGCACCGCGACCATCATCGAGCGCGTATAGCGCGATGCCCAGGATCGACGTCGCCGCCGTCGCCGAGGACAATTCCTGCGGATATCCCGCGCCGTTTCACGAGATCGCCCGCGGGCGCTTCCGCAAGCGCCTCGGAAAGGCCGGCGGCCTCACCCAGTTCGGCGTCAATCTGTGCCGGCTCGAGCCGGGCTTCGCCTCCTCGCAGCGCCACTGGCACGAGGACGAGGACGAACTCGTCTACGTGCTCGACGGCGAGGTCACGCTCATCGAGGACGAGGGAGAGACGATCCTCCGCGCCGGCGACGCGGCGGCCTTCAAGGCCGGCGTCGCCAACGGCCACCACCTCGTGAACCGATCCGACCGGGACGCGCTC
>CAZARE010000177.1:0-5844 GCA_964487455.1 uncultured Propylenella sp.
GCTGAGCGTGAACCTCGCCAGCTTCGAGGCGGGCGAGGCGCCGAGCGTGCCGGTGGTGGAGTTCAGAATCTAGCGAATGTGACGAAGCGTAACCTCCCCCTTGCGGGGAGGTCGAAGTTTGCCGAGCGAAGCGAAAGCAAACTTCGGGAGGGGGTGCCTTTGCTGGCTCATCCCTCCCCGAAAGCGGCGTTGTTGACGCCACGCCGCTTTCGACCCTCCCGCAAGGGGAGGGTTACGCTCTCACCGAACGGCAGCATCTCAATTGCGGAGCTCCCGCATTCCGCTGCGCTCCATGCGGGCTACGAGGCAGAGCCATGAAGACCTTCTTTCCGGCGCTGGCCACGCATCTGGCGGGCGGGGGCACCACCTTGTGCACATGCTGGCGCATCGCGCGCGGCGACGGCGCGGTGCTCGGTTTTACCGACCACGACCGCGCGATCGTCTTCGATGATGTGAGTCATGAGCCGGAGACCGGCCTCGATCAGTCGGCCGCGGTGGCGCATGCCGGCCTGCAGGTCGGCGGGCTCGACGTGACCGGCGCGTTCTCGTCGGAGCGGATCAGCGAGAGCGACCTCGAGGCCGGGCTCTACGACAATGCGCGGGTGGAGGCATGGCTGGTGAACTGGGCCGCCCCGGAGCAGCGGCACCTGATGCGTGTCGGCTCGGTCGGGGAGGTGCGACGCGCCGGGCAGGCGTTCACCGCGGAGATCCGGAGCTTGAGCCATGCGCTCGACCAGGAGCGCGGACGCATCTTCCGCGCCACCTGCGACGCCAATTTGGGCGACGCGCGCTGCACGGTCAATCTTCAAAGCGCCGACTGGACCGCGAGCGCGACGGTTGCCGGGACGGACGGCTACGGGCGGATCAGCGCTGCGGTGCCCGGCAACCGGCCGACGGGGTTCTTCGACGCCGGATCGGTCACCTTCACCGGCGGCGCGAATGCGGGGCGCAGGAGCGAGGTGCTGAGGCATGTGCGCGACGCGGATGGCGACCGCATCGAGCTGTGGCAGCGGATGGTGGAGCCGATCGAGGCCGGCGATGCATTCACCGTGAGCGCGGGATGCGACAAGCGGCTCGAGACGTGCCGCGCGCGCTTCGACAATGTCGAGAACTTCCGCGGCTTCCCGCACATGCCGGGGAACGATTTCGCGCTGTCCTATCCGGCGCCGGGGGGAGGGAATGAGGGTGGGAGCCTGGGCGGGGTGCAGAGCGGATGATGCTTAACCCCCTCTCCCGACCCTTCGCTGACGCGAAGGGCCACCCTCTCCCGCAAGGGGAGAGGGCTCAGCGTGAGCGCATCGTCGCGGCGGCGCGCGGGTGGATCGGCACGCCGTACCGGCACCAGGGGCGGCTTAAGGGCGTCGGCTGCGACTGCCTCGGGCTGCTCGTCGGCGTGTGGCGGGAGGTGACGGGGCAGTCGTCGCGCGAAGCGCCGCGGCCTGGTAAAGGGCTGGCGATCCCGCCCTACACGCCCGACTGGGCCGAGGCGCTGCGGCGCGAGACGTTCGCGGAGGGGCTCAGGGACTATCTCGACGAGATCGAGCCGGAGGAGGCGCGGGAGGGGGACATCGTGCTCTTCCGCTGGCGCGCGCACTTGCCGGCGAAGCATGCCGGCATCCTCACCGCGCCCGACCGCATGGTACATGCGCAGGAGCGGGCGAAGGTGGCGGAAGTGGCGCTGAGCGGGTGGTGGCGGAGGAGGATGGCGTTTGGGTTTGCGTGCGCGCGCTAACCCTCTCCCCCTAGTGGGGAGAGGGTTAGCGGGCCGAGCGTAGCGAAGGACCGGCTGGATGAGGGGTCTTCGATTTCGCGTCCCGCGTTGAACACCCCTCCCCACAAGGGGGAGGGGAGTGGAGCACTTCATGGCAACTCTCGTTCTCGGCATTGCCGGGGGCGCGCTCGGATCGGCCTTCGGGCCGGCCGGCGCCATCCTCGGCCGCGCGGCCGGCGCGCTCGCGGGCTACACGCTCGACCAGGCGCTGTTCGGCACGCGCCGCAAGGTCGAAGGGCCGCGCCTCTCCGACCTCGAAGTGCAGGGCTCGACCGAAGGCGCGCCGATCCCGCGCGTCTACGGCCGCGCGCGGCTTGCCGGCCAGATCATCTGGGCGACCGACTTCGAGGAGGTGCGAACGACCGAGACGGAGGGTGGCGGCGGCAAGGGCGGGCCGCAGGTCACGCGCACGGAATTCAGCTACTTCGCCAACTTCGCCGTGGGGCTCTGCGAGGGCGCGATCGCGCGCATCGGACGCATCTGGGCGGACGGCAAGCCGCTCGACCAGGCGGCCGTCACCTTCCGCGTCTATCGCGGCGAGGAGGCACAGGAGGCCGACAGCCTGATCGTCGCCAAGCAGGGCGATGCGCCGGCCTATCGCGGTACCGCCTATGTGGTGTTCGAGCGGATGCCGCTCGCCGATTTCGGCAACCGCATTCCGCAGCTGTCGTTCGAGGTGTTCCGGCCGATCGCCGGGATCGAGAGCCATGTGCGGGCGGTCAACGTCATCCCCGGCTCCACCGAGTTCGGCTACGACACGGCCGTCGTCAGCCGCTCCGGCGGCCTCGGCGTCACGCTTTCGGAGAACGCGCATGTCACGCGCGACCAATCCGACTGGACGGCGTCGATCGACGAGCTGCAGGCGCTTTGCCCGAACCTCGAATGGGTGACGCTGGTCGTCGTCTGGTTCGGCGATGACCTGCGCGCCGGCTCCTGCACGATCCGACCCAAGGTGGACGACGCGGCGAAGGCGACGAGCGGCGCGATCTGGGCGGTGAGCGGGCTGACGCGCGCGACGGCACAGGAGGTGAGCAAAGTCGACGGGCGGCCGGCTTACGGCGGCAGCCCCGGCGATGCATCCGTGGTGCGTGCGATCCTGGACCTGAAGGCGCGCGGACTGAAGGTGACGCTGGCGCCGTTCATCCTGATGGACATCGCGCAAGGGAACGCGCTCCCCGATCCGGAGACCGGCGGCACGGGGCAGCCCGCTTATCCCTGGCGCGGGCGCATCACCTGCAACCCGGCGCCGGGGCAGCCGGGCTCGCCCGACAAGACAGCCGCGGCGACGGTGCCGGTGGCGGTGTTTCTTGGCGCGGCGGAACCGGGGGATTTCTCCAGCGGCGGCGGCGCGGTCTCCTATTTTGGGCCGGCGGAATGGAGCTACCGGCGCTTCGTCCTCCACTACGCGCATCTTTCCGCGCTGGCGGGCGGCGTCGATGCCTTCCTCATCGGCTCGGAGCTGGTCGGGCTGACGACGCTGCGATCGGCGACAAGCAGCTATCCCTTCGTGGAGGCGATGAGGACGCTCGCCGGCGACGTGCGCTCGGTGGTCGGCGGCGGAACGGAAATCTCCTATGCGGCCGATTGGAGCGAATATTTCGGGCATCAGCCGGCCGACGGGTCGGGCGACGTGCATTTCCATCTGGATGCGCTGTGGGCCGACGCGGCGATCGATTTCATCGGCATCGACCTTCACCACCCGCTGACCGACTGGCGCGACGCGCCGGGTCACTCCGACGAAGCGGCGGGGCGCTCGCCCTACGACCGCGCCTATCTCAGCGCAAATATTCGCGGCGGCGAGGGCTTCGACTGGTACTATGCGAGCGCGGCGGACCGCGACGCGCAGGCGCGGACCCCGATCACCGACGGCGCATACGCAAAGCCCTGGATGTTCCGCTTCAAGGACATCGAAGCGTGGTGGGCGAACGAACATTACGATCGGCCAGGCGGAGTTGAGGCGGGGACGCCGACGAACTGGGCGCCGGAAGGCAAGCCCATCCGGCTCACCGAAATAGGGTGCCCCGCGGTCGACAAGGGCGCCAACCAGCCCAACGTCTTCTACGATCCGAAATCGGCGCAGTCGGCATTGCCCTATTACGCGAACGGCGCGCGCGACGACGCGCAGCAGCGCGCCTATGTGGACGCCTATCAACGCTTCTTCGACGTGGACCATCCGGGGTTCAACGGGTCGAACCCGGTCTCGTCGCTCTACGGCGGCCGCATGATCGAGCCGGCGCATCTGACGCTGTGGGCGTGGGACGCGCGGCCCTATCCCTTTTTCCCCGACCTCACCGACGTGTGGTCCGACGGCGGCAACTGGGAGCGCGGGCATTGGCTGAACGGCAGGCTCGGCCAGGTGAGCCTCGCCGGGCTGATCGAGGCGGTGATGGCCGATCACGCCTTCGCCGACTATGCGGTCGCCGACGTGCACGCGCTCCTCGGCGGATACGTGGTGAACGAGGTGCTCTCGGCGCGCGGCACGCTGGAGCCGGCGCTGACGGCCTTTCGCGTCGACGCGGCGGATGCCGGCGACCGAGTGCTGTTTCGCGGACGCGCCCGGCCGCACGACGCCGCGCTCGACCCCGACCTGCTGGCCGAGCGCGCCGGCGAGCCGCTCGTCGCGCGTCGGCGCGCGCAGGAGACCGAGCTCGCCTCGGAGCTGGTGCTGCGCTTCATCGATCCCGGCAAGGAGTACCGGGTGAGCACGGCGAGCTCGCGACGGCTGGCGGGCCAGAGCCAACGGATCGCTTCGCTCGACCTTGCGGCGGTGCTCGAGTTCGCCGAGGCCGAGCGGCTGACCGACGCGCTGCTCCGCGACGTCTGGACGGGGCGCGAGCGCGCCGAGCTGGAGCTGCCGCCGAGCGCGCTGGCGATCGAGGCGGGCGACCTGCTGACGCTGCCCGGCATCGCGCCCGAACGGCTCATGGCCGAGCGCATCGAGGATAGCGACAGCCGCAGGCTGTCGCTCCGGCGGGTTGACGACAAGGGGCCGACGCCGCTCGGAGCGCCGCGGCGCTCCATCCTCGAGCCGCAGACGTTCTGGGGGGCGCCGGAGGTGCGCGTCATGGAGTTCGCGCCTCCCGACGGGGAGAGGGCGCATGCGCCGCGGATCGCGGTCTTCGCGGATCCCTGGCCGGGGCTTGTCGCGGTCTACGCCGCGGCGGAGGGCGGCGGCTTCCGCCTCGCCACGACGCTGACCCGCCCCGCCACCATGGGCCGGCTTGCCGCGCCGCTCTTCCCCGGACCGCACAGCCGGCTCGACTTCGGCAACAGCGTATGGGTCGAGCTTTTCAGCGGCGCGCTCGCCGCGCTTCCCGACATCGACGTGCTCGCCGGCGGCAACGCGGCGGCGGTGAGGACCAACGGTGGCGGCTGGGAGGTCCTTCAGTTCGCCGAAGCGGAATTGACCGGGCCGAAGCAATACCGCCTGACGCGACTGCTCCGCGGGCAGCTGGGCACGGAGCAGGAGATGGCCGCAGGCGCTGATGCCGGAGCCGACTTCGTGCTGCTCGACCGCGCCGTCGTCGCGTTGCCGCTCAAGAGCGATCAGCTCGGCTTGCCGCTCACCTACCGCATCGGTCCGGCGCGCGACGATCACGCCGCGCCGAGCTTCACGGAGCTGACGATCGCCGCGCAAGGGATCGGGCTCAAACCGTTCGCGCCGACGCACGTGCGCGGGCGACGTGAGGCGGGATCGGGCGACATCGAGATGAGCTGGATCCGCCGCACACGCATCGGGGGCGACAGCTGGGAGGCGGTCGAGGCGCCGCTCGGCGAGTCGGCGGAGCTCTACGAGATCGACATTCTCGACGGCGAGGACGTGGTGCGCACGCTCGCCGCCAGCGTTCCGCAGGTCACCTATCCGGCGGTGGATCAATCGGCGGATTTCGGTGCGCTTCCCTCGCCGCTCAGCGTGATCGCCTACCAGGTCTCGCCCGAGCACGGGCGAGGCCACGGCTGCACCGCGACACTGTGGGAGGTGTGATGGCGGACCGGACTCAACGCTCGTCATGCCCGGAAGTCGGGTGTTCCCGACTTCCTTCCTTCTGGTGAGCAACCCGGAAACATCCGGG
>CAZARE010000178.1:0-4449 GCA_964487455.1 uncultured Propylenella sp.
GCGCCGATCCCTTCCTCCAACACCACCACGGCATCGTGCTCGCCGGGCCCGTCGAAGCGCTCGCGCGCCAGGCAGATTGCGGTGCCCACCGTCGGATGGCCGGCAAACGGGAGCTCGCGCGTCGGCGTGAAGATGCGGACAGAGGCCGAGTGCGCCGGATTTGCGCTCGGCTCCACAAACGCCGTCTCCGAAAGGTTGAACTCGCGGCTTATCGCCTGCATGGACGCGCCATCGAGCCCATCCGCGTCGAGCACCACCGCCAGCGGATTACCGGTGAGCGGGCGGTCGGTGAACACATCGTAGATCTTGTAGCGACGGGGCACGTTTCACTCGAAGGAGAGGCGGCGAATGAGACTGGGGATGGTGAGTCCCTGAACGACGATCGAAAAGACCACCACCGCATAGGTGGCGACCAGTATCTCTTCGCGGAACGAATTCTGTGGGATGGAAAGCGCCAGCGCCACCGATATCCCGCCGCGCAGGCCGCCCCAGGTCAGTATCGGCACCGAGCCGCGGGTGAAGGTGTGGCGCAGCCGCAGCACCGAGAGCGGGATCGAGACCGCGAAGAGCCGAGCGGCCAAAACCAGCGGAATGGCGGCAGCCGCCGGCACAGCAAGAGAAGGAGCGATGCCGATGACGAGAATCTCAAAGCCGATCAAGAGAAACAGGACCGAGTTCAGCAGCTCGTCGATGACCTCCCAGAATTGAAAAAGGTGCTTGCGCGTCACCTCGCTCATGGCCGTGGCGACCCCCCGGTTGCCGATCAAGAGGCCAGCGACGACCACCGCCAGCGGTCCGGAGGTATGGAGACGGATCGAGATCGCGTAGACGCCCGTCACCAGCGCCAGCGACAGCATAATCTCGATCGGGTAGTCGTCGATCGCCCGCATCGCGTAGACCGCAACGAGACCAGCAATGAGGCCAAGCGCAACGCCGCCGACCGCCTCTATCACGAACAGCTCCGCGGCGTGGACCAGATCGGGCGTCCCGCCGCGCACGGCAAGAGCCAAAAGCACCGTGAACAGCACTACTCCGACGCCATCGTTGAACAGGCTCTCGCCGGCGATCTTCATCTCCAACCGCGAGGGGATGTTGATCGACTTCAACAGGGACAGGACCGCGATCGGATCGGTCGGGCTGATAAGGGCACCGAAAACCAGCGCCCAGATGAACGGCAGCTCCACGCCGACGGTTTTCGTCAGCAGCCAGAAGCCGGTGCCCACGAAAACGGTCGAGAGCACCACGCCAACGGTCGCAAGTACGCCCACTGGCCAGCGAACGTCCCTGAGCTCGCTCATATCCACATGCAAGGCGCCGGCGAACAAGAGGAAGGCCAGCATGCCGTGCATCAGCGTGTCGAAGAAATCTATCTGCGCGATGGCCGCGGTGAAGTCCTCGCGCATTGTGGAGCTTGGCACCATCGTATCGAAGGCGATCAGCACCAGCGAGGTCAGCAGCGCCATGAGAAGCAGCGCGATGGTCGGCGGCAGGCGCACGAATCGCGCGTTGACCCAGCCGAACAACGCCGAGAGACCGAGCAGGAGCGCGCCGATTTCCAGGAGGCTGAGCATAGGGCTGGCTCGTAGCGCGAACCGCGCAGGCGCACCAGAGGCGTCCGTTCCGGCGCGAGTTCCGCAGCTTGTTAAAGCACCGAGAGACCCGCCCCGCCGACGGGAGGCGGCGTTTGCTCAGTCCACGCGGCTTTCGTCGCGATACATCACTTTGTGGCGCTGCTCCCTCACCCAGTTGTCGATGTCGTCGAGCGTCATGTAGTTGGCCATGTTGAAAGCGTCCCAGCTCACGATCTCGCCGAGCGATTTCTTCCATCGCTTGTAGGGCGGCTTCAGCGGCTTGCCGAACAGCATGATGTCGATGACCGCGAGATCTTCGGGAATGCCGAGAAGCGGCTTCAGGTCCTTCTGTGCCTGCTCCTGGCCGATGGCGGTCACCCACCACACCTGATAGCCGAGCGCCGCGGCGGCGAGATGCGCCGACATGGTCGCGGCAGCAACGCTTTGTAGGAGAATGCGCTCGGCGTTCTCCTGGTATTGCTTGTCGAGATCGGAGCCGTCCCCGAGATTGGGGAAGGCGCGCATGAAGCGGAAATCCGCCGCCACGACGACGAACCCGGGCGCATCCTCCAGCCCGCGATAGTTCGGGGTGGGGAACTTCATCTTGAGCTTGGCGCGGCGGCGTTGCTCGGCGACGAAATAGTCGGCAATCTCCTTCTTCAGCTCCGGCTTCGTCACCACGATGAAGTGCCAAGGCTGGGAATTGGCGCCGGACGGCGCGTGCCGCGCCGCTTCCAAGATCATCTCGTAGTGCTCCCGCGGAATCGTCTGCCCCGGAGCGAATTGCCGGGATGTCCAGCGGTTCCGGGCAATATCGACGAAGGTCTCGTAGCGGGCCGTATTGGCGACGGCGGGCGCGGTATCACTCATCGCGGTTCGTCCTCTCAGCTCGCGCCCCGTATATGGACGCCGCGCCGCGCGGTCCAGAAGACCGCGAGACGATCCCGCAAGAATATGGCCTGCGGCCGAGCGTCAGGGCCGATCCGCGGCGCGCAGCTCTTGCGACCGCATCTCCGCGCCGTCGCCTTGGGTGGGCCGCAGGAGCCACGCAAAGAGCCCCGCGGCAAGGACAGCGCCGAGAAGCTCAGCAAGCACGAAGGCCGGGACGTCGACGGGGCGGATTCCGGAGAAGGTTGAGGTCAGCCCGCGCGCAATCGCCACGGCGGGATTGGCGAAGGACGTAGAGGCGGTAAACCAGTATGCGGAGGTGATGTAGAGGCCGACGAGCCAGGCGACGGCATCAGGCCGAAAGCGGAGGGCGGCGAGGATGGTTCCGACCAAGCCGAAGGCCGCCACGCCCTCGGCCAACCATTGTCCGGCCCCGGACCTCAAGGTTTCCGACACCTGCAAGACCGGCTGCTCGAACATAAGGTGCGCCGCCCACGCGCCGAGAACGCCCCCGGCGATCTGCGCCGCGACGTAGGTTAGGGCTTCGCCGTTGCCGACCGCCCGCCTGAGCCGCAGGGCGAGGGTGACCGCCGGATTGAAGTGCGCACCCGAGACGGGGCCGAATATCGTGATGATGACGACGAGGATGGCGCCGGTCGCAATGGCGTTGCAAAGCAGCGCGAGCGCCTCGTCATCGGTGAGTGCCTCGGCCATGATGCCGGAGCCGACCACCGCTCCCACCAGAAACGCCGTGCCGAGTGCCTCGGCGGCGAGGCGGCGCGCGAGACTGTAACGTTCCATCGGAACCCGGTCAGGCGCGCTCTGTTGCGGCAAGCTCCCGGCGCTGCCCGATCTCATCGAGCTTCCTCTGCAGCGACAGGCGGTCGAGGCTGGCGATCGGCAGGCTGGTGAAGATCGAGATGCGGTTGGTCAGCATGCGGCAAGCATCCGCGAAGGCGGCGCGCTTGACAGATTCGGCGCCCTCCACCGCCGCCGGATCAGGCACGCCCCAATGGGCTGTCATCGGTTGTCCCGGCCAGACCGGGCAGACCTCTGCGGCGGCATCGTCGCAGACGGTGAAGACGAAATCCATTTGGGGCGCGCCAGCAGCCGCAAATTCGTCCCAGCTCTTGGAACGAACGCCGTCGGTCACGTAGTTGAGGTTGCGCAGGAGCTGCAGCGCGTAAGGATGCACCACCCCCTTCGGATGCGAGCCGGCCGAGTAGGCCTGGAAGCGCTCTCGTCCGTAACGGTTCAAGATCGCTTCGGCCAGGATGGAGCGCGCCGAGTTGCCGGTGCACAGGAACAGGACGTTGTAGACCTTGTCGCTCATTCTCCCTCCCCCTCCTTCTTCGCCGACAGCGGGGCTGAGCCCGCCGCACAGCTCCGGCCGTCCGTCACAGCAATCCTCGGTGAGGAATGTCAGCAGCCGGCGCATCGCCTCGTACTGCACGGCGTAGAAGATGCGGCGCCCCTGCCGTCGTGCGGCCACCAGGCCGGAGCGCTCCAGTGCGGCCAGGTGAAACGACATGCCAGTCGGCGCCACGCCGAGCGCGCCCGCAATGTCGCCGGAGGGGAGGCCCGAGGGTCCCGCTTTGACCAGCAGGCGAAAGGCGCGGATGCGGACATCGTGAGCCAGCGCGGCCAGCGCCGCGACCACCGATTCCTCTTCCATAAATCAATTATACGAAGATATTTGTATAATTGGAAGAACCCGTCCACACTGCGAGAGAACGCGGAAGCCCACGCTAAGAAAGCTCTGGGCTCCGCCCGACGGTCGGGACGTGCCGGCTATGACGCCACCGCCCGCGTTGCGTCGCGATTTAGCGTTCCGGCAAACGCCGCCGCCATCAACGCCTGCGTGTATGGATCCTTCGGGCGGGCGAAGACCTCCTCGGTGGATCCTCGCTCCACTACCCTCCCCTCCTTCATCACAATCACCTCGTCCGCCATGGCGCGCACCACGGCAAGGTCGTGGCTGATGAAGAGA
>CAZARE010000179.1:0-5512 GCA_964487455.1 uncultured Propylenella sp.
AGCTCATCGCCGATATCGGCATCATCGGCCTTCCCAATGCCGGCAAGTCGACGCTGCTTGCGCGGGTGACGGCGGCGAAGCCGAAGATCGCCGACTATCCCTTCACCACCCTGACGCCAAGTCTTGGCGTCGTCCGCCACAAGGGCGCGGAGTTCGTGCTCGCCGACATTCCGGGCCTGATTGAGGGCGCGCATCGAGGCGTCGGCATCGGCGACCGCTTCCTCGGGCATATCGAGCGCTGCCGCGTGCTTATCCATCTCGTCGACGCGGTCGGCGAAGATGCGTTGAAGGCCTACAAGATTATCCGCGGCGAGCTCGCCGCCTATCGCCACGGGCTGGACGCCAAGCCGGAGATCGTCACCTTGTCGCGCGCCGACATCGCCGACGCGGCTGCGATCGAGACAGCGAAGGCAGCGCTGAAAGAGCATGCCGGTGTTGAGCCTCGTGTTGTCTCAGCCGCGACGGGTGAAGGCATCGATGCGCTGCTCGATGCCTGCCTTGCGCTGCTGCAGCGAACGGGCGAAGAGGAGGAGGCGCCCGATACGCGCTGGAGAACGACGTGAGCAAGACGACCCTTGGCGCCCATCGCCGCATCGTGGTGAAGGTTGGGTCGTCGCTCCTGGTCGACGCCGCCAGTGGGCGGCTCGACCGTGACTGGCTCGGCGCGCTCACAGACGACATCGCCGCGCTCGTCACCGATGATCGGCGCGTGCTGGTCGTCTCCTCCGGTGCGATCGCGCTTGGCCGCGGCGCGCTCGGTTTCGGTGCCGGCGTCCTCAAGCTGGAGGAGGCTCAGGCCGCCGCCGCCGCCGGTCAGATCGCGCTCGCCGGAGCTTGGGCCGAGTGTCTGGAGGCGCGCGGCCTCAAGGCGGCGCAGATTCTTCTGACCCTCGGCGATACGGAGGAGCGGCGGCGCTACCTCAATGCACGCGCCACCTTCGCCACGCTCCTGAAGATAGGGGCGGTTCCCATCATCAACGAGAACGACACGGTGGCGACCACCGAGATCCGCTACGGCGACAATGACCGGCTCGCGGCGCGCGTGGCGGCGATGGTGGGGGCAGACTGCCTGGTGCTTCTTTCCGACGTGGATGGGCTCTATTCGGCGCCGCCGACGGTCCACCCGGATGCCGAGTTCATCGCGTTTGTGCCGACCATCACGCCTAACATCGAAGCGATGGCCGGCGCCACCGGCACCGACCTCTCGCGCGGCGGCATGAAGACCAAGATCGAGGCGGGAAAGATCGCCACCGCCGCCGGCGCGGCGATGGTGATCGCCAGCGGTCGCGTGAGGCGCCCGCTCGCCGCCATCGATTCCGGCGCGCGCGCCACCTGGTTCGCCCCGCAGGCGACGCCGGCGAGCGCCCGCAAGGCGTGGATCGCGGGCCACCTGGAGCCGCGCGGCTCCGTTACAGTCGATCAGGGCGCCGCGGCGGCGCTGAAGGCCGGCAAGAGCCTCCTGCCGGCTGGGATCACCGCCGTGGCGGGAAGGTTCGCGCGCGGCGACGCCGTTTCGATCCTCGCGGCCGACGGCGCGGAGATCGGGCGCGGCCTCATCGCCTTCGATCTGGAGGATGCGAGGAGGATCGTCGGGAAGCGCTCTGGGGATATCGAGGCGATCCTCGGCTATCGGGGCCGCGCCGAGATGATCCACCGCGACGACATGGTGCTGCGCGAGGGACCTCCTTAGCCGCCGGCGATCGACCTACGGGATCGCTTGCGCCTCCCAGGCCGTCGGTCGCAGCCGTCTCCACAGCTCGGCCGCCGCCGCGCCAAGACCCGCCGCGACCGCCAGGCCCGCTGCGATTCCTCCGATGATCGGAATAAGGCCCACCAGGCTTAGGACAACGGCGCCGGCGATCGTCCAGCCGACACGGCCCGCCGTCGCTATGGGGATGGACCCGCGCAGCCACCCCCTGATGAGGAGACCGACGGAATAGCTCACGACCGCGAAGCCGAGCAGCAGCAGGACCAGGATCGTCACGGCCAGAGCGCCGCCAAGGGGAATCCCGAGGATCGACACGAGCAGCACCCCCGCGAGCACTATCGCGAGCAGGAGGATCACAACGCCGCGCCCGAGATTCGACCAGGGATGCGACTGGAGCCGGTCGGACGCATTTGTCATGAGGCCCGGGAGAGTGAGCTGGACCACCGCGACAAGCACAAGCATGGCGACCGCCCAGGACAACACAATGAGAAGGCCAATGCCGAGTATCGCGAGGCCTATGGAACGAAGATCGGGCATTTCCACCGAAACCTGTCTTATCTCTCCGGTGATTGTCGCGCCTTCGGCAATTTCCGGCTCAGCATCGCTGCGGTAGACTAGGTCGCCGTTGATGACGGCTCCGGAGCTGATCACGATCCGCCGGGCGAGCAGGTCGGCTTTGCCGCCGATCTCTCCATCAATGGTTATACGGCGTGCCGCGGCGCGCATGCCCCCGCCGACACGGCCCTCCATTTCGATCGTCTCGGCGGCTATGCGCGCATCGCCTCCCACGAATCCGTTTGAGGAAATCCGCAGGGAGCGGGCGCCGGCGATGAGATCGTCCTCAATCGTACCGGCGATGTTGATGTTGGCGCCGGCGGCTATCATGTCCGTGACCGAGCCGCCGCGCAGCTCGACATCATAGCCCGCGGCGATCGCATTCCGCGCCGTAGCGGCGTCGAAAATGACGTTGCGTCCGGCTGCGAACACGTCGTCGGAAACGTCGGCCCTTATGCGTACCGATTCCCCGGCGAGGAACTGAACGTCGGTATAAGTTCCTTCAAGAGTGACGGTGTCGGCGTCGGGCGACTGTCCCGAAGCGTTCGTGGCGGCGATCGCCGCCAGCAAAAAGCCGATGCCAAGAGCGATGAGGCGGTGGAACGTGGCGTGCTGCGCGACAGCGCCCCCAGAAGACCGCTGGCAGGGTCCCATCGATGCGCTCCTTGCGTTCGGTGCGGCGAGCTTCAGATAGCCGATTCATGCGGCGCCCCCAAGCCGCTGGCCTTGCGGTAAATCAAGCCGCCGGAGCGGGCGCGCTCACCGCTGGCGGCGTAAAGCAGCGTGGCCTGAGCATGCCGATGAATCACGGAACGCTGACATGACCTTAAGAGCCCATTCCTCTAAGGGTGCCGAATGGGAATTATGATCGACGGCACCTACCATGTCGACGAGCCGCCTCTGTCGCTGCATTCGGCGGATGGCGAGTTCCGCCGTGCGCCGAGCGTTGTGCGCAACTGGGTGACGCCGGACGGCGAGCCGGGACCGACAGGGGAGGGCGGCTTCGCCGCCGAACCTGGCCGTTACCACCTCTATGTCGCGTGGAACTGTCCTTGGGCGCATCGGACGCTGCTGGCGCGCCGTCTCAAAGAGCTTGAGGGGGCGATCGACGTATCAATTGCGTGCCCCAAGCGCACCGACCAGGGATGGATTTTTGACGGCGGCGAGTACGCCGACAAGCTCTTCGGCTTCGCTGCCCTCCACGAGATCTACGCGTGCGGCGTCAAGGATTACACCGGGCGCGCTACCGTTCCGGTTCTTTGGGACAAGAAAAGCGGTCGAGCGGTCAGCAACGAATCCGCCGATATCGTGCGGATGTTCGACAGCGCTTTCGCCGGAGCCGGGGCCGGCGGGCCAGAGCTTCGCCCGCCCGAACTCGCCGACGCCATCGATGCGTGGAACGAGCGCATCTACAACACCGTCAACAACGGGGTCTATCGCGCCGGGTTCGCACGCACCCAGGAAGCGTACGACAAGGCTGTCTACGAGGTGTTCGAGACGCTTGACGCGATCGACGCGGAGCTTGCCGGCTCTCGTTACCTGACGGGCGACCGCTTCACCGAGGCGGACCTTCGCCTCTTTCCGACCCTTGCCCGTTTCGACGTCGCCTACCACTACGCCTTCAAGTGCAATCTGCGGCGGCTCTGCGATTACGCGCATTTATGGCCTTACGCCCGCGAGATCTACCAGATGCCAGGAGTGGCCAAGACAGTGACGCTCGATATCTACAAGCGCGGCTACCATTCGCTCTCCGAGTTGCGTAATCCCCTCGGCATCGTGCCCGCGGGACCGGCCGGCATCGACTGGGCGGAGCCGCACGGACGCGGCTGATCCTGAAGGAGCTGGCCGCTTATGGGGAACGGCCGGGCCGGCTGGCTTAACCGCGGAATAGGGCGCGGCGAACGGCGGCGAGTGCTCCATGAGCGATGGAGGCGCGCATGCCGATCTGGGTACGCTCGGTGTCCGCGAGAGGCTGCTCGGAATCTGCGACAGCTTTCTCGTCGCTCGCTGCGCCGTTGCCGTTGGGGCGGGCACCAGGCGTCTGGCCGGCAGCAAACTCGCCCAGCTCGGTTTCGCTGGCCGTCGAGAGCTCCTCCTCACTGGGTAGCGCCGCGTTTTCTTCCCGTGCCGCCGCGACGCGAGACATCGGCGCCGCGCCGCCATCGCGGATCAAGCCTACCATTCCTGCGGCGCTGACGATCGCCTCCGCAATCATGTCCCCGGACATCCCCGCCCCGGGAAATCGCGCTGCGAGCTCCTTGCCGCGGGCGACGGTGTCGATCGTCTCCCCCGCGACGACGCGCGAGACCACGCGAGAGATTTCGAGCGACAGCTCTGCCTGTGGCGCGGGACGCTTCTCAGCAGCCTCGAACGTGTCTTCCATAGCCTATCCGCCACATGCCCCGAGCGGCCCATATCGCCGGCAAATCCGGGCGAAACGGTGGCCGCGCTCTCATCCGCGCTAGGTCTCGCCCCACGTCTCCTCGGCGATCTCCACGATCAATGCGAGCTTTTTCCACTGCGCCTCTTCGGTCAGCATATTGCCTTCCTCGGTCGAGGCGAAGCCGCATTGCGGGCTGAGGCAGCATTGGTCGAGCGCCACATACTTCGTCGCCTCGTCGATCCGCCGCTTGATGTCGTCCTTCTTCTCCAATTCGCCGCTCTTCGACGTGACGAGCCCGAGCACGACACGCTTCTTGCCCTTCGGCAGGAAGCGCAAAGGCTCGAAGCCGCCGGCTCGGTCGGTATCGTACTCGAGGAAGTAGCCGTCGTAGTTCACTTCGCCGAGCAGCATCTCCGCCACCGGTTCGTAGCCGCCTTCCGATATCCATGAGGAGCGGAAGTTGCCGCGGCAAAGGTGCGTGGTGACCACCATATCCGCCGGCTTCTCGGCCAGCGCGTAGTTGATGACGCGCGCAAACGTCTGGGGCAGCTTGTCCACGTCCCAGCCGCGCTCGCGCGCTTTCCGCCGTTCGTCCTCCGAGCAGAGATAGGCCCAAACGGTGTCGTCGAGTTGCAGGTAACGGCAGCCGGCGTCGTAGAAGGCCTTGACGACCTTGCGATAGGCCCTGGCGAGGTCGTCATAGAACACGTCGAGGTCGGGATAGACCTTTTTGCCGATGTCTTGCCGGGAGCCTCGAAAATGCAGCACGGCCGGCGCCGGCACCGTCATCTTCGCCGTGCGCGCGGTGTTGGCCTTCAGGAACTTGAAGTGCTCGATGAATTTTTGGTCGGTGAAATCGACCTTGC
>CAZARE010000180.1:0-4572 GCA_964487455.1 uncultured Propylenella sp.
CCGCGTCCTGCCGCCCCTTGCGGTGCATGATGTTCTTGAATTGCGAATGGCCTGCCATGGCCGCGCCCTCGTAATCGGTCGTGTCGGAAGCTCGCCGGGATATATGCCGCCGCGCTCCGGGCGTCCAGATGTGGGGCGGCCCGCGAGCGAACGCCCGTCCGCGCTCCGGCCTCAGGCGATGAGATCGCCCGGGTCGGTGATCCCGGTGACGCTTGCCAGCAGCACCGTGCCGCCGCCGGAGAAGGTGACGAGCGTATCGAGGATCGTGTCGGTGTTGCCGTCCAGTTCGTTCGTGGACGCGATCGTGATGCCGTTCAGGACCAGATAGTCTACGCCGACCACGAAGTCGCCGATCACGTCGTTGCCATCCCCCGCTCCGAAGGCGAACAGATCTTCGCCGCTTCCGCCGAACAGCTGATCGTTGCCGGCTTCGCCCCTGAGATAGTCGTTGCCGGCGCCGCCCCGGAGAATGTTCGCACCCGCATCCCCGGCGATCCGGTCGTTGAATGCAGAGCCGAGAACGTTCTCTATAGAGACGAAGCTGTCTCCCTCGGCGTGGCCGCTTGCCGCGTAGCCGAGGCCGAGGTTGACCACCACCCGCGCATTTGAGCCTTCATAGGAGGCCGTGTCGGAGCCGTTGCCGCCGTCCAACAGGTCGGCCCCTAACCCCCCGATCAGAATGTCGTCGCCATCCGAGCCGAGCAGGATGTCGTCGCCGCTCCCGCCGAGCAGTTCGTCATCGCCCGCTTCGCCCCGAAGGTAGTCGTTTCCTTCCCCTCCATTCAGGACGTTTGCGCCGCCATCGCCTGCGATGCGGTCGTTGAAGGCCGAGCCGATGACGTTCTCGATCGAGATGAAGCTGTCGCCCGCCGCATGGCCGCTGGTAGCGTAGTTCAGCCCGAGGTTGATCACGACCCGGGCGTTGGAATCGGCATAGGACGCCGTGTCGATGTCGCCGCCGCCGACCAGGACGTCGCTGCTGGCCCCGCCGGTCAGCGTGTCGTCGCCGTTTCCGCCGAGAAGCATGTCGTCGCCGGCCCCGCCGAAGAGTTCGTCGTTGCCGGCATTGCCACTGAGATGGTCGTTGCCATTGCCCCCCCAGAGCACGTTGGCGCCGCCATCGCCGACGATGTGGTCGTCGAAGCCCGAGCCGATCACGTTCTCGATGGAGGAGAAGCTGTCGCCCTGGGCATGGCCGCCGAAGGCGAAGTTGAGACCGAGGTTGATCAGGACGCTTCCGTTGGAGCCCTCGTAGGAAGCGGTGTCGATGCCGCTGCCACCGTCCAGAAAGTCGGCGCCGCCCTCGCCTCTCAGATAGTCGTTGCCGTCGCCCCCCGACAAGGTATTCGCGCCGGCCGAGCCCGCGAGGCGGTCGTTGAAGGCGGAGCCAGTCACGTTCTCGATCGATACGAAGCTGTCGCCCGTCGCGTGCCCGCCGGCCGCGTAATTGAGGCCGAGATTGATCACGACGCGCGCATTGGAGTCAGCGTAGGCAGCCGTGTCGGATCCGGAGCCGCCATCAAGCGTATCGTTGCCCAACCCGCCGACGAGATAGTCGTCGCCATCGCCGCCGTCGAGGTAATCGTTGCCCGCGCCGGAGCCGATGGCGTCGGTGGTCGCCGCGGCCGAGACATGCAGCACATAGCTCTGGCCTACGGCGACGTCGGGGAAAAGTGCATCTCGCACGACGATGTAATAGGTGCCGCCGTCCCAGGCCGTGAACGTGCCGAACGAATCGTTCTGGCTGACGGAGCCGCCGGCCCCTGCGGTAACGAGGCCGTCGTTGAATGTTGCGAGAAAACTGAGGCCGTCCCTGGTGATACCGACCCCCGCATCGAAGCCGCCGGTCGTGTGGTCCATATCGATGGTCAGGGTGGCGCCCTTCTCGAGCGTGATCTTGAATATATCCATCGACCCGTCGCCGATGCCCTCGATGGTGACGTGCGGAATGGTCTGCGAGTTGGCCACGTCCGGATCGGCGAAGAGCGCGAAAGCGTTGGTGATGTCCCATGCGGTCTCGAGCGCATTATTGTCGGCGCCCGCCGAGCTGACGACGAGGCCGCTGCCGAACCCTATGCCGGAGGGCCTTCCCGGCAGCACGTCGCCGAAAAGGCGGTCGTTCCCGGCGCCGCCGAACAGCCAGTCGTCGCCGGCTCCGCCGCCCAGTTCGTCGTTGCCGCCCCCGCCTTCCAGCCGGTTGGCCGCCTCGTTGCCGACCAGCCGGTCGTCACCCGCTGCGCCGATCGCGTTTTCGATGACGACGCCGTTGGCGATGGTGAAGCCGCCATGCACGCCAAGCGCCCACGACACCGCGCCACCGCCGAGCTTGTCGTAGTCGAGCGAAGCGGCCCTGAGGTCGATCGTGACGCCGGCGGTGTTGGTTGCCGCCGCCGCAATGGTGTCGGTGCCGCCGTTGTCCCAGATGGCGACGTATCCGGTGCCGGCGGCATTCTCCTCGGGCAGCACGTAGGTGTCGTCGCCGGTCCGTGTGGTGGTGTTGGCGCCGTAGATCTGCTGCAGGGCCGCAATGTCCAGGGCCATCGGAGACGCCGCCGAGCCGAAGTCAACCGACAGCGGGGTTGCAAAGTCCGGCGGAGCGCCATCTTTCTCCTTGAAGCCGGGGATGTAGGACATCCCGGTGTATACGCCCTGGCCGAGAGCGAAGTCGCCGTATTCGATCTGGCCCCAGAAAAGACCGGGAACGTATGCGCCGCCATCGATTTCCAGGTGGGGGTGGCTAAGCCCCATATGATGACCAAGCTCGTGGAGCAGCACATGTTCAGCAAAACTGCCTGGCGCAAAGATTGACTGACTCATGGCCGGCGCATCTGGATAGAGCGTGAGAAGATCAATATTGTAGACGACCCCGTCGATTTCAGTATTTCCCCATTCCGCGGGCCAGGCTGAGCCCTCATAGATCACCGAATCGGGCTGCTTGGTCATGACAAGGTGCGCCGCCGAAGGATCTTCGACCACCGTGAACGTGATATTGACGACTTCAGAATATTGCTGAAACGTTCGCCAGGCCGCACTCAATTCCTCCGGCGTCCAGGCCGGAGCTAAAAAGCTTTCCCCAAGGACATTCGTGACGTTTACATCCTCGGCGAAATAGACATTCACGTCGGCAGGAAGCAGAAAATCCACCGGTTCCTCTATGGCATCGACCGGCGACGCCTCCTCGATATGGATTGAGTACTGGCCGATATCGAAGCCCGGAAACTCGCTCGCGACGTTGAGCCATGTCGTCGACGACGTCGCCTGAAACGTAACCTGAGCGGTCAAATTGCCGAGGAAATTGGTGGTGCTGCCGATCACGAGGCCATCGGCGTCCCGCGCTTCGAGCAAGGGGGCCAGGAACTGGGCGAAGTCGCCGCTCTGGGTGATCGACGCGGTGTAGTATTCTCCAGCCACGGTCGCGACCGAGAAGCCGTCGGTATCGCCGCTCTGATCGAGCCGGCTAGTCACGCTGGCGCCGCCGACGTCCAGCACCGCCGGCGTGTTGTTGCCGCCCGGCAAGTCGCCCGCGAAGGCCGAGAGCACGTAGTCGCCGACATGGCTGTCAGGGCCCGCGTCGAAGGTGCTAGCCGCGAGGTAATAGGTGCCGGTCGTTGTCGGCGTGAACTCGATGAAAGAATAGGTGTTCCACGGATTGGCGACGCCGCCAATTCCCGGATTGAAGATAAAGGTCTGTCCAACATCGTCGTTGAACGCGAGCAGCGTGCCCGAGGCGTCGTAGAGGCCGAGCGTGGTGTCGAACGGAACGCCCGCGTTGGCCGTGCCAGGCCCGAGGTTGAAGGTGTAGGTCACTCCCGCTTGGAGCGCTATGGCGATCCAGTCGCTGTCGCCCGGCGCATCGATGCGGCCGAAATAGCGCCCGCCGACGGCAATCGCCGCAGTCGTGGACTCGTCGTCGGCAATGTCGGGTAGTGCTCCGAGGAGGTTCTGGTCTGTCATGGCCGTCAGCGCCGGCCGCGATCAGCCGACAAGGCGATCGCTGTTCGAGAATTGAAAGACCAAATAGCGCGGCTCATGTTCGACCCCCACACATGACGGCCTGGGGATCGCACCGGGAAGCCTCCCAGCCGGAGCCTGCGGTGCATTTGATCAAGCTGTCCCGGGCCGGGATGAATACGCTTCGGCAGCGAAGATAGGTGGCGCCGTCCTCCGTCGCCTAGAGCCAGTTCAGAGGGAATTGCCTGGTCCAGACGGCGCCTGCCGGTATTGGCTTTGTCCGGCCGACAAGGAACGCCTGAGTTCCGCCAAACGGCGTCGCTGCCTCAGAAATCCACCTCTGCCGCCTCCAGGCCCGGTCCGATGCGCACCGGCGCGACGCGGCGCGCCAGCCCGGTCGCATCGTCCGTCTCCACCGCGAGCCCGGAGAGCGCGCCGGGCCCCCCCGCAGCGCCGAAGCGCGCCGAGGGGATCTTCGTGGCGGCGCGGCGGAGCGGCTCGTCCTTCTCCATGCCGATGACGGAATCGTAATTGCCGCACATGCCGACGTCGGTCATAAACGCCGTGCCGCCCGGAAGGATCTTCGCGTCGGCCGTCGGCACGTGCGTGTGCGTGCCGATC
>CAZARE010000181.1:0-18551 GCA_964487455.1 uncultured Propylenella sp.
CTTCTCGTCGCCGTCGGAGTCGAAGGCTGCCGACGCCATGGTCGCGCCGTGGATGCCGTCGCGTCCTGTCTTCGACCCGAGATAGACCACCGGCAGGCCGACGCCCGTCGCCAACGAGGTGAAGATGGCGTCGCGGTCGGCAATGCCCGCGGCAAAGGCGTTGACCAGAATGTTGCCGTTGTAGCCGGCGTGAAAGTTCACCTCGCCACCAACGGTTGGCACGCCGAACGAGTTTCCGTAGCCGCCGATGCCGGCGACCACGCCCGCCACCAGATGCCGCGTGCGCGGATGCTCCGGCTCGCCGAAGCGGAGCGCGTTCATCGCCGCGATCGGCCGCGCGCCCATGGTGAACACGTCGCGCAGGATGCCGCCCACGCCGGTCGCCGCGCCCTGATAGGGCTCGATGTAGGAGGGGTGGTTGTGGCTCTCCATCTTGAAGACCGCCACCAGCCCGTCGCCGATATCGACCACGCCGGCGTTCTCGCCCGGCCCCTGGATGACAGCCTTACCTGCCGTCGGCAGCGTGCGGAGCCATTTCTTCGAGGATTTGTACGAGCAGTGCTCGTTCCACATGGCTGAGAAGATGCCGAGCTCGGTCAGCGTCGGCTCGCGCCCGATCAGGTCGAGGATGCGCTGGTACTCATCAGGCTTCAGGCCGTGGTCGGCGACGAGCTCCGGAGAGATCGGAACGTCGTTCGCGATCATCGGCAGGTGCGGCCTCCGCCGGCCCAGAAGGCCACGTCGTCGCGAATCCGCTCCGCGTGGCCGCTGTCCATCAGCGGGCCGAACAGCCGGATATCTGCTCCGCGCTTCTCGCGCACCACCTCGATGACGAGCTGGGGCAGGCCGCCGGGATCGGACTTGTCGACGATCAGCACGCGCGGCCGCTCCGAAGACGACAGTTCCGGCGCGTAGGAATAATCGGCGAAGCGGGAACTGCCTTCGCTGAACCAACAGTCTCCGACCTTGTCGGAGATGTGCTTCGCCGCGTTGACCGGAGTCTGGTTCGCATGCAGCAGCACATACCCCTGCGGGCTGGACTGACATGAAACAAGGAAACACAGGGAGGCGGCGGAAGCGGTCGCGGAAATCACTCTCAAGCGGCCTTCTCCATGAAGTTGGACGCAATTCCCTGGAAGAGCGCGAGTCCGTCTACGCCGCCCTGCGCCGCTTCCGTGAAATCCTCCGGATGCGGCATCAAGCCGAGAACGTTGCCATGCTCGTTGATGATCCCCGCGATATCGTTCCGCGATCCGTTTGGGTTTGTGCCCTCCGCATAACGGAAGACGACCCGCTCTTCGGTTTCCAGCCAATCGAGGGTCGCATCGTCGGCGAAGTAGTTGCCGTCCGCATGCGCGACCGGACATCGGATGACTTGCCCCGGACGATAGGCGCGGGTGAAAGGCGTCTGTGCGTTTACGACCTTAAGCTTCACCTCCCGGCAGACAAATTTCAGCGACGCATTGCGCATCAAGACGCCGGGCAGGAGCCCGACTTCGCACAGCGTCTGGAAACCGTTGCAGACACCCAGAATGAGCGCTCCTTCGTGGGCTCGCCTGACGACATCGGCCATGATCGGGGAGCGTGCCGCGATGGCGCCCGAGCGCAAGTAGTCGCCGAAGGAGAAGCCGCCGGGCAGCACGACAAGGTCAGCGTCCGGCAGCGTCGAATCATCGTGCCAGACGATTTGCGGTTCGTGGCCGATGGCGCGCTTCAGCGCCGCCGCCATGTCGCGCTCGCGGTTGGTTCCAGGGAAGAGGACGATCGCCGATTCCATGGGGGCAGCAATATGCGCAAACGCCGGAGGGCGACAAGCGTCCCCGGGCGGGAAATGGGCGAGCGGGCTTTGCGTCCCGAAATTCTGCAATGCGCTGACGTATGCCCTGTGTTTCAGTTACTGGTGCGCGTAGCATCCATTCGACGAAGCTGCCCGTTGAGCATAAATTAACATGTTTGTTAAATACCAGCCTACGAGACCTGAGAGCGCTCGGCGATCCCGTCAGCGTCGGTCGTCGTCGCCGATTACCACCCGGTAGTCCTCGATTACGCTATTGGCGAGCAGCTTCTCGCACATGGCGTTCAGTCGCGCCTGGCCGTCCGCGCCGTCCACGAGCTCAATGTCAAACAACTTGCCCTGACGGACCGACTTCACGCCTTCGAAGCCGAGCGCCGAAAGCGCCCCCTCGATCGCTTGCCCCTGCGGATCGAGCACGTCCTCCTTCAACGTAACGAAGATGCGCGCCTTCATCGCCTCTCCGTCAAGGCCCAAGCTTATTGCACCAGGACCGGGCCGCTCCCCGGAACGCGCTCGTTCTCATTCAGGATGCCGAGCCGCCGCGCCACGTCCTGATACGCCTCCAGGAGCCCGCCCATGTCGCGGCGGAAGCGATCCTTGTCGAGCTTGTCGTTTGTGCCGATGTCCCACAGCCGGCAGGAATCTGGAGAAATCTCGTCCGCCACGACGATGCGCATCATGTCGTTCTCCCAAAGACGCCCGCATTCCACCTTGAAGTCGATGAGGCGGATGCCCACTCCGAGGAAGAGGCCGGAGAGGAAGTCGTTGACGCGGATGGCGAGCGACATGATGTCGTCGATCTCCTGCGGGCTGGCCCAGCCGAAGGCGGTGATGTGCTCTTCGGACACCATCGGATCGTTAAGCTTGTCGTTCTTGTAGTAGAACTCGATGATCGAGCGCGGCAGGGCCATCCCCTCCTCAAGTCCCAGGCGCTCGGCGAGCGAGCCCGCCGCGACGTTGCGCACGACGATCTCAAGCGGGATGATCTCCACTTCGCGGATCAGCTGCTCGCGCATGTTGAGCGCGCGGATGAAATGCGTGGGTATTCCCATCCCGTTCAGCTGGTTGAAGATGTATTCCGAGATGCGGTTGTTGAGCACGCCCTTGCCGTCAACGATCTCGTGCTTCTTGGCGTTGAAGGCGGTGGCGTCGTCCTTGAAATGCTGGATCAGAGTGCCGGGTTCGGGTCCTTCGTACAGGATCTTGGCCTTGCCCTCGTAGATGCGGCGGCGGCGGTTCATGGCTCTCATAGGTCAGAATATGGTGGACGCACACGGGCGGGAAAAGGACGGGAATCTAGGGCCAACCCGTCTGCAGGGGCCGGAACCTAGCGGAAAGGCGACTCAGACACAATGCGGCGCGCTTGCTTCGCCCGGCCGCCGGCGCGAACCAGCGTTGCGCGCGGCAGGCTGCGAGGCTACGGAGGGCCGAACTCGGCGATCGAGGAGGAAGTCTGATGACCGGTTTCGACAAGCGCAAGCAGGCCTACGAAAGCAAGTTCGCGCGCGACGAGGAGCTGAGGTTCAAGGCTACGGCGCGGCGCAACAGGCTGCTTGGGCTGTGGGCGGCCGAGCGACTCGGCAAGAGCGGCGAAGAGGCGGACGCCTATGCGCGTGAAGTGATTCGCGCCGACATGGAGGCGGCGGGCGACGAGGACGTGTTCCGCAAGATCCGGCGGGACTTCGACGCTGCCGGGGTCGATGCCTCGGATCACCAGATTCGGCGCACCATGGAAGAGAAGTTGGCCGAGGCGGTGGCCCAGATCGAGGCGGCGGACTGATATGCTACGGGATCGATGATGTCCCTGCGCGCTCGGCTTGAGGCCGATGAAATCCTCTACACCGCGTGGTCCACCATTCCCGATCCGCTGGTCGCGGAGCTGCTTGCGCGGTCGGCCTACGACGCGGTCACGCTCGACATGCAGCACGGCGGCCACTCGACCGACAGCATCCTGCGCGGCGTCGCCGCGGTGACCCTGGCGGGCAAGCCTGCCATCGTTCGCATCCCGGTCGGCCGCTGGGACGCCGCGAGCCGCGCGCTCGATTTCGGCGCCTCGGGAGTCATAGCGCCCATGGTGAACTCGCCCGAGGACGCACGCGCCTTCGCGGCCGCAATGAAGTTCCCGCCGACGGGTGAGCGGTCATGGGGACCGACGCGGGCCCTGACCCTCCACGGCCAGCCCGACAAGCAGGCTTATCTTCAATCGGCTAACAGGGAGAGCCTGGCCCTCGCCATGGTTGAGACACGGGCTGCGCTCGCCGCGCTCGACTCGGTGCTCGAGCTTGAGGGAATCGACGGCGTGTTCGTCGGTCCGTCCGATTTCTCGATCGCGCTTTCCCACGGTGAGCGCGTCGATCCGGGGAATGCGGACATGCTGAAAAGCATCGAAGGCATTGCGAGGCGAGCGCGTGAGAGCGGCAAGCTCGCCTGCGCCTTTACGACGACCGTGGAAGGGGCGCGCCGCTTCGGCGATATGGGCTTCCGCCTCATTGCCGTCGATACGGATGTCGGTTGTCTAAGCCGCGGCGCTGGCTCTCTCTTCGACGAGCTGAACGCTAGGAAAGGGCGTGTGGATTAATCCCACGTCAGCCGAACGAGCATGATGACAGCGAAGACCACGAGGGCGATGGTGATCGGCAGCACGTAGCTGCGACCTGTCCGCGGCAAGCCGATATTCTTGGGGTCGGACACGCTCAGCCGATGT
This sequence comes from uncultured Propylenella sp., assembly GCA_964487455.1. Taxonomy (GTDB): domain Bacteria; phylum Pseudomonadota; class Alphaproteobacteria; order Rhizobiales; family Afifellaceae; genus DASWJZ01. The sequence continues at coordinate 4,500 of CAZARE010000181.1, forward strand.
GACCGCAGCGAGCCTTCGCGTGAGGGCGCGAAGGGATCGGGCCGGTCGCCGTCAGCCATGCGGGGCTCCTTTTCGGGCGCAGTCTACCCAGTCTGCGCGCGCTCCGTCCAACATGACCCGCTTCAAGGGAAGCCGAGCGAGCGGCGCCGCTCCTGCGGCGCCGCAAACCACCACCCAGCCTATTGCGGGGGCTCGGGTTCCTCTTCCGGCTCGGCCTCCGGCTCAGGGGCCGGCGCTGGCGCCGGGGCCGGCGCGGGCGCCGGGGCTGGCTCGGGCTCGGGCTCAGGAGTTGGCTCCGGCACGGGGGCTGGCTCCTCAACCACCGGCTCTTCAGGCACCATGTCGACAGTGGTGTCCGGATCGTCGCGGCCGTAAACCACCCACGCGATGATCAGAACGACTATGACCAAGCCGCCAACGATATAGTAGAGGGTATTGTTCGAGGAGGTCTTCGGCCCCCCGGGTTGATTGTCAGCCATCGTAGCTCCTCTCCAGAGACACCGCTTGGACGGAAAACGCGGTGAACGATAGTCTGTTCCCGTCCGGCGACGTTTCCTTGTCACGAATTGTTACGCCAACAAAGCGACCACAAGAAGGCGGCTAAGTCCACTAGTCTTGTGCGGCGGTGGACTACTGCTCAGCTTGCGCGAAGACGCGCTGGAAAATGGTGTCGACGTGCTTCCGGTGATAGCCGGGGTCGAACATTTCACGGATCTGCTTTTCCGGCAGCACCGCGCACACGTCCTTGTCGCGAAGCAGCTCGGCAAGGAAATCGGCGCCGCTTTCCCACGATTTTGCGGCGTTCCGCTGGACGAGGAGGTAGGCGTCGTCGCGGGAGACGCCGGCCTCGGTCAGAGCCAGCAGAATGCGCTGCGAATAGATGAGCCCGCCTAGGCGGTCGAGGTTCCCCCTCATCCGGTCCGGGTATACGACGAGCCGGTCGATGACGCCGGTCAGGCGCGCCAACGCAAAATCGAGGGTAACGGTAGCGTCCGCGCCGATGAAGCGCTCCACCGAGGAGTGCGAAATGTCGCGCTCATGCCAGAGCGCGACGTTCTCCAACGCCGGGAGAGCATAGGCGCGCACCATGCGCGCCAGGCCGGTGAGGTTCTCCGAAAGCACTGGGTTGCGCTTGTGCGGCATGGAGGACGAGCCCTTCTGGCCGGGCGCGAAATACTCCTCCGCTTCGAGGACTTCGGATCGTTGCAGGTGGCGGACTTCCGTCGCCAGGCGCTCGACCGACGATGCGACGACCGCCAGCGTGGCAAAGAACGCGGCGTGGCGATCGCGCGGCACGATCTGGGTCGAGATCGGCTCAGGTTTCAGACCAAAGGCGCGCGCCACATGCGCCTCCACGCGCGGATCTACATGGGCGAATGTGCCGACCGAACCGGAGATCGCGCAGGTGGCCACCTCGGCGCGCGCCCGCTCAAGCCGCTCGCGCGCACGGTCGAACTCGGCGTAGGCGAAAGCGAGCTTCAGGCCGAAGGTCGTCGGCTCGGCATGGATGCCGTGCGAGCGGCCGATGGTCAGGGTGTCCTTGTGCTCAAGCGCGCGGCGCTTCAGCGCTTCCAGCAGGCCGGCGATGTCGGAAAGGAGAAGATCGGCGGCGCGCGTCAGCTGCACGTTGAAGCAGGTGTCGAGCACGTCCGAGGAGGTGAGTCCCAAATGAACGAAGCGGGCCTCGGGGCCGACGATCTCGGCGAGATGTGTCAGGAAGGCGATGACGTCATGCTTCACCTCGCGCTCGATGGCGTCGATTCGCGCCACGTCGAAGCGTGCTCCGCGTCCCTTCTCCCACACCCTTGCGGCGGCTTCCTTTGGCGCCAGGCCGAGCTCGGCCATTGCGTCAAGCGCGTGCGCCTCGATCTCGAACCAGACGCGGAACTTCGTCTCCGGCGACCAGATCGCGGCCATTTCCGGGCGGCTATAGCGCGGAACCATGGGCCGTCTCGTCAGGCCGCCGCGCGAGCCGCTTCGGCAGCGGCGCGGATCGCGGCGATGTTCCGCGCATATTGCTTCGGGTCACCCTGGAAGACCGCGGCGCCGGCGACGAGCACGTTGGCTCCCGCTGCCGCGGCGGGGCCCGCCGTGTCCGGCCCGATGCCGCCATCCACCTCGATATCCACGCCGTTGCGGCCCGCCGTCAGCGCTCTGACCTCGCCGATCTTCTCCAGCATGGCCGGAATGAACGCCTGTCCTCCGAAGCCGGGGTTCACCGTCATGACGATCACCAGATCAAGCTTGTCGACGACGTGCTTGATCGCATCGACGGGCGTCGCGGGATTGAGCGCTACCCCGGCGCGCTTGCCGAGCGCGCGGATCGCCTGGAGCGAGCGGTCGAGGTGCGGGCCGGCCTCGGCGTGGACGGTGATCGTATCGGCGCCGGCGGCCGCGAAATCGGCAAGGTAGGGATCAGCCGGCTCGATCATCAGATGCACGTCGAACGGCTTTTGCGAACGAGGGCGCACGCGGGCGATGACCGGGGGGCCGAAAGTGATGTTCGGCACGAAGTGGCCGTCCATGACGTCGAGATGGATCCAGTCGCAGCCGGCCGCGTCGACGGCCTCGACCTCCTCACCGAGCCGGCTGAAATCGGCAGAAAGGATGGATGCGGCGATACGGATAGGAGGACGCATGCGGCGTGGACCTACCATGCCCGGCGGAGCCTCGTCGATGCCGCAGGCGGATGCCAGGGCGGGCGTCAGGACGACGCCCCGCCGTGGTATCGCTCGCGCCACGTCGGCACCCGGTCGCCGGGCGCCGAATCCGCCGCATGGACCGCGCGGGCGACGGCGCGGGCCAACGTCGTTGCGGCGGCCGCCGAGAGAGCCATCATCCCCGCAGGGCCATCCGAAATCCGTTCGCCCCCGACGGCCAAGACGAACACCAGGTCGCCGTCGAAAGGGGTATGTGCTGGAAAGATCGAGAGCGCTATGCCGTCATGAGCGGCAATGGCCAGGCGCTTCGCCTCGGAGCGGGTGAGGGCGCAATCGGTGGCGATCACGGCTAGGGTGGTGCTGGCTTGCGGCTCAGCGGCTTGCTTGATGACAACCGCGCCAGCGTCCGCTGGGAGCGGCGAAGGAACGCCGAGCCCGCCGAACTCGGCGTCGCGCTCGAAGGGTGCCGCGCGGAAATGTGGCGTGCCGCCGAGGGTGACGCGGCCGACGGCATTGACCGCGGCGAAGGCGGCGACCTGCGGCCCGCCAGGCAGGGCCGTCTCGGCCGCGCCGAAGCCCCCCTTCAGGTCGGCGGTCGTGGCGCCCGCCCCGGCGCCGACCGAGCCGATTGTTACGTTCTCGTTCGCGGCGTCGCAGGCGGCCCGGCCAAGTGCATGGTAGACCGAGCGCGCCGAGGTTGAAGCGAGCAGCGACTTGTCGCCGCCATTGATAAGGTCGAAGAGCGAGGCCGCCGGCACGATCGGCACGCGGACTGAGCCGACGCGGAAGCCGCGCCCGCGTTCCGCGAGCCATTCCATCACGCCGTCCGCGGCGGCAAGCCCGAACGCGGAGCCGCCGGAGAGCACGACCGCGTCGACGCGGTCCACCGTGTTGCCGGGGCTCAAGAGATCGGTCTCGCGGGTAGCGGGCGCGCCGCCGGCGACGTGCACGGCGGCCACGGCGGGTTCGTCCGGAAGCAGCACTGTGACACCGGACTTTAGGGCGTCGTCACTCGCGTGGCCGATGCGGAGGCCGGGAAAGGCCTTCACTGGAGCAGGTTCGGGAACAATCCGATCAGGCCGACCAGAATGAGATAAATCGCGACCACATAGTTCAGCACCCTGGGCACGATGAGGATGAGGATGCCTGCGAGAAGCGCGATGATCGACTGAATCATCAAGGGAGTGAGGGTGATGTCTTCCATGGGTGTCTCCCTAGCCAGCGGCGGGTAGGCCGACTCGATGCACTGAGCATAGCCTGAAGCGACGGACAGCCGCGGCGAAAAGAGAACGTCTGGGGTTGTCAGCGGTTGCAAAGAGAAAGCCCCGGCGCTGGGCGCCGGGGCCTGTCTGCACGCGAGGACGGTCTCAGACCATTACATCGTGTCTTCGCGATAGTCGTAGCTGCCGTTCTTCCACTCGTAGAAGACGTAGCCCGGAAGCGTCACGTCACCCACGTCGTTGAAGGAAAGCTCGCCGAGCACCGTGTTGAACATTCCGCTGTTCAGCGCCTCGACGACCGCGTCGTGATCGGTCGAGCCGGCGGCTTCCGCCGCCTGCGCCCACGCCTGGATAGCAGCGTAGGTGTAGAGCGCATAGCCCTCGGCGGTCTTGCCGGCGGCTTCAAGCGCTTCCACGACAGGCGCCGCTTCCGGATTCTTGCGCGGATCCGGCGAGAACGTCATCAGCGTGCCTTCTCCGGCGTCGCCGGTGATCGACCAGAACTCGTCGGTGACCAGCGCGTCGCCAGAGACGAGCAGAGTGTCCATGCCCTGGTCGCGCATCTGGCGCAGGATCAAGCCGGCCTCAGTGTGGTAGCCCCCGACATAGACGACGTCGACGTTGCTTGCCTTCAGGAGAGAGACGAGCGCGTTGTAGTCCTTCTCGCCCGCCGTATAGGCTTCGTAGAGCACCTCTTCCTTGCCGGCTTCGTTCATGTATTTCTTCGTCTCGTCCGCCAGGCCCTGGCCGTATGCCGTCTTGTCATGGATGATGGCGATGTTGGCGTCGGCGAACTCCTTGGCCAGGAACTGGCCGGCAGTCTCGCCCTGCTGGTCGTCGCGGCCGCAGACGCGGTAGACGCCGGGGCCGGGCCGGTTGTCCGTGAAGGCCGGGTTGGTCGAGGCGGGCGAAATCTGGATGATGCCTTCCTCGGCATAGACATCGGATGCCGGGATTGACGAGCCGGAGCAGAAATGGCCGGCCATGAAGACGACACCGCGCGCCGACATCTGGTTAGCGACCGCAACCGCCTGTTTCGGATCGCAGGCGTCGTCGCCGATTTCGAGCACGAGCTGCTCGCCGAGCACGCCGCCCGCTGCATTGATGTCCGCCACTGCCTGCTCGGCGCCGCCCTGCATCTGCGCACCGAACGACGCGTACTGGCCGGTCATGGGGCCGGCGGTGGCGATAGCGATGTCGGCCTGCGCGGCGCTCGAAACGGCGAGGCCGAACGAGAGTGCCACGCCGGCCAAAAGTGATTTCCTCATACCCTGAACTCCCCTTGAATTGCTGGCGCCGAAAGCGGCGCCCAATTGACGCTGGGGCACTCGCCCCGGCTTGGCCGAAAGCGTAGCCTGCCCGCCAATGGCGTGCAATCTCTCCCTTTTCCTTTCTTTTCGCTCAATCGCCGGAGGCCGGCTCGGCCGTCTCGTCCTGCGGCGCCGGCCGGGAGCCGGTGGCCGTTCTTGGCCGCCACCAGAGCGGTCCCGCGGATTCGTATATCCAGGTGTACTGGGCTGGCATTTGGCGCGCCCGCGTAACCCGGAACCCAAGCCCGGCAAGCGCCGTCAATACCGCGAAGTCGACCAGGAAGTAGTGCACCGAAATGAGGGTGCCATCAAACAGCGCGTAGTGAAAGAACCGCACGGCGCCGGCGAGCACGATCATGTAGACGCCCAGATGCGATATGCGCCGCCAGGTGATCGCCACCGCCCTTCCGGTCAGCCAGGCAGCGCCGCCGCCGAGCACGCCGGTCAGCATGAAGAAGACCGAGAAACTGTTCTCCCAGATGATACCCATCGCTGCTTCGGCCTTCAGTGGCGCCCGCCCTCCAGATAGGCGGCGCGGACCTCGTCGCGCGCCAGTAGCTCCCTACCGCTCCCTGACATGGTGATGAGCCCGTTGACCATCACGTAACCGCGATTGGCGAGCTTCAGCGCGTGATAGGCGTTCTGCTCGACGAGGAAGACGGTAAGCCCCAGCTCGGCGTTGAGGTCCCGGATCACGCCGAAAATTTGGCGCACGATCATCGGGGCGAGGCCCAGCGACGGCTCGTCGAGCAGCAAGAGCCGCGGCCGGCTCATAAGCGCGCGTGCGATCGCCAGCATCTGCTGCTCGCCGCCCGACAGCGTGCCGCCGCGCTGTTCGGCGCGTTGCTTGAGCACGGGGAAGACGGCGAGGACCCGTTCCAGATCCGCCTCGAAATGGTCGAAGCCGATCGCGGCCGCGCCCATCTGCAGGTTTTCCATGACGGTCATGCGTGAAAAGATGCGCCGTCCTTCCGGCGCCTGCGCGATCGACATGCGCATTATCTGGTGCGTCGGCAGGCGGGTGATGTCGATGCCGTCATAGACGATGGAGCCGCTGCGCGCCTGCGGATTGCCGCAAATCGTCATCATCAGGGTCGACTTGCCGGCGCCGTTGGCGCCAATCAGGGTGACGATCTCGCCCGGTTGGACCTCCATATCGACGCCCTTCAGCGCGATGATGTTGCCGTAATAGGTCGTGACGCCGGTCACCTTGAGCAGCGGCTCCGTCATGCGCCAAGCTCCTGTCCGACAGCCTCGACCTCCTGCTCTACCGCCTCGACCTCCTCGTCCTCGACGCCGAGATAGGCGGCGATCACCTTCGGGTCGGTCCTTACATGCTCGGGGGAGCCGTCAGAGATGAGCACCCCGTAGTCGAGCACCACGACATGGTCTGAGATTTCCATCACGACGCTCATGTCATGCTCAATCAGCAGGACGGATATGTTGTGTTCGTCGCGGATAAACTGCAGCGAACGGTTCAGATCGGCGGATTCGCGCGGATTGAGGCCCGCGGCCGGTTCGTCGAGGCACAAAAGGAGCGGCTCTGAGCACATGGCGCGGGCGATCTCCAGCCGCCGCTGCGCGCCGTAGGGAAGGTCGGCGGCCGGGTCGTCCGCCCGCTCGGTCAGCGACATGCGCTCCAGCCAGTAGCGTGCCTTCTCCACCGCCGCGTTGAGGCCACGGTGGTAACTGGTGAGGCCGAATATGCCGCCAAAGGTGTATCCCGATGCGAGCATCAGCGGATTGTGCTGGGCCACGAGCAGATTCTCCAGCACGGTCATGCCCTTGAACAGGCGGATGTTCTGGAAGGTGCGTGCGACACGCGCGCGCTGCGCGATCTCGAAATCAGGCATCCGCTCCAAGAGAAACAGGCTGCCGTCGGCGGTGCCGCGCGCGGCCGAGGCGGTCAGCGCATTGATCTCGGCATAGCCTGCCGGCTCCGGGGCGAGCGCGATGCGCCCCTCGGTCGGCTTGTAGAAACCGGTGATGCAGTTGAAGACCGTCGTCTTGCCGGCGCCATTCGGACCGATAAGCGCCGTTATGTCGCCGCGGCCGGCCTGGAAGGTGAGATCCCCGACGGCAACAAGGCCACCGAAACGCATCGTCAGATGCTCGACCGATAGGATCGGGTCGGTCTGCCAACGCGTCATCCGCGCCCCTCGGAAACGGCTTCCTCGCTAATCGCCTTACGCTCCTTCAGGTAGACGGAGGGCTGTCGCGTGGCGATCAGTCCGCGCGGACGCCAGACCATGATGGCCACCATCGCCAAGCCGAACACCAGCATGCGATACTCGCCGAGGTCGCGGTAGAACTCAAAGCCGCCGATTAATACCACCGCGGCGATGACGACGCCGATCTGCGAGCCCAGCCCGCCGAGCACTACGATGGCGAGGATCACCGCCGATTCGATGAAGGTGAAGCTTTCCGGTGAGATGAAACCCTGACGGGTGGCGAAGAACGAGCCGGCGAAGCCCCCGAACATGGCGCCGAGGGCGAAGGCGGTAAGCTTGGTGTTGGTGGTGTTGATGCCCAGCGTGCGGCAAGCGATCTCGTCTTCCCTCAGAGCCTCCCATGCGCGCCCGACCGGCAGCCGGCGCAGGCGGATCGTGACGAAATTGGTGAGGAGCGCCAGGAGGAGGATCAGGTAGTAGAGGAAAATGATCCTGTGAATGGCGGAGAATTCCAGGCCGAAGGTGGCGGCGAAGCCGCTCTCGCTGCGGTCGAACTCGATCCCGAAGAAGCTCGGGCGGGCGATTCCAGAGACCCCGTTGGGCCCTCCCGTGAAGCTCTGCCAATTGATGAGGATGATGCGGATTATCTCGCCGAACGCGAGCGTGACGATGGCGAGATAATCCCCGCGCAAGCGCAACACCGGAAAGCCGAGGATGATGCCCCAGAAGGCGGCGAGGATCCCAGCCAGCGGCAGGCAGACCCAGAACGACCAGCCCATGTAGTGGGACAGAAGCGCATAGGAATAGGCGCCGACGGCGTAGAAGGCGACATAACCGAGATCGAGGAGGCCCGCGAGGCCGACGACGATGTTGAGCCCCCAGCCGAGCATCACATAGGTGAGCACCAGGATTGAAAGATCCAGGAAGTAGCGGCTCTGCTGCGTGAAGAAGGCGAGCAGCAGGAAGGGCAAGGCGAAGGCCAACAACAACAGGATGGGGCCGGCGATACGACCGAGGAAACTGAGCCGGGCCATATCTGGCAGATATGCTCCGATCGTCCGGCCGATCGCTCGGTCTGGATGCCACACGAACAAATTGAGGATCAGCCGGCCGGCGAAGACGATGACCACGGCCAGGGACACGGCGGTGAAGTTCGGCTGCAGGGAGAGACCGCCGGGGGCCGTCTGCGTTCTCAATCCGACGAGCAGAGAGGTCAAGGCAAGGGTGATGAAGGCGGCAACCGCGGCGTCCTTGACCGCCGCCTCCAGCCGCCCGGACCAAGCAGCCTGGGCGCCGATCGGCCGTGACGTCGTGGCCTGCTCCGCCATCCCTGTTAGACCTTCTCGACGTCAGGGCGGCCGAGAAGGCCGGACGGGAGAAAGATCAGCACGATGGCGAGCACTGAGAAGGCTGCCACATCTTTGTATTCCAGGGAGAAGTAAGCGGACCAGAAGGTCTCTATGAGGCCGATCAATAGACCGCCGAGCATCGCACCGGGCAGCGAGCCAATGCCGCCGAGGACGGCCGCAGTGAACGCTTTGATGCCGGCGAGGAAGCCGATGTAGAAGTCGATGACGCCGTAATAGAGCGTGAACATGATGCCAGCCACGGCGGCAAGGGCGGCGCCCATGACGAAAGTCAGCGAGATCGTCCTGTCGATGTTGACGCCGAGCAGCGCGGCCATCTTGGCGTCCTGCTCGCAGGCTCGTTGCGAGCGGCCGAGGGTCGTCTTGGCGATCAGGACGGTGAAGCCGATCATCAACACGATTGTGGTCACGATAATGATGATCTGGATGTTCGAAAGCTGTACGACGAAGCCGCCGCGGTCGAGGACCGTGTAGCCCCCGGTCACGATGGGCGGCATCGGCTTCACACGCGCCCCTTGTGAAAGCAGCACGAAGTTCTGCAAGACGATTGCCATGCCGATGGCCGTGATGAGCGGGGCAAGCCGGAACGAGCCGCGCAGCGGTCGGTAGGCGATGCGTTCGACGGTCCACCCCCAGACCGCAGTCAGCACCATGGCGACGACGATGATGAAAATCAGGAGCAGGATCAGCATGAAGATCGGCGTCGCGGACGTGATGCCGAGCGCGACCAGCATGATGAGGCCGATAAAGGCGCCCACCATGAAGATGTCGCCGTGCGCGAAGTTGATCATGCCGATGATGCCGTAGACCATCGTGTACCCGATGGCGATCAGGCCGTAGATCGAGCCCAGCGTCAGCCCGTTGATGAGCTGCTGGAGAAAGTACTCCATACGCCTCTACCCCCGGCGGGCTGCGCCCCCGCTCTCAGATGCCGGCCGTAGGCTACCCCGGCCCCACGCAAGGCACAACTGGCGGCGATTGAGAGCGGCGTGCCCGGCGCGACGGGTTGGCTGCCAGGCATCTCCCGCGTAGCTTCAGCGGCTAGCCTTTGCCCATCTCCTTGAAGACCGCCGCGGCCTCCTTGAAGGCGTGGTTGGCCACAGGCACGCCGCAATAGATCGCCGCCTGCAGGATCACTTCCTTGATGTCGTCCCTGTTCAGGCCGTTGTTGAAGGCAGCGCGCGTGTGCATGCGGAACTCGTCCCAGTGGCCGAGCGCCATCATGGCCGTCAGCACCATGCAGGAGCGGGTCTTTCGGTCGAGACCTGGGCGCGTCCAGATCTCCCCCCAAGCGTAGCGGGTGATCAAATCCTGGAACTCGCGGGTGAAGTCGGAGGCGGCGGCGGTGGCGCGGTCCACGTGCGCGTCGCCCAGCACGGCGCGCCGGACCTTCATGCCGTCTTCGTAGCGGTCGTTCATTTCCGTTCCCCGGTCAGGAAGCCGAGCACCGCCCGGTTGAAGTCGTCGCAGCGCTCGACGTTTGACAGATGGGCGGCCTCAAGCACGGCTTTCTGCGCGCCGGGAATACGCTCCACGATGTATTCTCCGCGCTCCGGGGTGGTCGCGGGGTCATGAGCTCCGATCACGATCAGCGTCGGGGCCTCGATCGTCCCGAGAAAGTCGCGCATGTCCATTTCGCGGATCGCCGCGCAGCAACCGGCGTAGCCCGCGGGCTTCGTCGCGAGGATCATGGCGCGGACGCGATCCGTCTCGCCTGGCTCGGCTTGCCGGAAGGCGAGCGTGAACCAGCGCTCCACCACCCCTTCGGCTACGGCCTCCATACCGCCGTGGGTCACGGCCCTGATGCGCTCGTTCCACAATTCCGGCGGCGGAAGCCAGACCGCGGTATTGCACTGGGCCATGCGCGTAAAGCGCCGCGGATGGTTGAGCGCAAGCCAAATGCCGGTCATTCCGCCCATGGAGAGGCCGCAGAACATGGCCCGCTCCACGTCCAGTGCGTCGAGCATGTCGATCACGTCCGCGCCCAGACGCTCAAGCGCGTATTCGCCGGTCGGCACGTCGGACTTCCCGTGGCCGCGTTGATCGTAGCGGATCACTCGGAAGCCAAGAGCCGTGGCCGCGTCCAACTGCCCGTCCCACATATGGAGGTTGGTGCCGAGCGAATTGGAGAAGACGAGCGGAGGCCCGTCCTTCCGGCCCTCGACTTCATAGTGGATCTTAACGCCGTCGCCGGTCGTCACCTCAGGCATCACTTGCTCTCCATCTCACTCTTCGCCTCAGCCAGCGCCGCATCGATCATCGTGTCGACGCTGCCGAGATAATTCCGGGGATCGAGGGCGCGGTCGATTTCCTGCGCCGACAAGTTCCCGGCAATTGCCGGCTCCGCCTTGGCCACCTCGACAAGCGCCCGGCCGCTGGCGATGGCAAGCTTTGCGGCGGCCTCCACCCTGTGGTGCGCCTCCATGCGGCCGATCTTCGGCGCAAGCGCCATCATCAAGCTTTCGGCGAGCGGCAGCCCGAGCGTGGCGTCGAGGTTGGCGCGCATGCGCGCGGCGTCGACCTCCAGACCGGCGAGCAGCTCCTTTAGCCGCTCAACGCTGCCGGCGGCGAGAACGAACAACTCGCGCATCGTCTCCCATTCCGCGGCCCACGCCCCGGGTGAGCGCTCGTGCTCCTGTTCCAGCCCGATCGTGATCGTCGTCATCAGCCCCGTGATGCGCCGATGGTTCGCGCGAATGGCGGCGGCCCCGACGGGATTGCGCTTGTGCGGCAACGTAGAGGAGCCGCCCTTGCCAGCCGCGGCGGGCTCGAAGGCCTCGCCCACCTCGGTCTGCATGAGCAGAAGCACGTCGCCCGAGATCTTGGCCGAAGCGCCTGAAAGGCCGGCGAGCGAAGTCGCAATGTCGAATATGCGGCCGCGGTCCGCGTGCCAGGATGTTGGCGCTTCGCCGAGGTCAAGGCGCTTCGCCAGCGCCGACTTCACCTTGGCGCCCTCGGCGCCGAGCGCGGCGAGCGTGCCCGCCGCGCCGCCGAACTGGAGCGCGAGCGCCCTAGCCTCGACATGGCGCAGCCGTAGCGCTGCCCCGGCCAACGCCGAAAGCCAACCTGCGGCCTTGAACCCGAACGTGATGGGCAGCGCCTGCTGCAGCAGCGTGCGACCCGGCATGATCGTCCCGCGGTGTTTCTCGGTCAACGCAACGAGCGCACGCAGGGCCAGCAACAGCTCCTGGCGGATGCGCGGCAGGGCCTGTTTGGCGCAGAGCATAAACGCCGTGTCGATCACGTCCTGGCTGGTGGCTCCCCAATGCACGTAGCCGCGCGCTTTCTCGGTGACCTTCCCGGTGAGCGCCTTGACGAGCGGGATGGCGACGTTCCCGGCCAGCGCCGCTGAGCGACCGATTTCCTCAATCTCGAAAAGGTCCGCGTCGCAGGCCGATTTTATCGGCGCGACCGCAGTTGCAGGAATGACGCCTACCTCCGCTTCCGCCTCGGCAAGCGCCGCCTCGAAGTCGAGCATCGCCTGGATTACCGCCTGGTCGGAGAAGATCCCGGCGACCGTCGCCGACGCGAAGATCGGCGAGAGGAGGGGGGATCCGGAGGAATTCATCGGGTCGAAGCCTTGCGGAAATTCACCTCTCGATTATTCGTCGCATGCGGGGGATGCAACTCTCGCCTATATTTCATCAGCCCTACGCACCGCTCGATATGCCCAACCGCTCGGTCCCCACGTCCATCGACGAAACGCAGGCGCTCCTCGCCTCCGCCGGCTACATCGCCGACCGGTCGCTGGCGACCGTGCTCTTCCTGTCGCTCAAGATGGGAAGGCCGATCTTTCTGGAGGGCGAAGCGGGCGTCGGCAAGACCGAGATTGGCAAGGTGCTGGCCGAGACGCTGGGACGCAAGCTCATCCGGCTGCAGTGCTATGAGGGCCTGGACGTGGCGAGCGCCGTCTACGAGTGGAACTATGCTGCGCAGATGGTGGAGATCCGCCTTGCCGAGGCCGCCGGCGACGTCGACCGCGAGACGCTGTCGAAGGACATCTTCACCGACCGCTTTCTCATCAAGCGCCCGATCCTGCAGGCGCTGGAGCCCGACATTGCCGGCCCGCCAATCCTCCTGATCGACGAGCTGGACCGGGCCGACGAGGCCTTTGAAGCGTTCCTGCTGGAAGTGCTGGCCGACAATCAGGTCACCGTACCGGAACTCGGCACGATCCGCGCGGCGCATCCACCAATCGTGGTAGTCACGACGAACCGCACGCGCGAGATTCACGACGCCTTGAAGCGGCGCTGTTTCTATCACTGGGTCGACTATCCCGATGCCGCCCGCGAGTTGGAGATCCTCACGACCCGCGTCCCCGGTATCCGCAAGCGTCTGGCGGCGGAGGTCGTCGGCTTCGTGCAGCGGCTACGCGAGGAGGATTTGTTCAAGCGGCCCGGCGTAGCGGAGACGATCGATTGGGCCGCGGCGCTCACCGAGCTCGACCAGATCGCGCTCGATCCCGTAACCGTCAACGACACGCTTGGCGTGCTCCTGAAGTATCAAGATGACATCGCCCGGATTGGGAACAGCCGCAGCAAGGCGCTGTTGGACGAGGTGAGGGCGGAGTTGGCGGCGGCGGAGTGAGGGATGCGGCTGTGCCCCATCCTTGTCGGGATGCCCGGACTTGATCCGGGCATCCATTCCGTCATGTTCGCGATTAGGTGCAGCGCTTATGGAATGGATTGCCGGGTCAAGCCCGGCAATGACGACAGTAGGAAGTCCGGGTGGTGACAAAGGCATACAGCAGCGGCGACAGCGCCGAAGCGAGCGGCGGGCGCATCGCCGACAATATCGTTTACTTCGCGCGCACGCTGCGACGCGCCGGGCTGCCGGTGGGGCCAGCGGCTGTGATCGACGCGATCCGGGCCATCGAGACCGCCGGTATCGGATCGCGCGACGATTTCTACTGGACGCTCCACTCAGTGTTCGTGAAGAAGCGTGAGCATCGTGCGGTCTTTCACGAAGCGTTCGAGCTCTTCTGGCAGCAGCGTGGCCTGCTGGAGAAAATCATCGCGATGATGAGTCCAGATAGCCCGGTACCGGCGGAGCGGGAGAAACCGCGCGCGGCGGAGACGCGAGTCCGTCAAGCCATGGCGCCGGAAAGGGACCCCCGGGAGCATGAGCAGCCCAAGGTGGAAGTGGACATGCGGCTGACCGTGTCGTCGCGAGAAGTCCTGCAGCGCAAGGACTTCGCTCAGATGAGCGCCGCGGAGATCGCGGAAGTCAAGCGCGCACTGGCCGCTCTGGCCTTGCCGGACGATAGGTTACGCACACGGCGGCTGAAGAGCGCCGCCCATGGCCGCTTCGATCCGCGCCGCACG
>CAZARE010000182.1:0-6047 GCA_964487455.1 uncultured Propylenella sp.
CGGGCTGCCGGAGCGCATGAACATGGCGCTGCTGGAACCACTGCGCATGCTTTTCAAGGACGAGGTGAGGGCGCTCGGCCGCGAGTTAGGCCTGCCGGAGCGCTTCGTCGGCCGCCACCCCTTCCCCGGGCCGGGGCTTGCCATCCGCTGCCCGGGCCCGGTGACGCGCGAGAAGCTCGCCATTCTCCGGAGGGCCGACGCCATCTATCTCGACGAGATCCGAAAGGCCGGGCTCTACGACGCCATCTGGCAGGCCTTTGCCGTCCTCCTGCCGGTGCAGACGGTCGGCGTGATGGGTGATACGCGAACCTACGATTTCGCTTGCGCGCTACGTGCGGTGACGTCGGTCGACGGCATGACGGCGGATTTCTATCCCTACGACATGGATTTTCTGGCGCGCGCGGCTACCAGGATCATCAACGAGGTCAAGGGGATAAATCGCGTCGTTTACGACGTGACTTCAAAGCCGCCGGGAACCATCGAATGGGAATAGAGCGCCGCCCAAATCTCACCAGCGCTTTGGAAAATTTGTGGATAAGAGTGACGGGGGCTTGATCGCGTCGAATTTGCAACGAGTCCCGCCTGCTATTTGACACGAATCAAGTACATTACTCGCAAAGCCGGTTAAGGGTTGGCGGGTAGCAGGGAAGCCGCTCCCTGGCTCTTGGGGGCGCGAAACCAGAATGCGCTTCGTGCGTTCTCTGTCGAAACGAAGCCGAGAAAACGGCGACGCAAGGTCGGCGAGGAGGCGTTATGATCATCGACAGAATCAGGGAGGAAATGAGCGTCATCGCGGCCGATGACCGGTGCATCGGGTTCGTGAATGGCCTTGAGGGCGACATGCTCAGAGTGACCTGCATCAGCGCGGGTTACGGCTACGACCACTTGATCCCGCTTTCGTGGGTGGGCGAAGTCGACAAGTTCGTTTTCCTCGACAAGACGAGCGCGTTCGTCGCGGCCAACTGGGAGAACGCCCGTTCGGCGCCGCGGAGGTCGATTTCCGCCCCGGCGAGCACACGCGAGACCCTTTCCGACGCGGCCCGTCTGAATGGCGTTCTGCAGCCGAAAGCGGCATGACGCGGTACTGCTGAACGCTTCCACGCAGTGATGGCCCCGCACGTGCGGGGCTTTCGTTTTTGGGCGGCCACGAATCTTTGATGATCGATCGGGGAACGTGGTGTTGCTTGCTGCATTCGGTTCTTAAGCTCTGACAATGACGCTTGAGCTCCCCCACTGTGAGGAGGCCCCGATGCTGAAGACCCGATACGCTCGGCCCACGTTCGTCCGCTCCAGGCCCGCGCTCGTCGCGACAGCGGCGCTGCTCGCTACGTCGGCGGCCGCGCTCGACGATGTGCGCGAGACCGAACAGGCGACTATTCACGTCACCACGATCGCGAGCGGTCTAATCCACCCATGGGGGATGGCCTTCCTTCCGGACGGCAGCGCGCTGGTCACCGAGCGGACGGGCCGGCTTCGGCACATGTCGGAACAGGGCGAATTGTCCGAGTCGATCGCAGGCTTGCCGGAGGTCGACGCGCGCGACCAGGGCGGGCTGCTTGACGTCGCGCTCGATCCGGACTTCTCCGAGAACCGCCTCGTCTATCTCAGCTTCTCCGAGCCGGGACCTGAGGGCACCAATTCCACGGCCGTGGCGCGCGGCAGGCTGAATGCCGATTCCTCGGCGCTGGAAGAGGTTGAGGTGATCTTCTCGCAGCAGCCGAAGCTGCCAAGCACCAAGCACTTCGGTTCGCGGCTTGTGTTCGATGGGGAGGGCCATCTTTTCGTCACGCTCGGCGAGCGTTCCGAAGCGCGCTTCCGTGATCAGGCGCAGGACCTGGATTCGCACCTCGGTAAGATCGTGCGCATCTATCCGGACGGCGGCGTGCCCGAGGATAATCCCTTCGTAGGGCAGGAGGGCGCGCTACCGGAAATATGGTCGCTCGGTCACCGCAATATTCAGGCTGCCGCCATGAATCCCGAAACTGGCGTCCTGTGGGAGATCGAGCACGGCCCGAGGGGCGGCGACGAGCTCAACATCCCGGAGCCAGGGAAGAACTACGGGTGGCCGGTCGTTTCACACGGAGTGAATTATGACGGCTCGCCGGTCGGGACGGGAGAATCGGAGGCCCCGAGCTTTGAAGATCCGATCTACCAATGGACCCCGGTGATCGCCCCGTCCGGCATGACATTCTACACGGGAGACGCATTTCCCGAATGGCAGGGCGACCTGTTCGTTGGCGGGCTTGCATCCACCGCGCTGGTCCGGCTGGAGCTTGACGGCGACTCGGTGGTGCACGAGGAGCGCATCCTCGATGACGCCGGCCGGCGCATCCGCGATGTCGTGCAAGGGCCCGACGGCGCGCTTTATCTGCTGATCGACGCCGACGACGGCGAAGTCCTTCGCATTGGCGGCGCCGACTAGGCGTCGCAGCGGCGAACCGCTGGCGGATCGCTCCCGCCCCTCCGTATAGGCCAGCTTGCCAGCATACGCCGGCTAAGCTAGCGAGGGCTTATACCCGCGGAAGGGGGCGGTGATGCTCATCCTCATTCTCGGCCTTGTGGTTTTCCTAGGCGTCCATTCCATCAGAATCGTTGCCGCGGACTGGCGTGGGGCGATGATCTCCCGGTTGGGAGAGGGACCCTGGAAGGGCCTATACTCGCTTGTTTCCGCGGTTGGGTTGGTCCTGCTTGTTTGGGGCTACGGGTTGGCGCGGCAGGACCCGTGGGTGCTGTGGTTCTCGCCGGTATGGCTCAAACATCTGGCCGTCGCGCTCAACCTTGTCGCCTTCGTGCTGTTTGCCGCCTACCTCGTTCCCGCCGGCCGCATGAAGGCGCGTCTCGGTCATCCGATGCTGCTTTCGGTCAAGGTATGGGCGTTCGCGCACCTCCTCTCCAACGGCACGGTCGCAGACCTGCTTCTCTTCGGCGCGTTCCTAGTGTGGGCGATCGTCGCGTTCCGCTCGGAGCGTCGGCGCGACCGCGCTGCGGGTCGGATCCGAGTGGCCGGCCCTGCACGAAACGACGCGATCGCGATTACCCTCGGCGTACTCATCTGGGCTGCCATCGTCTGGTTCCTGCACGATTGGTTGATCGGAGTGAGCCCGCTTGCCTAGCTAAGGACACGGTGAGTCCTCGCTCGCCGTCGGACATTCCGTTGCCTCCCAGGAACAAAGCCGGTAGGGTCGAGGCCGCTTCGCGGGCTCGCTCGGCGGGGCTAGACCCGCGATTCACCTGCGATCTTCAGCACCTTAAGCGATGGCCAACGACGAGCGCCGAACCGAGACATTCATCCGCGAAGTCGACGAGGAACTGCGGCGCGACCAACTGAAGGCGCTGTGGAATCGCTTCGGCTGGCTGTTCATCGGGGCGTGCGTGCTGATCGTCGCCATCACGGCCGGCTATCGTGGCTGGCTGTGGTGGGAGGAGCGGCGAGCCGCGCAAGCGGGCGACCGCTTCATGGCGGCTCTGGAAGCGATAGAAAGCGGCAGTCGCGAGGAAGGCGTGGCCGAGCTCACTGCCATCGTGGAAGAGGGGAGTGCCGGTTACGCTGCGTTGGCGCGGCTAAGGCTTGCGGGAGAAAGCGTTGCCGCAGGGGAGAAGGAGGCGGCGCTCGCCGCTTACGACACGCTGGCGGCAAACCAGTCCTTGACACGGCCGCTGCGCGATCTGGCGCGGATCAGAGCGGCGCTAGTAGCGCTCGATATCGGAGACCTGGCGGGCGCGGTAGAGCGCGCCGACGCGCTGAACGTGCCGGGCAATCCGTGGCGGCATGCGGCGCGCGAGGTGCTGGGTGCTGCGGCCTATGAGTCGGGTGACCTTGCGACGGCGCGCGAGCATTTCGTCTCGATCCAGCAGGACGCCTAGACGCCGGTCGAGATATGGCAGCGATCCGCCCTGATGATCTCGCTGATCGATGGACAGCTTCAGGCGCCGGGCGACGAGGCCGGCGCCCCGGGCACCGATGAGGCCGCTTCTTCGCCCGACGTCGAGGCTGACACCGTCGACCGGAACCCGTAGATACTATTTCTGCCGTAATGACGAGGCAGTGCGGACTATCATGACCACCAACAGAATCGCGACTGCGGCCGTTGTCCTGCTGATCTTGCCCGCTCTCGTCGGCGGCTGCGGCGCGATTGGGGGGCTCAATCCGTTCCGCACCAAGGAAACGATACTGCCGGGCGAACGGCGCGCCGCGCTTCCGCAGGGAGGCTCGGAAATCGCCGGTGGAACTCCGGCCATCGGAGTCGCGACGGCGCTCGCCGAGTGGCCGCAGCCCGGCGGCAACGCAGCCAATGCACCCGGCAACGTCAGCCTTGGCGGCACCTCGGCGACTTCCACATGGCGCGTAAATGCGGTGCAGAAGGCCAGCAAGCGCAACGTGCGGCCCTCGGTTCCGCCCATTGTCCATGGGGGCCGCCTCTTCGTCTACGACACGAGCGGGACGGTGACGGCGCTGGCTCCGGGCGGCGCCAAATCCTGGACGACCGCACTTGCTCCGCAGGGCGAGAAGAGCCGCTCCGGCGGTGGCGGCATCGCCGCCTCGGGCAACGCGATCTTCGCCGCAACCGGCTTCGGCGATCTTGTGGCCCTCGACGCGGCCAGCGGCGCGCGCATCTGGAGCTTCCAAATGGGCGCGCCGGCACATTCTGCGCCGACCGCGGCGAGCGGCAAGGTGTTCGTGGTGAGCGCAACGAACGTGCTCCATGCCGTGAACCAGGCCGACGGAACTGAGGCATGGCAGTACCCGGGAATTCCTGAGACCGCCGGGGTGCTCTCCGCTGCCAGTCCGGCCGTTTCCGGCAACACCGTGGTGGTCCCGTATTCGTCCGGAGAGGTGATCGCATTCAATGTCGACTCGGGCGAGCCGCAATGGGCCGACGCGGTGGTCCGTTCCACGCGCACGCTCGCGGTTTCGGGTCTTACCGACGTGGCCGCGAGCCCCGTCATCTACGAAGGTGTCGTCTACGCGACCGGCGTGTCGGGGAGAACCATCGCCGTCAGGCTCTCCGACGGCGAGCGGCTCTGGGAGGAGAATATCGGCAGCGCATCGACGCCGGCCGTGTCGGGGAATGCGATCTTCATCGTCGACCTGCGGGACAACTTGGTCGCGCTAGACCGGACCACGGGTTCGGTGTTCTGGCGCGCGGCGCTTCCGACCGTGCGCAAGAAGAGGTTCTTCTCTGTGTGGACCGGTCCGACGCTGGCAGGCGGCGTCCTGTGGGCCGTCTCCAACGACCGAAAGATGGTCGGCGTTGACCCGGGGACCGGCAACATCATTGTAGACCGCCAACTTCCGAGCCCGGCCTATGTAAAGCCGATCGTCGCCGGCGGCCAACTCGTTCTCCTTTCCGCCGACGGCTCGCTCGCGGCCTTCCGCTAGAGCGGGCCGCCTTTGGCCTTCACCGTCGCCATTGTCGGTCGGCCAAATGTCGGGAAGTCGACGCTCTTCAACAGGCTGGTGGGGCGGCGACTGGCGCTCGTTCACGATAAGCCGGGAGTCACGCGCGACCGGCGCGAGGCCGATGCGGAAATAGGCGACCTGTTCTTTCGGCTGATCGATACGGCCGGCCTCGAGGAGGCGGCGCCGGAGACCCTTGCCGGTCGCATGCGCCGCCAGACCGATGCAGCGCTTGCGGAGGCCGACCTCGTCCTTTTTCTGATCGACGCCCGTGCGGGCGTCACCCCGGCGGACGAGCACTTCGCAGCGGCGCTGCGCGGCTTGGGCCGGCCGGTGGTAGTGGTGGCGAACAAGGCGGAGAGCCGCGCCGCCGACAGCGGCGTGCTTGACGCCTACGCGCTCGGCTTCGGCGACCCGATCGCCGTGTCGGCCGAGCATGGGATCGGCATCTCGGACCTCTATGACGCGATCCGCGCGGCCATGGAGGGAAAGGCAGCTGAGCCCTCCGACCGCGTCGCCGACGCCGGGCCGGACGGCGCAGGGGCGAAGCCGCTCAACGTCGCAATCGTTGGGCAGCCGAATGCCGGCAAGTCGACGCTCGTCAATCGCCTCCTCGGCGAGGAGAGGCTGCTCACCGGGCCCGAGGCGG
>CAZARE010000183.1:0-2805 GCA_964487455.1 uncultured Propylenella sp.
CTCGCATCGCCACCCGAGCGCACGGCTCCGCGCACGCCCTGCATGCGGTCGATCAGCTGGCCGTAGAGATCGCGGATCGCCATGCCGAGCCGGCGTCGGCCGAAATAGTATTCCTCCGGATTCGGTGTCGCGTAGCGCGTCAGGTTGAGGATGCCGAGGTCGACGGCGGCGAGAGTGACATACGCCTCCGTGCCGGCGGGCAGGTTCGCGAGCGCAACCTCGACCGGCATGTCGCCGCGAGGGCGCATGGAGTCCGGCACCTCGATTGCGACATCAAGGTCGCGCTCGGCGGGATCGACGCCCGCCCAGGCAAGCCCGACGGCCCGCGTGGGCATGCGGTGGGCGGCGAGATCCATCGGCCGGAAAAGCGCCGCCGTCACGTAGGCCCCCGGCCCCCACGCATGGGTCACCGGGATGTCCACCTCGGCCATGTTGCCGCTCACCTCGACCGGATGGGTGGCGATCAGCCTGTCGTCCATGACCATGACCAGCGCGATGCCGTCGAAGCGCGTCTCGATATGCACGCGCGCCGTCTCGCCCGGCGCATAAAGCGCCTTGTCGAGCGACACCTTCAGCGCCTCCGGCGTGTCGAGCGCCTTCGCCTCGACATACCATCCGGCCTCGAAATCGAGGCTCGCCGGCAGGGCCCCGGCGGACGCCGCCTCGACCTCCAGCCTGTAGCTGCCCCATTCGACCGCGGCCTCGACGCGCGCCGGGCGATCGGCCGCGACATCGGCCGTGCCGCTGGCCACACGGCTCTTCGTCTCGATCCGCTCGTAATCCCAGCGCCCGTCGGAGCGGTACCACTGGAACTGGGTCCTCAGCTGATAGAGCGACCAGCGGACGTCCTCCCGCTCGGCGCGATCGCCCGCGGGATCGACGGCGATCAGCTCGAACGCGACGGGACCGTTCTCGCCCGCCGCGCCCTCGAAGAGGGGCTTGATGCCGAGCCGGTCCGACGTCGAGACGACGGGGAGCGAGAGGTTGCGCTCCACCGGACGCGCGCCGCTGTCCAGCACACGCACGTTGACGGTCGCTTCAAGCGGCAGGCTCGATGCGACCGCGGCAGGAACCGCAACGCTCAACTCCGCGTGGCCCGCCGCGTCGGTGGTCGCGCTCGCCAGCGGCTCGACGATCGTGCCGAACGCCTCGTCGGCCAGTCCGAACGCGTAGCCCGGATAGGCGCCAAGCCCGCGCCCGGCACGCAGCACCGTCTCGCCCTCGACGGAAAGCTCCGCCGCGGGCAGGCCGTAGAGGAAGCGCGCGTCGACGCTGAGCTGCGCCGGCGCCGCCGGGTCGAGCGCCTCCATGTCGGTCGCCAGGTCGAAGTCGAGCCGCTCCGGCTCGAAATCCTCCACCAGGAAGGTGGTCTCCGCGAGCGGCGCCGCGTTCACGTCGGCATGGACGGCCATTCGCCAGGTTCCGCGCATGGCTCCGCCCGTCAGCTCGAACGGCGTGACGTTGCCGCCAAGCCCCTGGTCGGTCAGCGCCTCGCGGCGCGATTCCTTGCCGTCGGGGCGGGTCAGGATGGTCGTCAGCGGAACGCCCGCCACCGCGCTCGCGGTGGCGTCGCGGACGAGCGCCGTGGCGTAGACCGTCTCCCCGGCGCGGTAAATGCCGCGCTCGGTGGTGAGGAAAACGTCGAGCGGCTTCGGCGGCTCGCGTCCTTCGACGCCGCGGTCGGTAAGGTCCATCGGCGACTTGGAGAGAACGAGGAAGCTGTAGTCGCCCTCGGCCGTCGTCGCGACAAGCAGGCCCGGCGCCATGCCGCCGGTGCCGCGCATGAGGCCGGGGGCGAAGCGCGCATAGCCGTCGGCGTCCGTGGTCGCCTGTCCGAGGATCTCGTTGTTGACCGCGACGAGCCTCAGCTCCACGCCGGGGACGGGACCGGCGGTGCCGAGCGAGCGCACCATGGCATGCAGCCCGTCATTGCCGGCAAGCGTGGTGAGGCCGAGATCGGTCACCACGAACCATTGCGTGGCGCGCGCCTCCCATTCGTTGGAGCTGTCGTTCACGGCTTCCGCCGTGAGGATATAGGCGCCGGGCGCCAGCTCCGCTTCCAGCTCCCCGACCGGAATCGCGGTGGTCATCTCGCGATTGAGCTCGCCGGCGACCTCGACGCTGCCTTCCCACACCTTGGCGCCGGAGCGTTCCTCGATGGTCTCGGTCTCCCAGCGCGAGAGCTGGCTCAGGAACGTGCCTTCGGCGACGGCCGCGGCGAGCTGCCGGTCGCCGATGCGATGCAGCTTGGCGTCGATGCGCGTCGTGTTGACCGTGACCGCGGGGATGGTCGGCTCTCCGCCTGCCGGCAGGACGTAGGCGCCGCCCAGGAAACGCACCGCCGGCGACCGGTCGCGCACAAAGATGTCGAGCGCGGCGCTCGCGGCGAGGCTCTCGCCGTCGGCGGCGGGCAGCCCTTCGCGCGCGGTGACGCGGTAGCGGCTCCCGTGCCGCACCCCGTCGAGGCAGATCTGCTGTCCGGCGGCCTCCACGGCGAGGTCGGCGCCGCCTTCCACGCTGATGTAGTCGGCGAGGTTCTGACCTTCCGCCAGCCGGTCGGAGAAGTTCAGGCAGATGCGCGGCGCCGCCGCGTCCGCCTCCACGTCATGGCTGACGATGCGGAATCCGTGCTCGGCGATCAGCTCGTCGTATCTTGAGCGTGTGCCGGCGTCGTCCTCAAGCGCCAGGCTCGCGCGGTAGGCGCGGATCGCCGGCTTCCATTCGTAGCGGTCGGCGAGCGACCAGCCGAGGAGCCGGAGCGCATAGGCGCGCTCGCCGGACGTGCCGGCGCGGAGGTAGGCGTTG
>CAZARE010000184.1:0-10518 GCA_964487455.1 uncultured Propylenella sp.
CGGCCCTCACTGGTCGAGGGTGACTTTCTGGCTCCAAGGACCGATGCCGGAGGGGACGGGGACGTCGCTGGCATCGTAGTTGGCGTTCAGCACGAGCCTGGCCATGGAGAGGTCGAGCCGCCCGGCTACGATGATCGTGTAGGCAGAGGCTTCCGCGATGATTCCGATACCGCTCGACTTGAAAACGCCTCTTGGCAGGTAGATCGTGCCCAACAACTCACGCGCCGCGTTGCTGCTCACCTCGAAACTGCGTCCTTCCGCCGCGCCGGGATTCTCGAAGAAGAGCAGGCCCGCCATCGGCCCGTCCTTCGGCGCGCTCAGCTCCACCAAAGCTTGGTCCTTGAAGACGAGGGTGGCGGCATCGTCGGCAAAATAGAAGCCGACATACTCTCCGCGCAGGAGCGCCTGGTTGCCAACCTCGAGCTTGCCGCCGCTGATGACGTAAATGCCGGGCTCGGCGATCACGTCCGCGTGGTTCTTGAGGGTGAGACCGCCGCAATAGTGACCGGGGACGATCGTCTGCGTACCCTTCTCGAGGGTGAAGTCGAGGAAGTCGCAGCCGCCCACCGGCGGCGGCGCGCGCGTTTCGAGTGGGTCTTCCAGCGGAGGACAGTCGGTTTCCGGCTCGGGGAGAAAGCCGTCCCCGTCGAAGCCGCCGGACGTGCAGGTAAAGAGCGAGACGACAGCACTGCGATTCTTGGCGACCATACTGCTTGGGTCGTTCGAGTTCGCCTGGATGGCGCAGTCGGGCGCCGTGAGGATGGCGCCGTTGTCCGCCTTCAGCGTATCGCTGCTGCTTTCGTGAAGGGCGAGCACGCAGAGCTTGGTCTCTCCGAAGGTCCTGGCGACTGCGCTAACGACGATCGGGTTTTGCCCCCAGATCTCGGGCGGCAGGAAACCTTCCGCCACCATTGAGATCTCGACGGTTGCGGTTCCTTGTGCGAGGTCGATGCTGACCTCGGTCTCGTGCGGGCGGTGGGCGAGACCAGTCTCCACGAGCAACGCCTCAGCGCGGCTCTCGCCCGTCGCGATCAATAGCTCTGTGCCTTCAGCGAAGAGGTTCAGCTCCTTGGCCACTGAGAGCGCAGTGGAATCGGCGACCGTTTGCATGCGGCTCTGCTGGTTGTAGAAAGCGGCGCTGTCGATAGCCATACCAGCCGCGCCGAGCAGCACAGGAAACGCCAGGCCGAACAGCAATGCAATGTTGCCGTCGGCGCTCCGACAGAGCCGACGCAGGGCTGTGGAAGCGATATGGGGCGCAGCGGTTTGCATTCGGTTAGCAGTGCCATTGCAAGCTTAATGATGTCGGCTAGATAGGTACGGTGATGCACCGAAACCGGGAATTCCGCGGAAAGCGGTTAGCGGAGGTTGAAGCGCGGTTGCGCGGCTAATTATTGCGCGGGCGCGGCGCGCGGGGCCGGCTCTCCGGGCGAACGCGCCGGCGCGCCTTGCTCTCGCTGGATGGCCGCTACAGCGGCCGCGAACTCAGACTCGATCTTCGCAAGTGTTTCTTGGAACGGAAAGGCGCGCTCGCCGTCCCGCGCCCGAGTCTCGAGTTCG
This sequence comes from uncultured Propylenella sp., assembly GCA_964487455.1. Taxonomy (GTDB): domain Bacteria; phylum Pseudomonadota; class Alphaproteobacteria; order Rhizobiales; family Afifellaceae; genus DASWJZ01. The sequence goes on from CAZARE010000184.1 coordinate 1,561, forward strand.
GCGCAATGCGCGCCGAGGCGCAGCGCGCCGATGTTCATGCTCGGCGACTTCAGGGCATGCGCCTCCGTTGCGACGGCGGCGAGATCGCCCTTTTCGAGCGCGTCACGGAGGGCCGCGAGCCGCGCCGGCACGTGTGCCAGGAAAAGCCCGAAGATTCGGTTGAAGAATGCGTTGTCCCCGCCGGCGATCGAGCGGAGGGACTGAAGCACCTCCGGATCGAGAGCCTCGGTCGGCTCCGCCTCCGCTGCGAGCGGCTCAACGGTCACGCCCTCATCTGGCCGCGACGCATCTCCTGCCAGCGCGGCCTCGCTCCGCTGCTCGAGTCGCGTCAGGCAGTCGGCGAGGCTGCGCATCGTGAACGGCTTTGTCAGGTAGTCGTCCATGCCGGCGTCTTGCCAGCTGTCGGCGGCGCTGCCGGCGACATGCGCCGTCAGCGCCACGACCGGCGTGCGGTGGAGTCCGGCCTCCGCCTCGAAGGCGCGGATCTCGCGTGTCGCCGCGAAGCCGTCGAGCTCCGGCATGCTGCAATCCATCAATACGACGCCGAAGTTGCCGCGCTTGAAGACCTCCACCGCCTGGCGGCCGTCCGCCACAGTCGTCACGCGGGCCTTCAGCCGCGCCAGCGCCTCCGACACGACCTCCCGATTGACGGGACTGTCGTCGGCGACAAGCACCTCAAGCCCGGTGAGATCGGCAAGGTCCGGGGCATTGGTCGCGCCACGCTCCTTGAGCAGCTCCGAAACGGTTCCGGCATCGATGGCGCGCAGGATCTCCCGCACGCGGCCGGAGGATACCGGCTGCGAGAGGACGGCATCGACGCGCCCCGCCGCGACAAGCCTCTCCACCCTGCCGTCGCCGACGCCGGCGACGCAGATGACCGCGAGATCGCCGGAACGCTCCCGCCGGCGCGGCCACGCGTCGATCCATTCCGGAGATGCGAAGATCGCCTCAGCCGGTTCCGACGCGGTGACATCGGCAAGCAGCGAATAACCGCATTCCCTGAGCGTCTCGGCCAGGACGCTTTGCGTCGCTCCACCTTCGATCGCCACGAGGGCCGAGCGGCCGGTGCCGAGAAGTGGAGCTGTCGGCGCCTCCAGGACGCGCGCGCCGACCGTGAAGAGGAACCGAGAGCCCTTGCCGGGCTCGCTTTCCGCCCAGATGCGCCCGCCCATCGCGGCGACCAGCCTCTGGCAGATGGAGAGGCCGAGGCCAGTTCCGCCGAAGCGGCGGGTGGTCGACTGGTCGGCCTGGCTGAACGCCTCGAAGATGCGCCCGACCTTGTCGGCGGGGATGCCGATTCCGGTGTCCTCAACGGCGATCAGGAGATCGGCGTGTTCGCCGCCGGCGTCCTGTCGCGCGACCGACACCTTAACGTGGCCGCTCTCGGTGAACTTCAGCGCGTTGTTGACGAGGTTGGAGAGTATCTGGCTGAGCCGGACCGGATCGCCCTCGACGGTCGCGGGAACGTCCGCATCGATCTGGGCGGCGAGGTCGAGCCTCTTGGAGGCGGCGCGCTCCCAAAAGAGGCTCAGCACGTCGTTCACGATCGTCTCTATCTCGACACGGCCTTGCTCGAGCTCCAGCTTGCCGGCTTCGATCTTCGACAGGTCGAGAATATCGTTGATGATCGCGAGCAGCGTCTGGCCGGAGCGGGCGATTGTTTCAGCATAGCGCTGCGGGCGCGCCGGGAGCTCGCTTCCGGCCAAGAGCTCTGCCATCACCAGCATGCCATTCATGGGCGTGCGGATTTCATGACTCATCGTCGCCAGGAAGTCCGACTTGGCGCGGTTTGCCGACTCCGCGGCGTCGCGCGCCACCACGAGGTCCTGCGTGCGTGCTGTCACAGTTCGCTCCAGCCCTTCGCGGTGCTCTTCCAGCGCCTTGTCGCGTCGGCCGATCTGGTCGAGCATGTCGTTGAACGCGTCGACCAGTTGACCCGTCTCGTCATCCGACCGGCGCTCCGCTCGTTGCGAGAAATCGCTGGTGAGGCGGACCTCGTTCATCGTCCGAGTGAGCGCGCCGAGCGGTCGCGTGATGGCGCGTTGCAGGCGCGATGCCACGAGCAGCCCGATGAGGATCGCCGCGCCGGCGCTGAGCAGCGCCGCCACCAGCGCTTGCCTCAACCGTTCGGCGAGCTCCGAGCTGTCGACCAGGAGCACTAGGCTGCCGACCGGCCGCCCCGCGTTGACGATATCGCTTGCGACGAGGAAGGAGCCTTGCGTCAGCATGCGCCACAAAGAGGAGCCGCCCGAGTCGGACAGCTCGGCAACCGAGGTCAGCGCTACTCCCATACCGGCTTGCGCGATGATTGCGCCGTCCGGGCTGCGGATCTCGGCAAAGCCGACGCTCGGAATCCTCCCGATGGCGTGGAGAGCGCGGCGTGCTGCCGCCGTGTCGCCGTCGGCGACCGCGTCCGACACGGTCGTGGCGAGAACCCGCGCGGTGGCTTCCAGCTCGGAACGCTTGGCTTCACCGAAGCGTGTGAGCTCGCGGTAGCTGCCGATGCCGAACGCGAGAATCACCGCCGCGCCAACGGAAGCAGCGATGAGGACTGCAAGCTTGGCTCTTATGGAGCGCGCGCGGCGAAGCAATTTTGGATCCCGGGTTCGCAGCTCTGATCGCACGCCTTGGCTAAACGGAGAATTAATCCCTGCCGCCCAAGTTGGCCTGCATGATCCTGCGCGAGATCGCATACGATGTGGCGAACGACCGCGGCACGCCCGCCGTGCTGGTGGTCGACGACGACCCGACCAGCCGTTTGCTCGGCGGCGCCGCGCTGAAGGACCAGATGAGCGTGGTGGAGGCGGAGAACGGCCTGGCGGCTGTGGAAGCGCTCGAGCGGCAGGCATTCGACATCGCCATACTCGATCTCGACATGCCCGTGATGGATGGGTTCGCCGTGATCGAGCGCGCGCGGGCCCGCCCGGAGACGCGCTTCCTTCCCATTATCGTGGTCACGGGGCGCGAGGATGTCGTCTCCATCGAGCGCGCCTTCGCGCTCGGCGCCACGTCGTTTCTGTGCAAGCCGATCAATTGGAACGTCTTCCGCCACCAGGTCGGGTACGTGCTCCACATGGCCCAGGTGGAGCGCAAGTTGCGTGCCGAGAACGCCCGGCTGGAGCGGGTCGCTTCGCTGCGCGCGCGCTCGATCGCCGCGCTCGCCCGCGAGATCGAGCAAGCCGCCGCGCGCATCGCGCAGCTGCCCGCCGGCGACCCGGCGACGGCCCGCGAAGCGGCGGAAGCGTGCGATCGGCTCCGCCGGCTCATGCGTCGTATCGGCAGGGCCTCCGCGATCCTGACGGGAGCGGCCGAGCTTTCGCTCTGCGTCGCCGATGCCCGGGCACTCGCGGATGCGGCGATAGCGAAGGTGGAGGTAGCGCACGGTGCCCGCGCCGCGGCGCGGATCGAAGTCGCTGCGTCCGAGGCGCTCGACGTGCTGTGCGACAGCGACGCCGCGGAGGAGGCGCTCTTCGAGATACTGACGAATGCCCTCGACGCCTCGCCCTCACACGAGAAGATCCAACTCAGAATCGTCGATCAGCCGCCCAGCCGGGTGCGCTTCGAGATCGCGGACCGCGGGCCGGGAATCTCCGAGTTCCTGCTTGAATCCGGCATTGACGATCTCGCGGCCGGGGAGACCGGGTGGGGTGTGGAGCCCCGGCCCGGGCTCGGGCTGGTGCTTGCCAAGGCCATCGTGGAAAAACACGGCGGCCATTTCGGCATCGTGTCGGAGCCGGGCCGCGCCACCGAGGTGTTCCTGAGCTTTCCCTCCGCGGAAGAGCGGGCGCTTGGTCAACCATCCGTTAACCGCGCCGCACAAATTGCCTCGTGAGACTAACCGTTGAGTCGAGCCGCGTTTGTTAGAGGAGTGTTTCCGAGCGCGGAGGTGAGGCTTGCCCGCAAGATATGATGCTCGCGGCGTCCCGCCGGGCGGTGGAGGCGGACAGGCGCTCGAGAGGAAAAGCGACGGTGAGGCTGCATGGAGCGGCTGGCAGCGCGATCGCCTGTCGAGCCTGCAGCAGGAGTTCGCGCCCTCGGCCCTGCTTGAGCGGCAAGAGCTTCTCGATGCGCTGAACGCGGCCATCCGCGAAGCAACCGCGACCGGCCGGCCGGCAGCGGCGCTGCTACTCGATCTCAACAATTTCTCCGGCATCAACGCCGCCTGGGGCCCGGCCATCGGCGACGAGGTCCTGGCCGCCTTGGGCGCTCGCATCGCGGGCTTCGCGAACGAAAGGCTGAAGAGCAGCGCCGGCCCCCCGCGCGCCGGACGCCTCGACACCGACCACTTCCTCGTCGTCGTCCCCGGCTTCGAGAGCTTCGGCGCGCTGCGCGGCCTCGCCGCGGAGCTGATCGGGATCGTGGCGCAGCCGCTGGCGCTTGCCGGCAAGTCGATCGCGGTCGGTGCGCGCGCCGCGATCGTGCAGATTCCCGACCATGGCAGAAGCCTGACCAGCGTCCTCGACCGCGCTTTCCGGCTGATCAATTCGGGCGCCCGCGCCAAGGCCGACGGCGTCGCGCTCTCCGAGCCGGAGGCGTGCGGCGGCCCGTCCACCGCCATGCTGGAGCGGGACCTGGCGACGGCGTTGCCGACCGATCAGCTCTTCATCGCGCTGCAGCCGAAGGTCGAGGCGGCGACAGGCGTGGTCACCGGAGCTGAAGCGCTGGCCCGCTGGCAGCATCCGGAGCGCGGCCAGCTGCCGCCGCCCGTCTTCATCGAAGCTGCGGAGCGGAGTGGGCTCATCTTCGATCTCGGACTTCGCATCCTCCACGACGCCTGTCGCGCCGGCAACAGCCTTCGCGAGACCAGGCCCGGCTTCAACATCGCGGTCAACGTCTCGCCGCACCAGCTCGCCCATCCCGACTTTCTCGGGCGCTTCCTCGAAGTAGTGGACCGCGAAGGAGTCAATCCCGAGACACTGGAGGTCGAAGTGACGGAGACGGCCGCCATGATGGGCGGCGAGCGCATGCTGGAAAGCCTGACGGCGCTCCGCCGCTGCGGGATTGGCGTTGCGATCGACGATTTTGGTACCGGCTTCTCCAATCTCGCATCGCTGTCCGCGCTGCCGGCAGACACCCTGAAGATCGACCAATCCTTGGTGAGCGGCAGCGACCGGGGCGGCAAGGCCGAGGCGCTCCTCAACATTGCTGTCAAGCTCGGCCGCACTTTTGGACTGACCACGGTCGCCGAAGGGGTGGAGACGAACCGCCAGCTGAAGCACGTGGCCGAGCTAGGCTGCGATCTCGTGCAGGGCTATTTCACCGGCCGTCCGGTGCGGGCAACCGAGTTCGCCGAACGCTACCTGCGGGAAGAGCGGCGGTAGCGGATCGGGATCGATGACAAGCCGCCGACGCGGAGGTTATGCACGGCCGCGGAACGCACCCTGCAGACGGAGCTCCCGGAGGCTCTCGCGGTCGCCGCGCGACACCGCCGAACTTACCGCTGGGGCCGAACTGTCCAGCGGGAGGTCTAAGCTCAGAGCGGCGTCGTCGCACCTCCGCCTGCTCGCGCTGTGTTAGTAAGTGGCTCGGCCCCCTGAGAGATCGAACACAGCGCCGGTCGTGAAGGAATTCTCTTCGGTCGCAAGCCAGCAGATCATCGACGCGGCCTCCTCCAATTCCAGCATGCGTCCGCGGGGGATCTTGGAGAGAATCATGGCCAGGAATTCAGGTGATTGACTCATTGCCATGGCGGTCTTGGCGACCGCAGGAGTCACGCAATTGACTCCAATGTTATAAGAAGCAAGCTCCTTGCCCAGAGACTTCGTCAAAGCGATCACCGCGGCTTTCGTGGCGCTATAGGCAGGAGCATTCGGGTTGCCTTCCTTGCCTGCGACCGAACTCAGATTCACGATGCGTCCATAGTTGGCGGCAATCATGCTAGGAACGATCGCGCGGCAACAATAGAAGGTGCCAACCAACCCGACATTCACGACGTCGCGGAATGCATCAGGCGGATAGTCCCAGGTCGGGGCGTTGGGCCCGACGATCGCGGCGTTGTTGATCAATACGTCGATCTTCTCGAAGCGTGCGAGCGTGACGGAGGCCGCCCTCTCGACCGCGGCACAGTCGGCAATGTCGGCCTCCAAACCATCCACTTGGCGGGGCTTGCCGATCTCGGCGACCGTCTGTTTCAGCAACTCGCCGTCGCGATCCCAGATGCTCACCTTGCCGCCGGACGCGAGAATGCGCTCGCTAACGGCGCGACCGATCCCTTGCGCTCCACCCGTAACTACGGCAACGCGGTCCTCGAAATCATACCGATTCACACGCCACTCCTATGACCTCGGGGCTGGGTGCGTTTCACTTGTATCGATCACCCCGCTGAGTAATTTGATGTGAACAACGCCCGCGCCCGGGAATCCAAGAGCCCTGCGGCCGGAAGTCCTATGTTACCTTTACCCATTCTCCCGACTTTGCGGAGCTGAGGATCGCGTCGCAGACCTTCGTCGTCTCCAGCGCGTCGCGGAAAGTCGGCGGGCACGGCTTTCCGCTCTTCAGCGAATCCAGGAAATCCGCGGCCTGGTGCACGAAGGAGTGCTCGTAGCCGATGATGAGGCCCGGCACCCACCATTTGCCGAGATAGGGGTGCTCGCCGTCCGTCACGTGGATGTCGGTCCAGCCGCGCAGCTCGCCAGGCACTGAGTGATCGAACCATTTCAGCCGGTTCAGGTCGTGCAGATCCCAGGCGAAGGAGCCGTGCTCGCCGTTGATCTCCAGTGTGTAGAGCGCTTTGTGGCCGCGCGCGTAGCGGGTCGATTCGAAGATGCCGAGCGAGCCGTTGGCGTAGCGGCAGAGCACCGCCGCCGCGTCGTCGATGCCGACCTTCTCGCGCTTGCGAGTGCGCGCGTGTATGCGCTCCTTGACGAAGGTCTCCGTCATCGCTGTAAGGCTCGCAATGGAGCCGTTGAGCCAGATCGCGGTGTCGATGCAGTGTGCGAGGAGGTCGCCCGTGACGCCCGAGCCGGCAGCTGCGACATCGAGCCGCCACGTCCCCGCGCCCCCCTGCGGCACGTCCGGCGAGATCGTCCAGTCCTGCAGGAAGTTTGCTCGGTAGTGGAAGATCTTTCCGAGCTTTCCGGAAGCGACAACCTGCTTCACGAGCGTCACGGCGGGGATGCGGCGATAATTGTACCAGATGGTGTTGGCGACGCCCGCTTTCTCCACCGCCGCCACCATCGGCTCGGCTTCCTCCGCGGTGCGGGCAAGCGGCTTCTCGCAGAGGACCATCTTGCCGGCCTCCGCGGCGGCAATGGCGATTTCGCCGTGGAGATCATTTGGCACGCAGATGTCGATCGCATCGATGTCCTTGCGCTCGACGAGCTTCCGCCAGTCGGTCTCCACCGACTCGTAGCCCCACATGTCGGCGAAGGCCTTTGCTTTGGTCGCGTCGCGTGCCGTGACACCCTTCAGCACCGGCTCGTACCCCGTGTCGAAGAAATTCGGCACGCGCCGCCAGGCGTTCGAGTGCGCCCGGCCCATGAAGCCGTAGCCGACCATGCCGATGTTGAGTTTTCTACTAGCCATTTCTCTCCCCGTCGGTCCGCCTTGTCTGGCCCGCGCCTACTCCCTCCACCCGTGCGCGTCGCGAACTTTGATCATGGCGCCGAGAATGTCGTTCCAGGTCTGCTGCTCTTCCAGAACCGCATTCGGAAACATGCAGCCGTCCCAGCAAATGTGGCGCATCGTCTTAATTAGCTTGCCAGTCTCGTCGCGCAGCCAGTAGCCCGCGTGCTTGACGAGATCGAGCTTGCCGTTCGGATCGGTCACCTGGCAGTGCCGCCCGGTCGCGGCGTGCGTGCCGGAGCCGAAGACGCTACCGTCGTTCTGCGCGACGTGGAAGTCCAGCGTCCACGGCCGCAGCGCGTCCGCCACCTTCTTGTATGCCGCATCGAGCGCGTCGGTGTCCGACCAGTCGAAGTCGGCCGGCAGGATGCGGTCCTTCTCGGCGTTGGCGCCGAGGACGAACAGCATCGAGTGCGCCATGTCGGCCTGGTAGCCGACCACGCCCGGCATCCCCACCATCTCCAGGAGCTTCAGGTTCTCGCGCCAGGAATGCATGCCGCCCCAGCAGATCTCGCCCTCCGCCACGAGGAACTCGCCGTGGTCCTGCGCGATCCTGCCGGCCTCGCGGAACGTCTCGGCGATGAGCTTCGTGCCGCCCTCCGGGTCCTTATCCCAGACTTCCACCCCGGTTGAGGAATCGATCCGCACGCCGCCGGACGGCCGGATGCCGAGCTCGCGCATCTGCCGGCCGATGACGCAGGCCTTCCTGACCTGGGAGACGAAGGTCTTGCGCTCGTCTGCCGTGCCCATGGCCGAACCGCCGCCGGCGCCGCCCCAGATCGGCGCCACGAAGGAGCCGACCGTCAGGCCGTAGCCCGCGATGTGGTCACCCATCCGCCTAACCGCATCCATGTCGTTATCAATGTCGAAATGCGGGGCAACGATGAACAGGTCGACCCCATCGAACTTCTGGCCGTCGACTTCGGCGTTCGCAGTCAGCTCCAAGAGCGTGTCGAGCGGGATGATCGGCTCGGAGTCCGGCGATCCCTTGCCGACGATCCCTGGCCACATGGCGTTGTGAAGCTTCGGGTAATTGTTCGCCATAGCTTCCTCCCTGAACACGCTGTCCTCATGTCCTCATAAGAACTGTCGTCATAAGAACTGTCGTCATGCCCGGACTTGATCCGGGCACCCACTCCGGAGCGACGACGACATCAGCGACCGCGACGGAATGGACTGCCGGGTCGAGCCCGGCAATGACGACGTGAGAGGAGGGAGCCCGCCCCTCATCTCTTCCTCAAATCCTTCCATGGCGCCTCGCCGGCCACGTCCACCAGCTCGTAGCCGCCGTCGCCGACGCAGGGCCCGAGGATCGCGACGATCTTGGCGTCGCCGTCGCCGATGTTGAAGGAGGCGTGCACCATGTCGGCAGGGATGAAGGCCGAATCGCCGCCG
>CAZARE010000185.1:0-27741 GCA_964487455.1 uncultured Propylenella sp.
ACGAATGCTCGGCGGCCTGCTGCGCCGCGACCGCGCGAAGGCGCTCCTCCTCGGCGCGCGCGCGTTCCGTCTCTGCCGTCTCGGCACGCTCGATGGCCGCGCTTGCGCGTGTACGCTCCCGGCCCGCCAACTCGGTCTGGCGCGTCGCCCGCTCGGCTGCGGTCTCCGCCTCGGCTTGCGCCGTCAGCGCCTCTCGGCGCGCCTCCTCGGAGTGCTGTTCCGCCGCGGCGGCGCGCTCTCGTTCCTCTTCGGCGCGGACGCGTTCCTCCTCAGCTCTTGCCCGCTCCGCTTCGGCGATTTGCTGCTCAGCCTCGGCTCGCAGGCGGTCGGCCTGGGCGGCCTCCCGCGCCTCCACCGCCGCGGCCGCCGCGAGCCGGGCCTGCGCGGCCTCCTCGTTGGCGCGGATCGCCGAATAGCCGGCGAAGAAGGCGAGCGGGGTGACGATGCACACGGCCACCACCGCGGCGAAGGCGAGGAGCCGGTTGCGTCCACGCCGCCGCTCCGCCTCCGCCGCCGCCTCGGCGGCGGCGGCCTCGGCCGCGTGGCTTTCCTCCAGGTAGGCCCTCACCTGGTCGAAGTCGCCCCCATGTCGCAGCGCCCAGCGGGCCGTTGGCCGCTCGGCGTCCCACCACTCGCCGAGACTCGCCAGCGCCCCCCCCGTCAGCAGCTCCGCCTCACCGCGCCGATGGCGCTCGGCGAGGTCCGCCAACCGACGCCACGCCGCGACCGCAGCGTTCTCCTGCCGCAGCCAGGACGGGACTTCGTCCCAATGCCGGATCAGGCTCTCATGGCCGATGTCGATCAGCGTCCCGGCGTTCAGCGGCTCGGGGCGCGGGGGGGTCAGGAAATTGCGGCCCGGCGCGCGAAAGGCCTCCACGACCTCGCGCACGGCGAGCTCTTCGCCATGCGCCATCTCCACCAACTCCCCGAACAGCGTGGGTCGCGACACTGCCTCCACCGGGCTCGATCCAGCGGTGAGCGCGCGAAACACAAGCGGAACCACATGCCTGTGTTCGGGAAGAATCTCTTCAAGAATATCCTGTCCATGCGTTGCGAGCGCACCGCGCAAGCCACCAAGGTCCTCATAGTCTGCGAGGGCGAGTACCGGCCTTTGGCCCGCGCTACGCTCAGCAGCCGTGGTCCACATCAGGCTCAGAACATGCTGCATGAGCGGCAATCGGTCTGCGCGCCGTGCAAGCCTGTAGAGCGGGTGGCCGGTGTCGTCCTCCTCCCACGGCACGAACGCAACGAGGTCGTCAAGCAGCTTCTCCACGAGAGCCGGCTCGACATTGAAGCCACACACCGATGCCGGTCCGGTGATGGCCCAGCGCAACTGGCTTTGGCTCATCCGCGGCGTAAGAAAGTGGCATTTGTCAATCGCCTCGGCCAAGCCGTCGATCATGGCGGCCGCGCCGAGAAACTCCGAGCGCATGGTCAGCACGACATACACTCGGGCTTCCTCTAGCGGCGCCGCGGCGCCGGCCAGGAGCGCAGCGACAAACGCTTGCGCCTCGACATGCGCGCCCTCGCCGCTAAAGCTGAACAGCGATTCAAGCTGATCGACGAGCACAAGCAGATTGGTGCGTTGCGGCAGATTGCCCGCCTTGCACCATTCCACCAATGCCCGTGGCCCCTGCCGCAGGAATCGGCGCAGGGCCTCGGTCTCCTCCTCATCGGGCGACTCGTCGCCCGCACCTGCGCGCACCAGCGCCTCGGCAAGATTGGAGAGAGGATGAGCGCCGGGGCGGACGTCAGCGACGCGCCACCTGGCGCCGGCCCCTTGCAGTAGCCCGGTGTCCAGAGCTTCGAGCAGGCCAGCCCTGACGAGCGACGACTTGCCGCTCCCCGACGGTCCGAGCACTGCAAGGAACCGCGCGGGGGCGAGCCGGTGGATCAGCTCGTCGACGGCGCCCTTGCGTCCGAAGAAGAGATCTGCCTCCTCGCGCGCGAACGAGCGCAGCCCGGGATAAGGCTGACGCGCCGTGGCGTCGCTCATCGGCAACCGCCCGCGGAAAGCTGCCTCTTACGCCGCGGACGTTGGCGCACGGCCAAGCAAAGCACCCGCCGACGCGGGAATCCCGCCAAACAACAGCTGGAGACATTGGACACGTAGGCCATGCTGATCGTCAGCCTCCCCCCAGGGCACACGTATCAAGTCTGCTGACGATACACATCGAACTTATGGTTGGCGAGTGTGCCCCTGTGGATAGCAGCGCGCGGCGCCTCAGGCCGGCCTTGAAGCCCGTCGCTCCGTATCCAGATATGCTTTTGGGCATGTTCGGATATCGCACCTGCGGGTGCCGCTCAGCCGTCGGGAGGCAAGATGACCGCATTGACCAAGGAGGGGATCGCGCGCGTGCTTGGCTCCGTCGACAACAGCCTGGTCGTTGAGATAGCGGCCACCGGCGCGAGCGAGGAGGAGCTAGCCGAGGCGCATGCCTGGGTGGTGAGCGACGAGGCCCTGATGAGTGATCTCAGACCACTTCCCAAGGGCCGGATCGCGCAGCTCGTGGACATCCTCGCGGCGTTGGAAGGCCCGGCGACCGAGGACGAGTGAGGACACTCGTCACCCCGGAAGCTGCGGAAGTGGGGTGAAACGCGCCAGACGGTCACACGAAACGCCGCGCCCCCGACTAGGGATTGCAAGTGTAACGGCGCGTGCCATTCAGCCCTATCGCGACGTTGAGCGACAAACGGGGCGTTGGCTGCCAAAGTTCTGGGACATTTTCCCATTAAGGACGGAATCGCCGCCGCACTCGGCAAAAAAGCTCCCCGCCCCTCTTGACTCCGCGCCCGCCACAGATCATGTGAATGAATCTTCATTCTCACGAGAATGACTATTCATTCTCACGGCAGGAAACAATGAGCCAAGCTGCTCTGCGCTCCCCGGGCGAGGAGCCCGAGGTCGACCGCCGCACGCAAATCCTCGACGCTGCCGAGCGCAGCTTCGTGGGCACCGGCTTTCACCGCACCACCATGCAGGATGTTGCCGCCGAAGCCGGCATGAGCCCCGGCAACCTTTACCGTTATTTTCCCTCCAAGGACGCCCTCGTCGCCGGCCTTTGCGAGCGCGACCGCGCCCGCCTGGCCGCCGAATTCGCTGAGGTGCGTGAAAGTGGCGCCGACTTTCTCACCGCCTTCCGCGAGCTCGGTCGCCGGCACTTCAACGACGACATGCGCGGCAAGGCCCAGCTCGGACTGGAGATTTGGGCCGAGGCCACTCGCAACCCGGCCGTGGCGGCGTTCCAGACGGAGTTCGACCGCGGACTCACCGAGCAATTCGTGGCCGCCTTCGACGCCGCCAAGGCGGCCGGAGCAATCAATCCCGCGGTCGACTCGCACTTCGTCGCCTCCATCTTGTCAAAGCTCGCCGACGGGCTGTTCGTTCGCCGCGCCGTCGCCACCGACTTCGATCCCGAGCGCGAGATCGCGGAAGTTTTCGCGGTCATAGGCGCGCTGCTTAGCGGTGGCATCGCACCTCCCTCAACGAGCTCCGAGGCCAGGCCATGATGTTCAGTCGTATTCTTGCCGGCGTCGTCATCGTCGCAGCGACGCTATGGATCGGCTCGGGCGTCCTCGGCCGGACGGAAGAGCCCGCGAAGGCGGACTCGGGGCGCGAAGCCGAGGCTCCACGCCCCCTGTTCAAGGTCGCCGTCATCACAGCCAAAATCGAAAGCCATGTCGGCGAGCTGACGCTTTCCGGCCGCACCGAGGCCGACGACCGCGCGGCCGCCGTGACTCGGGCGGACGGCTCCATCACCGAGCTGAGCGTGCGCCGCGGCGACGTTGTCTCGGAGGGCGATGTCCTCGCCACGATTTCAGACGAAGCTCGCGAGGCGCAGGTCGCCCAAGCCGAAGCATTTGTCGAGCAGCAGAGCGCCGATTTGCAGGCCAAGACACGGCTCATCGAGCGCGGAGTCATGGCCGCCAACGAATTGAAACAGCTGGAAGCGAATCTTCGCGCCGCCGAAGCGACGCTGGCAATGGCACAGGCGGAAAACGAGCGCCGACTCGTTCGGGCGCCCATCTCCGGCGTGGTGAGCGATGTACGGGTGCGTGCCGGGCAGGCACTCGAGTCGGGCTCGGTCGTCGCTTCGATTGTCGCGCTCGACCCCATGCTCGCGGTGGCGGAAGTCGCCGAGCGGCAGCTCGGAGAAATAAGGGTGGGCCGCAACGCCGTCGTTCGCATCGTAACCGGCGAATCGAAGACGGGGACTGTGCGGTTTGTCTCGCCGACGGCAAGCGAGGGAACACGCACCTACCGCGTAGAAGTCGAGCTCTCCAACACGGATCGCGCCATTTCCGACGGCGTGACGGCGGAGGTCGAGTTCCCGCTCGCGGCGGTGGACGCAGTGCGTGTGCCGCGGTCCGCACTCACCTTTTATGCCGTCGGCGAGCTCAGTATCAGAATCGTCGCCGACAACGGTGCCGTTGCCTCCGTTCCGGTGGCGATCGTCGACGATGGCCGAGACGAGGTATGGGTGGCCGGGCCGCAGGACGGCGCGCGGGTCATCGTGCAAGGCCAGGACTTCGTGAAGGACGGGCAGAACGTCGAGGCGATCGACATCGGCACGGGGTCGCCGGCTCTTATTTCACAGTCGTAGCCCGCAAGCAGGACCTCTCGCCTCATGCGCAACCCGGTCGACTACGCGATCAGTCACACGCGGCTGACGATCGCGATCCTCCTGTTCCTGCTTGCGGCGGGCTTCTCCGCCTACCTGACGATCCCCAAGGAAGCCGAGCCGGACGTCACTATCCCGATCGTCTACGTGAACGTGACACAGAGCGGCATCAGTCCCGAGGATGCGGAGAGGCTTATCCTGAAGCCGCTCGAGACCGAGTTGAAGGGGGTTGAGAACGTCAAGGAAATGCGGTCCGCCGCCTTCGAGGGCGGTGGCTACGTGCTTTTGGAGTTTGAGGCCGGCTTCGATTCCGATGCGGCACTCGCCGATGTCCGCGCCAAGGTCGACAACGCCAAGAGCGACCTGCCGAGCGACGCGGACGAGCCACGCGTCCAAGAGGTCAACCTTTCGCTCTTCCCGGTGCTGGTCGTGGCTCTTGGCGGCGACCTCCCCGAGCGCACGCTGCTTGGTCTCGCTCGCCAAGCCGAGACAGCGATTGAGCAGGTGCCCGGCGTCCTTTCTGCCGAGCTAAAGGGCGCTCGCGACGAGGCGGTCGAGATCATTGCCGAACCCATGCTGCTCGATAGCTACGGCATCTCGTTGCATGACCTGATCAACTCATTCAGCCTCGGCAATAGCGTCGTCGCGGCGGGGGCGTTGGAAAGCCAGAGCGGCCGCTTCGCCGTCAAGGTGCCGTCGCTCATCGAAACGCCGGACGATATCCAGAACTTCCCGGTTGCGGCATCCGGAAACGCAGCGGTCACGCTCGCCGACATCGCCGAGGTGCGCCCTACCTTCAAGGATCCGACGTCGATCACGCGGGTAAACGGAAAGCCCGCCATCACCATCGAAGTCTCAAAGCGCGTGGGCGCCAACCTGATTGAAACGGTCGACGCGACCCGGGCCGTGGTCGAAGAGCTGGCCAAGACCTGGCCGGCGACCGTCGAGGTAGCATTCACGCAGGATAAGTCGAAAGACATTCGCATCATCCTGAACGAGCTGCAGAACAGCGTCATTACCGCGGTACTGCTGGTCGCCGTCATCATGCTGTCGGTTTTGGGCGCCCGCGCTTCCTTGTTTATCGGGATTGCCATCCCCGCCTCGTTTCTCGCGGGCATCCTTGCGCTTCAGCTGGCCGGACTCACGGTCAACATCGTCGTTCTATTCTCGCTGATCCTTGCCGTGGGCATGCTGGTTGACGACGCAATCATCGTGTCAGAGTTCGCCGAGCGCCGCATGTCGGAAGGCATGGAGCCGCGGGCTGCCTACTCGCTTGCCGCTAAACGCATGGCCGGTCCGGTGACCGCGGCCACAGCCACGCGGGTCGCGGCATTCTCGCCGCTGCTGTTCTGGCCGGGCATCGTGGGCGAGTTCATGAAATACTTGCCGATCACGCTAATCGCGACGCTGTCGGCATCGCTCGTTGTCGCCCTCATCTTCACCCCAACCCTCGGTGCCTTGCTCGGGCGCTCTTCCAAGCCAAAGGACACGCAAGTTTTCAAGGATCGCGGGCCCTACATGCGCGCCGTGAAACTGGCGGTTGGCTATCCGCTGGCCACGCTAGGGCTTGCGGTCCTGATTCTTGTGGGTGTTGTTCAGGCGTACGGGAAGTTCGGCAACGGGGTGGAGTTCTTCCCCGACATCGAGCCCGACTACGGGCTCGTGCAGGTCAGGGCGCGCGGCAACCTGTCCATTCACGAGAAAGACGCTCTGGTGCGGCAAGTCGAGGAGCGGCTGCTCGGCATGCCCGAGATCGAGACCGTCTATGCGCGCTCCGGCGAAGGACAGCTCGGCTCGCAGAACGTTACCGAAGACACCGTCGGAACGATACAGTTCGAGTTCGTCGATTGGCAGGAAAGGCGCAAGGCGAGCACCATATTCGAAGACATCCGGGCCACGACGACTAGCATACCGGGCGTGATCATCGAGGTAAGCAAGCCCGACGCCGGCCCCCCGACCGGCAAGCCGATCACGCTGGAGATCGCCGCCCTCGATCCCGGCCAGCTCTATCCCGCCACGCTGGAGATCGCCGGTGTCGTGCGCGCCAATCGCGACACACGCGACGTCGACGACGGTCTGCCGCTTCCCGGCATCGACTGGAAGCTCGAAGTCGACAAGACGGAAGCGGCAAAGTACGGCGCCAGCCCGGCCAGCGTGGGCACCGCCGTCAAGCTCGTCACCAACGGGGTGAAAGTCTCTGAATACCGCCCCTCCACCACCGACAAGCCCGTCGACATCCTGGTTCGATTTCCCGAAGACCGACGCAGCCTCGATGCCCTCGACGAACTCACCATGGTCACGGCGTCGGGCACCGTGCCGATCGGCAACTTTGTGACCCGCAGCCCCGCGCCGAAGGTGGGCCTGATCAATCGCGTCGGCGGTTCGCGCGTCGTTACCGTTACCGCCAACGTTGCGGAGGGCGTGCAGTCCGCCGTCGTCCAGGAGCAGGTGCTCAACGCCCTGAGCGCCGACGATCTCGAAGGCGTGACCTACAGAATGAAAGGCGAAGACGAAGAACGCGAAAAGGCGAGTGCCTTTCTAACCAAGGCATTCGGCGCGGCGATCTTCCTGATCTTCGCCATCCTCCTGGCTCAGTTCAACCGGTTCTCAAGCGTGATTATCACGCTCTCGGCCGTGGTGTTATCCACGTTCGGCGTGCTCATCGGCCTGATGGTCACTGGACAGGCCTTCGGCGTAGTGATGACGGGCGTTGGCGTAATCGCCAATGCCGGGGTCATTGTGAACAACAACATTGTTTTGATCGATACATATGACCGGCTCAGACGCGAGGGGCGCGACGCCTACGAGGCGATTTTGCAGACCTGCCGCGAGCGCGCGCGCCCGGTGGTTTTGACTGCTGTGACCGCCATGCTGGGCGTGATGGCCATAGCTTTTGGAATCAACATCGACTTCGTGCAGCGGGACATCTCGATCGGCGCACCGTCGACACAATGGTGGATGCACCTCTCGACCGCCATCGTCTTCGGTCTCGGCTTTGCGACGGTCCTCACCCTGTTCATCACCCCGGCGGCGCTGATGGCGATCGCCAACCTCGCCGCTTGGCGCGACCGCAGGCGCTCCAGGCGGTTAGCGAGCCGGTCGGAGAGGCTCGGTGCTCAGACTGGCCTCGCGCCTGGTGCCTTGCCTGAAGGAGTGCCGGCCGAGGCAGCGTGATTGCGCCGGCTACGTCCGGCAGTCGCGTCAGCGGGCGAGCACCACCAAGTCGAGCGGCCCTTCGACCCCCGCCACCTGGCGGCCGGTCAGGATTTCGGGCTCGCCATCCCGGCGATAGCCCTGCGCCACCGCACGCTCGTAGTCGGCCAGCGTGGTCAGCGCCGCCGTGCCTTCCGCCTTGTTGTGCTTCTCGATCTTAGTTGCGAGGTTCACTGCCTCCCCGATGATCGTGTATTCCAGCCGCTCTTCGTCGCCGAGCGCGGCGAAGACAACCGGCCCCGCGGTGACCGAGCCGTTGACGAGCGGCGGGCTCCCCTCGCCCGACTGCGCCAGCTGATCGCGCCATGCGCGCGCCTCGGCGATGATCGAGCCAAGCGCCTGCATGGCGTCGGCCGCGGCAGTCGGCGAAGCGTGGGCGGCCCCGAACGTCGCCATCACGCCATCGCCGAGATATTTGTCAACCACGCCCCGGTAGCCGGTGATGATGGGCACAATCCGCTTGTGGAACCCAACGAGTAGTTCCACAACCTCGCGCGGCGGCTTGCCGGCGCAGAAGCGGGTAAAACCGCGCAGGTCGAGCAGCAAGACCGCCGCCTCGCGCTCCTCTGCGTCACCTGGCTCCACCACTTGTTCGGAGGTCGTGATCACGTCGGCCACGTCGCGCGGCAGAAAGCGGATCATGTCGCGGGTGCGCACCTCCTCCTTTATCGAGCGCGCCAGAACCTGGCCGGCGCGGCGGATGGCGAGAGCCAGGATGGCAGTGACCACGAGAATGGCGACGATCTTGTCAATCTCCGCTCCAATCAGGATGCGGCTCGAATTGAGATACTCGACAAAGCTGCGGGTGATACCGCCCGGACCGGTGGCCGACACCGCGTAGAGAACCATGGCGAGCCAGCCGAGGGCTGCCAGGATGCCGGTTCCGAGGACGAAGCGGGCATCGAAACGCAGGGCGCGCAGCGCAATGAACACGAAGATGTAGGTGAAGGTTGGAATCTTGAGATAGAACGCCGCCGGCTGTCCGTACTGGATATGAAACGACCAAATCAGACCGAGCAGCATGCCGACGTCGATCACCATCGAAGCAAACAGGAGCCAGCCAGGGAGTGCGGTGACGTAGCTCAGCATCAAGCGGATCGTCGTGAACGCCAGATAGAACCCAAGCGCTATCGGCACCGGCTGGAAGATGGTGGCGTCGGCAGGCTTTGGCGCGACAACCCAGAGCAGCCCGAAGAAGATGACGACGCCAAGCTGGGCCCAGCCGATCAGACGCTCGCTCTCAACTTCGTGCCGGCTGACGAGCGCCTGAACGCGCGGCAGCAGTGGCTCTGCCGTCACGGGGCTCGATCGCAGGAAGGAATAGCCCGGAAGAAATCGCATATGAGCCGAAGCCTCATCGCGTGCACGGCCCCGGAAATCTAGAGGGCGGCCAGCAATTCGGCCAGCCACGTTTCATCGCAGCGCCGCACGCCTGCGCGAGAGTATGTGCGCTTTTGGTTGCTTCAAACCGAAAAATGCCCATGCTCCGCCGCTCGGGCGGCATTTCCGCGAGGAGAATCTCGTGACCAATCGCCAGCCGCGGATGCTGATCTACAGCCACGATTCGTTCGGGCTGGGGCACCTAAGGCGCTGCAGGGCAATCGCACAGTCGCTGGTCGCCTATCACGACGACTTGTCGATTCTGATGATCGCCGGCTCGCCCATTGTCGGGGCGTTCAGCTTTTCTCCCAATGTCGACTTCATTCGCGTGCCCGGCGTCGTGAAGCTCGCCAACGAAAGCTATCAGCCCCACAGTCCAGGAATGTCCATCGAAGACCTGATAGCGATCCGCTCTTCGATCATCCTGGAAACGGCACGTGTCTTCGAGCCCGACATCTTCCTCGTGGACAAAGAGCCGCTCGGGCTCAGGGGCGAGGTTGAGGCCACGCTGAGCTTCCTCAAGGAGAAGCGAAAGCTCTTGGTGCTCGGCCTCAGGGACGTGATGGACGATCCGGAACGACTCGCGGGGGAATGGGAGAGGAAGCAATCGCTCCCGGCGCTCGAGCATCTATATGACCACATTTGGATCTATGGTATCCCAGAAGTCTACGATCCGCTGACCGGAATCGCGGTGTCTGACGCGGTGCGGCAGAAGACACGCTTCACCGGCTATCTGCGTCGCGGCAAGACGCCGTCGGGCCTCTATCCGCTTCCGCACGAGATTGAGGAGCCGTATTTTCTGGTGACCACGGGCGGAGGCGGCGACGGCGCCATGCTTGTCGACTGGATACTGAGGGCTTACGAGTTCGATCCCTCCCTGACCATGCCAGCGAAGTTCGTGCTCGGCCCCTTCATGGGCACCAGTCAGCAGACCGGCTTCATGGAACGCGTCGCGCGCCTCAAGCACGTGGAGGCCATCGCATTCGAGGCCAACATGGAAGCGTTGATGCAGCGCGCCGCCGCTGTGGTCGCCATGGGCGGCTACAACACGTTCTGCGAGATCCTTTCCATGGACAAGCGCGCGCTTATCCTGCCACGGATCGCGCCGCGTGCGGAGCAGTATATCCGTGCCGCGCGGGCGGAGGAGCTTGGCCTCATCTCCATGCTCGTGCCCGACGACACGACGGACCCCCGCCAGATGGCCGAGGCTCTCCGGGAGCTACTCAGCCGCCGCCGACCATCCAAGGTACACATACCCGGCCTGCTGGATGGGCTCTCCGTCATAAACGGCCTTGTCGACCAGTATCTAAGCGAGGCTAGGCCCCCCGGCGCAAAGCCGCGGCGGCTTTCTGTGGTCAGGGCGAGCGGATAGCGGATTTCCAACGATTGGGATGACAGCTTGAGCCGACTCGACTTCATGATCAGCCGCCTGACGGCGCAGCGCATGCTGATGGAGGAGGCCGCGCGGCTCGTCGCCGAAAGGAGCGGATGCGTATTCGAGATCGGCCTTGGCAGCGGCCGCACGTTCGACCATCTGCGCCAGATCATGCCAGAGCGCGAGATCTTCGCCTTCGATCGCGCCATAGCCGCCCATCCCAAGTGCATTCCCGACGGCGATCACATGATCCTGGGCGAAATCCGCGAGACGCTGGCATTTTGCGCGCCGCGGATTCCGCAAAAGCCTGCGTTCATCCATATCGACCTCGGATCTGGCGATCCGACGCAGGACTTGATTACCCGCTCCTGGCTTTCGCCGCTGGTCGCCGAATGGTCTGAGCCAGGAACGATTATCCTCACCGATCGCCCCCTCGAAGGCTCCTTCGAGGTGTTGCCGCGCCCGCCCGGCTGTCCCAAGTCCGGTCACTCGCTCTTGCGCGCGACGTGACGGTGCTGCGCCGATACGAAGCGGATGCGGATCGCGTTCTACGCCCCCCTTAAACCGCCGGACCATCCAGTCGCATCCGGTGACCGCGCCATGGCACGAGCTCTCATTGCGGCGCTCCAGGCCTCCGGGTACGAGGTAGCCCTGGCTTCGCGCTTCCGCAGCTTCGATTCTGGCGGCGCAGCGCGCCAGATCCGCATACGCGACCTCGGCGAATTGCTCGCAAGGCGTCTCCTGCGGCGGATGGAACGAGAGGCGCGACCGGATGTCTGGTTTACCTATCATCTGTACCACAAGGCGCCGGATTGGCTCGGCCCGACAATCGCCAAGCGACTCCGCATTCCTTACGTGGTGGCCGAGGCGTCGTATGCGCCCAAGCAGGCAGGCGGCCTCTGGGACCTCGGGCATCGCGCCGTGGCAACTGCAATCCGGCAGGCCGACCGAATCTTTCAGCCCAACCCCGCCGATGCCGAATGCGTGCTGCCTCTGATCGATGCGCCCGAACGTCTGGTCCTGCTTCGCCCGTTTCTCGACACCGCACCTTTTCGGACGCCGAAGCGCAGCGCAAGCCGCGCCGCGATATCCCGCCTACTCAAGCTCGACCCCGCGGAGCCCTGGCTGGTCACGGTCGCGATGATGCGCGACGACCAGAAGCTTCTCTCCTACCGATGCTTGGCGGAGGCTCTCTCCTTGCTAACCGATCTACCCTGGCAGCTGGTGGTGGCCGGAGAGGGCCCGGCTGAAGCGAAGGTCCGCGCCGGTTTCGCGCGTCTTGGCGAGCGCGTCCGCTGGATGGGCTTGCTGGAAACGGAAGTTCTGAAGCAGCTATACCGGGCAGCCGACCTATACGTGTGGCCGGCGATGAAGGAAGCTTGGGGCATGGCTTTTCTCGAGGCGCAAGCGGCGGGGCTTCCAGTGGTCGCGGGAAGAAGCGGCGGCGTGCCCGCCATTATCTCCGATCGCCAGACCGGATTGCTCGTGGCGGAGGGTGACGCCGGAGCCCTTTCCGACGCAATCCGCGTGCTGCTCGCGCGGCCGGACTTGCGTGCCGAGATGGGCCAAGCCGCCATGGCTCGCACTGAGCGCGATCACGACATCCGCCTCGCGGCTGACCTGCTTGATCGGCACATCCGCCAACTGACCGCGGAGGCACGATGACGCGGCTCCT
The DNA here is from genome assembly GCA_964487455.1 of uncultured Propylenella sp. Taxonomy (GTDB): domain Bacteria; phylum Pseudomonadota; class Alphaproteobacteria; order Rhizobiales; family Afifellaceae; genus DASWJZ01. Next base: position 12,266 of record CAZARE010000185.1, read on the forward strand.
CGTCATCCGACATGGCGAGACCGACTGGAACGCCGCGGGGCTCCTGCAGGGCCGTGCCGATCGCCCGCTGAGCCACGCCGGGCGCGAGCGGATGAAGTCCGCGAAGCTGCCGGCCGGCTGGGCCGACGCCGTCTGCCTGTCGAGCCCGCTCAAACGCGCCCTGGCGTCCGCACGGCTACTGGGGCTCGACCCGCGACCGGAGGCAAGCCTTACCGAGATGGACTGGGGCGAATGGGAGGGTCGCAGCCTCATGGACCTGCGCGCGGAGCACGGTGCGGCGATGGCTGAGAACGAGGCGCGCGGATTGGATTTCAGGCCTCCCGGCGGCGAAAGCCCGCACGACGTACAGGCCCGCCTGATGCCGCTCCTGGCCGATCTCACCGCCCCCACAATCGCCGTCACGCATAAGGGGGTACTAAGAGCGCTTTATGCGCGGGCCACTGGCTGGGCAATGATCGCCAAGGCCCCGGACCGGCTACTCTACGATCGCGCCCACGCCTTCGAAATAGCCGCCGACGGTACACCGTCCGTCAGAGAACTCAATATTCCGCTGAGCCCGGGACAATGACCAACCGCGTGCTGTTTTACGTCCAGCATCTTCTGGGTGTCGGCCATTTAAGGCGCGCGGAGATCATCGCCCGAAGCATGGCGGCAGCCGGTCTCGACGTCACGGTGGGCTACGGAGGCACTCCGTTTCCCGAGATTCCCTTCAGCGGAACGCGTGTAGCCCAGCTGCCGCCGGCGGCAATTGCCAACGAGGACTTCTCCACTTTGCTCGATGCTGCCGGGGCGCCGGCCGACGATGCTTGGTTTGCCGCACGGCTCGCCGCCCTTCTCGACCTCTATCGAAAGACCCGCCCCGACGTCGTCCTCATCGAACTCTTCCCGTTCGGGCGCAGGCAGTTCCGCTTCGAGCTGCTACCGCTGCTTGAATCGATCCATGCGTCGAAGCCGCGGCCCCACGTGGTCTGCTCGGTGCGCGATATCCTGGTCTCGCGACGGCCAGAGCGTGCGCATGAAACCGTCGCGACGCTCCGCCGTTACTTCGACTTGGTGCTGGTGCACGGCGATCCGGCGCTTTTCCGGTTTGAGGAAACCTTCAGCGCAGCCGAAAGCATCTCCAGCCTGATCCGCTACACAGGCTACGTCGCCGCTACACCAAGCTGCTCAGATCAGCAGGGAGGCCTAGGCGAGGTCATTGTATCGGCGGGAGGAGGAGCTGTCGGCGCGCCGCTTCTGACCGCAGCGTTGGAAGCGCGAAAGTTGACGGCGATTGCCGATCGGACGTGGCGCTTTTTGACGGGCCCCAATCTTCCGGACATTGAGTACGGCAGGCTCGCTGCAATGGCCGACTCGCGCACGATCGTGGAGCGGTTCCGGCCCGACTTCGCAACGCGGCTGCGGGCGGCCACCCTTTCAATCTCGCAAGCCGGTTACAACACCACGATGGACATACTGGCTTCGGGCGTTCGCGCCGTCGTGGTGCCCTATGAGAAGGACGGCGAGACCGAGCAACGGTTGCGCTCCGAAGCACTTGCGGCAAAGGGACTTCTGACCCTGGTGCCGGCAGCCGGGCTGACGCCTGACCGGCTCGCGGCGGCGATCGCGTCGGCGATGGAGGCGCCACACGCTTCCGTTGCCGTGGACCTCTGCGGTGCGCCGAAGACCGCGCAGCTTGTACGCGATCTTGCCGTCCAGGCGAGTCCTGTGGGCAGATGAAAGCAAATCTGCGTCTCGGTCATTGCCAGCGCAACGATTCCATGGCCCCATAGAATCAACCATCATGAAATCGGCACTGTGACTGACGACCTCCTGAACATACGCGACCTGTCGGTCGAGTTCCGCACATTGGCTGGACGCGTACAAGCGGTCGACGGCCTGTCCATGCGCGTCCGGCCCGGGAGCACGGTGGCGTTGGTCGGAGAATCGGGCTCCGGCAAGTCGGTCACTGCACAGGCGATCATGGGCATTTTGCCGCGCACCGCCCGAATCACGTCCGGCCAGATCCGTTTCAACGACCCAGCCGCCAAGCCGCGCGATCTCGCCAAACTCAATCCGAAGACGAAGGAATTCACGCACATCCGCGGCAATCGGATCGGCATGATCTTTCAGGAGCCGATGACGTCGTTTTCGCCCCTACATACGGTCGGCGACCAGATCGGCGAAGCCCTCACCGTGCACCGAGGTGTAACCCGTGAAGAGACGCGCGAGCGCACAATCGAGATGCTCAAACTCGTGGAGTTTCCCCGTCCTCAGGAAACGATAGACTCTTATCCGTTCGAGCTCTCCGGCGGGCTGCGCCAGCGCGCCATGATCGCAATGGCGCTGATCTGCCGCCCCGCGCTCCTGGTCGCCGACGAGCCTACGACAGCGTTGGATGTCACGGTTCAAGCACAGATCCTGAAGCTGATCCGAGACGTGCAGAACGAGCTCGGCATGGCTGTCCTCCTCATCACCCACGACCTCGGCGTGGTCGCAAACATGGCCGAGGAAGTGGTCGTGGCGCACCACGGCAAGGTGGTCGAAGCCGGAACGCTGAGCGACATCTTCACACAGCCTAAGCATCCCTACCTGAAGGCACTGCTCCAGGCGGTCCCGCACTTCGACATGGAGGCCGGCGAGCGGCTGAAACCGATCCGCGAGATCGCGACGACGCAGGACTTCGCCAGGGCTCCCCTCACCGACCAAAGCGGGGGTCCGCTCCTGGAGGTTCGCCATCTCACCAAGCGATTCGGCCTGCGCAAGCATCTCCGATGGCTTTCGAGCGGGCCCGAGCCGACTGTGCTGGCGCTCTCCGACGTGAGCTTCTCCATCGATCGCGGCGAATGCCTAGGTCTCGTCGGCGAGTCCGGGTCCGGCAAGACAACCGTCTCGAAGGCGATCATGCGCGCGGTGGAGATGGACGAGGGCGAAGTGATCCTCCACGAGGGCGGCCGCGCGATCGATCTCTTCCTGCTCGACCGCCAGGAGATGCAAGCGATCCGTCGGAAGATTCAGTACATCTTCCAGGATCCCTATTCGTCGCTCAATCCGCGTATGACCATCGGCAGCATCCTTGCCGAGCCGTTCCTAATTCACGGCATCGGAACCGACGTGACACGCCGCGCCGCGGCGGTGCGGCTTCTTGAGATGGTTGGCCTCGGCGCGGAGCATCTCAACCGCTATCCGCACAGTTTCTCGGGCGGACAAAGACAGCGCATCGGTATTGCCCGCGCGCTAGCGCTGCAGCCCGACCTCGTCATCTGCGATGAGCCGGTGTCGGCACTCGACGTGTCTATCCAGGCGCAAATCCTCAACCTGCTGAAGGATCTGCAGAAGGAAATCGGGCTTACCTACCTTTTCATCTCGCACAATCTCGCCGTCATCAACTACATCGCCGACCGGATCGCAGTCATGTGCGCAGGCCGTCTCGTAGAGCTTGCGCCGCGCGCTGAGCTGTTCCGCAACCCGATTCATCCGTACACTCGCGCGCTCATGGCGGCGGTGCCATACCCCGACCCCGACCGGCCGCTAGATTTCCGGGCGATTGGCGCGGCGCGGCAATCGAATCCCTCTGACTGGCCCGAACCGTTCTGCTGCGGCGAGACCGGCGACCCGCCCATGCAGGACGCAGGCAACGGCCATCTGGTGCGCGCCTCAAAGCTCCCGGCTACCGAGGCGCGGCCGGTCATCGCTCCTGCTTTGGCCTAGCCGAATCCGCCGGGATCGCTTGTTAGACACTCAAGCGGGAGTGCTGATATAGTTCTTTCCGGTGGCCTGCCGCGAGTGGGAGAACTAGCGGCCGCCGTCCTGGAGGAGCGTATCCGGGCGCCATGGACCAGAGCATCTTTCGTTATACCTGGAAGCACTCCAGGCGCGACCAGGTCTGGCTTCTGCTCGTGGTACTGGCCTCCCTGCCTTTCTATTTCCTTTCGCTGGACCTTCCTAAGCGAATCATAAACGGCCCGATCCAGGGAGAAGGGTTCGCCACTCCGACCGACACGGAACCGGCACTCCGCATCGCGATCGACTTTCCCGCCTGGCTCTTCGGCGGCGGCGAGTTCGTGCTCTTCAGCGGCGTCGAGTTCGGCAGGGTCGCGATGCTCGTCTACCTCTGCTTGCTCTTCCTGGGATTCGTCCTCATCAACGGCTACTTCAAGCTCTACATCTCGACCTTCAAGGGACGGCTAGGTGAGCGGATGCTGAGGCGCCTGCGCTATCAGCTCGTCGACATCCTGCTGCGCTTTCCGCTGCCGCAATTCCGCCGCATGCGCTCGTCCGAGGTCGCTACCATGGTGAAGGACGAGGTGGAGCCGCTCGGCGGCTTCATCGGGGATGCCTTTGTCCAGCCTGCCTTCCTGATCAGCCAGGCGATCACCGCCATGGTCTTCATATTGCTGCAGAGTGTCACCCTCGGCCTCGTCGCCGGCGCGATCGTCGGTATGCAGGTGGTGCTCATTCCTCGGCTACGCCGCCGGCTGCTTGTCCTAGGCCGACAGCGCCAGTTGACCGCGCGTCAGCTGGCTGGACGCGTAGGCGAAATCGTGGAGGGCATTGTCGGGGTGCGCGTGAACGACACCTCCAACTGGGAGCGCGCGGAGATCGCCGGCCGCCTCGGACGTATATTCTTCATCCGCTTCGACATTTACCAGTGGAAGTTCCTGGTCAAATTCATCAACAACCTGCTCGCCCAGGTGACACCCTTCATCTTCTACCTGATCGGCGGATACTTCGCGATCACCGGCCGGCTCGACATCGGCCAGCTCGTTGCCGTCATCGCCGCCTACAAGGAGCTGCCCTCGCCGCTCAAAGACCTCATTGACTGGGACCAGCAGCGGCTGGACGTTCAGGTCAAGTACACGCAGGTCGTGGAGCAATTCACTATCGGCAAGGTGCTCGACCCGGAGCTGCAGAAGATCGATCCCAATCCGCCGCCCCATATCGAGCGAGAAATCGCTGCGAGCAATCTCAGCATCCGCGATGATTCCGGCGCAACGCTGCTGGAGCCTACCTCCGTCAAAATCGTGCCCGGAGAGGCGGTGGCTGCCGTCGGTCCGGCCGGCGCTGGGGGCGAATATCTCGCCGAGGTGTTCGCCAAACTATCGGAGCCCGACTCCGGGCGCGCCCTCATCGATGGGACCCCGATCGACACATTGCCTGATTCATTCACCGGGCGGCGCATCGGCTACGCCGAAGGGAGTTCATATTTTCCCCAGTCGAGCCTGATGGACTGCCTGATCTACGGACTCAGGCACGCTCCATTGCGTAAGATCGGCGAGGATTCGCGTGAGAGACGGTTATGGCGCCATGAAGCGCGCGTCTCCGGCAACTCCGAGACGGAAATTACCGACGACTGGATCGATTACGAGGCGGCCGGTGCCACCGGGGCGGAAGACTTGCTGGTCCGCCTCAGGGAAATCCTGGTCATCGTCGATCTTGAGAACGACGTCTACCGCATGGGCCTCCGCAGCCGAATGCCGGAAGCAGCGCTGGGCGAGCTTGAAACGCGCATCCTTGCGGCCCGCGACGACTTCCGTGAGCGACTGATCAAGAACCGCGGCGAGCAATATGTCGAGATGTTCGCCCTTGACCGCTATGTGGTGAATGCCTCGGTGAAGGAGAACCTCATATTCGGCGTCGCCGACCAGGAGGCGCCGGGAGACGGCGGGCTGGAGGACCTCTATCTGGCCTCGGTCGTCGCCGAGACCGGGCTTGAGGAAAAGCTTGTCGACATGGGCCTGAAGGTCGCTGAGACGCTGATCGATCTCTTCGGCGACTTGGCGCCGGAAAATCCTCTGCTGGAGCGCATGGACTTAATGTCTCCCGAGGAGATCGATGACTACCGCGCCATTGTGCGTCGCGCCTCGAGCGGTCCGTTATCGGAGGTTGAACCGGCGGACCGAAGGGCGCTGGTTCGCCTCGCCTACGGCTATGTCGAGCCGCGCCATCGCCACGGATTGCTCGACGACAGCCTGCAGGCGGCGATCGTCGCGGCCAGAAAGTCTTTTCGTGATAACCTGCCCGCCGACCTGCCCGGGGGAATCGAATTCTATCAGCCGGGGGCGCTCAATTCTGCGGCCACCGTGCAAGACAATGTGCTGTTCGGGCGCATCGTCGATACCTACGCCGAGGCGGTGGAGCGCGTGAACGCGCTCCTGCGCGAGACGATGGACGCCCTCGGCCTGACCGACAGAATCATCGAGCTTGGACTGGCATTCGACGTGGGCAGCGGCGCCAAGCGGTTGTCGCAGGCGCAGCAGCAGAAGCTGGCGCTCGGGCGGGCATTGGTCAAGCGACCCGACCTATTGGTCGTCAACCGGGCGCTCGCGGCTCTTGACGCGAATGCACAGGATGCGACCGTTACCCGGGTGCTCGATTTCGGCCGGTCTCCGGGCGGGCCCGGCTTCGCTGTATTCTGGGTGCTGAGCCACCCTGGATCCGGCCAGTGGTTTGACAAGGTTCTCACCTTCGAGAACGGCCGGATAGCAAAGACGGAGGAGCGAAAGGGAGCAGCCAAGGATCGTGCGCTTGAGCCGGCCAAGTAGGTCTCAGCGGAAGGCGATGCCTGCGAACATGAGATGAGGGTCACGTGAGTCTTTTGAGCAACGAAGTCGATCTACTGCGCCGGGTTCCGCTCTTTGCCGGGATCGAGCCCGCCAAGCTGAAGCTGCTTGCCTATACGTCGGATGTCGTGACCTACGAGCCGGGTCAGGTCCTGTTCCGCAAGGATGACGTCGGCGACGCCGCCTATGTGATCATAACAGGCGATGCGGAGGTCTCGGTTCCCGCCGACGGAGGCGACATCACGGTCGCTCAGCTGCATGACGGAGATTTTCTCGGCGAGATAGCCATACTTTGCGACACTCCGCGCACGGCGACAGTAACCGCGAAAGGCGAACTCAAGGCGCTTCGCATCCGCAAGGAGCCGTTTTTCCAGCTCCTGCATCAATTTCCGGAGATGGCGGTTGAGCTGACGCGCCTGCTGGCCGAACGCCTCACCCGCACGACCGCTGATCTCATCGAGGTGCAGCGCCAGAAATCATCGTAGCAATGCGCCAATGACGGAAGCCTTCCTGGTCAAAATCTGGGGAGCGCGGGGCAGCCTTCCCGGCCCCGCCGCGGCGAACTGCAAGTACGGCAGCGAGTCACCCTGCGTGGAAATGCGCTGCAGCGGCCATCTCCTCGTCTTCGACGCAGGGACCGGCATCGAGGGACTCAGCGCCCGGCTAAGGGAAGAAGGTGTGCGGGACTTCGACATCTTCTTCTCGCACTGTCACTTCGACCACATCATCGGTCTGCCATTCCTGAGGACACTCTACGACGCGGATGCCACCGTGCGAATTCATGCGGGGCACTTCGAAGACGGAATGACATGTCGGGAGATGGTCGATCGGTTCATGGCGCCTCCCTATTTTCCGATCACGCCGGACTATTTCTGCGCCCGGGTCGACTATCGCGACTTCGAGCCCCCGGCGACCCTCGTGCCGAAGGAGGGAATCAGCATTTCGACCATGCGGTTGAACCATCCGAACGGCTGCGTCGGCTACCGCGTCGAGCACGCCGGTCGCGCCGTGTGCTACATGACCGACACCGAGCACACACCCGGCGGACGCGATCCGGGTATCATGGCGATGGTCCGCGGCGCCGACATCCTGATCTATGACTGCACCTACACCGATGCGGAGTTCGGCCACTATGTCGGTTACGGCCACTCCACCTGGGAGGAAGGAGTGCGCCTGTGCGAGGCTGCGGACGTGAAGCGGCTCGTCCTCTTTCACCACCGGCTCGGCCGCGGCGATGACGATTTGGCGCGTATCGAAGCGGACGCGCAGGCGCGTTTTCCCGGAGCGATCGTGGCGCGCACGGGGCTTGAACTTGCGCCCTGACTGGGCGAAGTGAGCGCTCACATGGCGGAACCGAGTCTCCTGCAGCAGGTCCACGATTGGCTCATCGAGCAGACGCTCGGCGAGCCGGATATCGTGGAGCTTTTCGAAGGCGTCTGCCTGCGGCTCTCCGGCATCGGCGTCCCGATCGGCCGCGGCCTGCTGATGTGGCCGACGCTGCACCCGCTTTTCCAGGCCGAGAACGTGGCGTGGCGGCGCGGTCAACGGGCGGAGCTGCGGCAGTTCGTGCACCAGGACACGGTCACCGAAGCATGGCAGCGGAGCCCCATGCGCGCCATGGTGGAATCGGGCATTCCCGTCATCCGCCGGCGGCTGGCGGGGCCGGGCAAGATGCTCGATTTCGAGGTCCTGCACGAGCTCGCGGAAGAGGGATTTACCGACTACCTCCTCCTGGGGACGCCGCTGTTCGGAGACACAATACAGACTGACGGGCGCCGGCGGGGCATCATCGTTTCCTGGTCGTCGGATCAGCCAGGCGGCTTTTCCGACGAGGATCTGGCCGGGCTCCAGCGTCTGCAAGGGCGACTGGCCATCGCCTGCAAGACGGTCCTGCAGGAGCGGGTCGCCCGCAACATCACGGAGGCTTACCTAGGCCGGTTGACCGGTGAGAAGGTATTTCGCGGCTCCATCCGCCTTGGCGACGGCGAGCAGACGCGGGCGCTCGTCTGGTACTCCGACCTCAGAAGCTCGACGCGCCTGGCCGAGACGATGCCGAGCAGGGACTTTCTCGACCTGCTCAACGTCTATTTCGAATGCGCCGCGCGCCCCGTCATCGCCGCCGACGGCGAGATCCTCGCCTTTGTCGGCGATGCCGTGCTCGGCATTTTCCCGGTCGAGGACGATTCTGAGCGCGTCGACGTGACGCGCAAGGTGATGGCAGCGCTGGAGGCATCGCTTGCCTACGCGGACCAGATCAATCGCGAGCGTACGGAGACGGGGCTTGAGCCGATCCGCTACGGCATCGGCCTCAACTTCGGCGAGGTGATGTACGGGAATATCGGCGTGCCGGAGCGCCTTTCCTTTTCGGCGATCGGGCCGACTGTGATCGAGGTCGCCCGCATCGAGAAGCTTACCAAGAAGCTTTCCGCCCGCGTGCTGGCGACGAAGGAGGTGGCGACCATCGACCCGCACCTCTGGCACTCGATGGGTAAGGTTTCTCTGGAAGGGGTCGGCGAAGCACAGGAAATCTTCGGGCTGCGTGAGCAAAGCGCGCAGGAGGCGGCGTGACACCGTCCGCTTTCGGTTCTTCCCTGCGGCGCCTTCAAGAGCTCCAAGGCCGGCCAACGTGATTGCGGATATGGGGAGCTAAGGTGCGCATCCGGCGTCTGCGGCTCGGGCTCGCAACGCTGCTTGGCTTGAAGAAGCGCGGATTTTTCATTCCCTACCGATATGCCGACCAGGTGCCGGCGCCCGCCGACCGCGCCCCCTATCACGCGCTTGAGCCGCTTTTCGCACAGGCCGAGCCGACCTTCGCGGCGCTGATCGAAGCGATGGCGCCCTATGCCGACGACCTGCATCGGATCGGGCGCGCGCCGCCGCCCGAGCCGCGCTGGAACCAGGACTGGTTCCCACGTCTCGACGCCGCCGCGGCCTACGTGTTCGTGCGCGAAGCAAAGCCAGCGCGCATCGTGGAGACGGGCTCGGGCCACTCGACACGGTTTCTGATACGCGCGGTCCGCGACGGGGAGCTCGCCACCCAGGTCATGTCAATCGATCCAGCGCCGCGCGCCGATATCGGGGAGAGCGGCGCGATCCTGCTACGGCGCACCGTGCAGGATGCCGGGTTCGCGCCCTTCTCGGTGCTGGCGGACGGAGACATTCTGTTCATCGATTCAAGCCACATCCTCATGCCCGGCACCGACGTGGACATCCTCTTCAACCATGTGCTCCCCACGTTGCCGCGCGGCGTGATGGTCCATATCCACGACGTCTTCCTGCCCGACGATTATCCCCCGGAGTGGGAATGGCGCGGCTACAACGAGCAGCTCGGCGTCGCCGCGCTGATTCAGGGCGGCGGCTACCGCATCCTCTGGTCAAGCCACTACGCGCTGACCCGGATGGCGAGCGCGGTCGCGGCCAGCGTCGCCGGCGAGCTGGAGCTCAAAGCCGCCGCTAAGGAATCGAGTTTTTGGCTGGTGAAGGTCTAGCGCCGCGACCGTGGACTCAGTACGAACGCGCCGCCGCAGCGCAAGCGGCCCGGCGACGAGCCGTTCGTCGTGGGTCCGTTCCCACGACGCATCGTCAACGCGTGCGCCGTTCACGACCGGGCGCGGCGGGCCACCCCTGGTTTCGAGTACGGGTTTCCCCGCAGATATGAGCATTTCCTCCACCAAGCCCAGAATCGCCCGATCGAACGGCGGGGCGATCGCCACGATGTGCATCGGCATTTCCTGCCTCGTCATCAACGACGCCATCGCCAAGTGGCTTACCGCGCATTATGCGCCGCTCCAGATCGTCTTCATGCGGAACCTGCTTGCCCTGCCGATGATCGCCATCATCGTGCTGTCCATAAACGGTCGGGCCGCACTGCAAACGCGACACTTCCGAACTCATGCATTGCGCGGCCTCTTCATGGTAGCCGGCGCCTACTGCTTCTTCGTCGGGCTGAAGTTCCTGCCGCTCGCCGAGGCGACGTCGCTGATCTTCGCGGCACCCATCTTCATCACGGCGCTATCGGTGCCGCTCCTGGGAGATAAGGTCGGCTGGCGGCGCTGGACAGCGGTCATCGTCGGTTTCGCCGGAGTGCTCATCATCGTGCGTCCGGGCGCGGCGGCATTTCATCCGGCATCGCTGTTCGTGGTCAGCGCCGCACTGTCGTACGCCCTGGTGATGATCAGCGCCCGGTGGATAGGCCAGCACGAGAGTGCCTGGACCATGATGTTCTATGTCGTCCTTTTCCCGATGCTGTTCAGCGGTCTCGTCGTTCCCTTCCAGTGGGAGACGCCGCAGGCATCGCACCTGCCGCACTTTGCCGGCATCGCCCTATTCGGAACCCTGGGCATGACGCTGATCAGCCAAGCGTTCCGACTTGCTCCCGCGGCAGTCGTCGCCCCGTTCGACTACACGGCACTGATCTGGGCCAGTCTGCTCGGATGGCTGATCTGGGACGACGTCCCCGGGCTCTTGGTCTATGCGGGGGCCGCCGTGATCATCGCCAGCGGCGTCTACATTGTGCTGCGCGAGACGCGCGGCACCAGCGCCGACGAGTAGCGGTCAGGCGTCGAGCGGGAGCCTTTCGCCCTGCGAACTGCTCACTCGTGCGGATCGATGGCGTCGCGCAGGCCATCGCCGAGGAACGAGAAGGCCAGCACGGTCACCATCACCGGCACCATCGGAGCCATCAGCCACGGATAGAGCGCCACCGCCTCGATGTTCTGTGCCTCGTTGAGGAGCACACCCCAGCTGGTGATCGGCGGCCTCAGGCCCAGGCCGAGGACGGAGAGAGCCGTCTCGGCCAGGATCATGGACGGAATGGTGAGCGAAGCGGAGGCGATCAGATGGCTGGTGAAATTCGGGAGCAGGTGCCGCCCGATGATACGCGACGGCTTGGCGCCCATCATCACCGCAGCCGCGACATAATCTTCCTCACGCAACGCAAACAGCTTCGAGCGCACCGCGCGCGCGATGGACGGCCAGTCGAGCAGCGCCAGAATGACCGTGATGCCGAAATAGATGAGGCGCGGATCCCAGGTCACAGGCAGCGCCGCCGAGAGCGCCATCAACAGCGGCAGCTCCGGGATGGAGCGCAACACCTCCGTGAGGCGCTGGATGAGCGAATCGAACAGCCCGCCGAAATAGCCGGCTATCCCGCCAATCGTTATGCCGAGGGCGTAGCTCAGCGTCACGCCGACCAGGCCGATCGTCAGCGATATCCGCGCGCCGTATATGAGACGCGAGACCATATCGCGGCCGAGCCGGTCGGTGCCAAGCAGGAACATGGTGCCGTCCCGTGGCGGGCAGACGAAGTGGAAGGTTCCGGTGAACAAATCCCAAAAATTGTAGGACTCGCCAGAACAGAAGAAGCGGATTGGCTGCGGCTCAGACGTATCGGGCGTGTACTCCCGCCTCAGCGTGTCCATGTTGAGCTTGAAGTCGAGCGGATAGACGAACGGGCCCACAAAACGGCCCTCGTGGAAAAGATGGACCCTTTGCGGCGGCGCATAGATGAAGCCGGAATGGCGGGTGTGCAGATCGTAGGGCGCGATGACCTCCGAGATCAGCACGGAGAAGTAGCTGAGCGCCAGGACCACCAACGAAACGACCGCCAGCCGGTGACGCAGGAAGCGCCACCAGATGATCTGGGTTTGCGAGGCCTTGAGGTAGCGCTCGGAAGGCTGGGAGCCCGGGGCGACGGTCGCCTCGGGATCGAACGCCTCGTCGGAGACGTAGTGTGCGAGCGGCATGCTCACTTGGCGGCCCCCCCAGTCAGTCTGATGCGCGGATCGAGCACGGCAAGAAGGATGTCGGATACCAGCATGCCGACGACCGTCAGAACGGCAAGAAACATGAGGAACGAGCCGGCGAGGTACATATCCTGGCTTTGCAACGACGAAAGCAGCATCGGCCCGGTGGTCGGCAGCGACATGACCGCCGAGACGATGACCGAGCCGGATACGACCTGCGGAAGCAGACTGCCGATGTCCGCGATGAAGGGGTTCAGCGCCATGCGCAACGGATAGCGCCTAAGAACGCGACCCTCCGGCGCGCCCTTCGCTCGCGCCGTGGTCACGTACTGCTTCTGCAGCTCATCGAGAAGGTTGGCGCGCAGCCGGCGGATCATGCCGGCGGTCCCCGACGTGCCGATAACGACAACCGGTATCCACAAATGCTCCAGAACGGAGAGCGCTTTTCCGACGCTCCAGGGCTGGCCGATGTACTCGGGATCCATGAGCCCACCGATCGAGGTGCCAAACCACACATTGGCCAAGTAGAGCAGGATCAAGGCGAGCAGGAAATTCGGTGTCGCCAGGCCGAGAAAGCCGAGGAAGGACAGCACGTGGTCGCCAGTGCTGTACTGGTGGGTGGCGCAATAGACGCCGATCGGGAACGAGACCACGTAGATGAACAGCACAGTGAAGAAGTTCAGCACCAGAGTCAGGAACATCCGGTCCCCGATGACGTCGGCGACCGGCTGGTTGTACTCGAACGAATAGCCGAGATCGCCTCGCAGCAGCCCCGTCGCCCAGACCAAATATTGCTGCCACAGCGGACGATCGAGGCCATATTGCTCGCGCAGGAAAGCGATCTTCTCCTCCGCGACGCGCTCTCCCGACGCCTGCAGCTCGGCGATGTAAGCGGTCAGGTAGTCGCCGGGGGGAAGCTGGATGATGGCGAAGACAAGGACGCTGATTCCGATCAGCGTCCACACCATCGTGATGAGGCGTCGAACCAGAAAGCTTAGCACCGGCTCAGCCGCCTATCGCTCGGCAATCCAGAACGTGTCCGGGCGATACATGCCATAATAGGCGCCTGGGTCGAAATTGTAGATTCCGTGCTTCGGCACATTGTGCAGCCGGTTGCTGACGACCACTAGCTGCTCGACGCCAGACACGATTCCAATGGTGAAGACCTGGTCCGCCCAGAACGACAGGACTTGGTGCCACACCTCCTCGCGTCCTTCGGGAGTCCCGGCCTCAGCCCATCTCTCGCCAAGCTCCATCATCCGCCGGACCGACTCCAGATCCGGCTCCACGCCCATCTGGCCGCTTGTCTGCGCCCACAGGCCCCAGGCCGGCCATTGAAACTGATCCGGAGACTGCGGCGCGAACTCAGCCGGGCTCATGGAAGGCCTCAGCATGGCGTTCTCCAGCCCGATCCAGACGGCCATGTGAGTCTCGCCCGAATTGATGCGGTTATAGAAGACCTCGCGCTGCGACGGCTTGATGAACAGCGAGACGCCGACATCCTCCCAGTGCTCCTTGATGAGCTGAAGGACATCGACCTGCTCCCGGTCCTCCCCGGCCGTCTCAACGACGATCTGCAGCGGCCGGCCGTTCGGCAGCAGCCTGACCCCCTCAGAATTCCGCTCGGTCAAGCCAAGGCCGTCGAGAAGCTCGTCCGCCTGCTCGGGATTGTACTGGGCCCATTTGGTGCGATACTCGTCCTTGAAGAGGGGCGAATCCTCCAGCACCGTATTGTTCGATGGGCTCGCCACCCCATAGAAGATCGAATTGTTGATGTCGTCGCGATCGATCGCCACGGAAAGAGCGCGGCGGAAGTCCGCGTCGCGGAAAAGGTCGCGCAGCACGGGGTCGGCGACGTTCAGGTTCGGATAAAGAGCAATTCGCGCGCCCTTGGTGGCCCGCCAACGGCGAACCTGGTAGTTGCTGCGCTCCTCGGCCTCCTTCAAGAAAGTGAAGTTGGAAAAGGCCAAGTATCTGCTCTGCAAGTCTGTCTCACCGCTCGCAACCCTCGCCGGAATCAGGTCGGCGCTGGAAATGGTGAGCGCGACCTGATCGATGTAGGGAAGCTGCAGGCCGTTCGCATCGATGCGGTGATAGTAAGGATTGCGCTGGAAGACATAGCGGTCGGACGGCGGCTGCGTCTTGAGGACCCAGGGCTGCAGCGTGGGATAGGCGACGTTGTCGTTCCGGTAGCCGCGGTCCATGTTGTAGAGCAGCGCCACCCAGTTCCGCTCGCCGGCCTGCGCGGCCATCTTTTCGACCTCCTCCAGGCCGGCATATTTGGCGTGGAACTGCTTCAAGTAATGCGCCGGCCTGAAAATATCGAGTGGCTGAGCGCCGGCGAGAGCCGGCAGGAAATACGGATTCGGCTTCGACCAGCTGTAGCGAACCGTAAGCTCGTCGGGGTACTCGACGGTCGGCTTCTCGCCGTCGACAAGCAGCTCCTTCGGCGGCCCGAAGCGTGCCACCTCCGCGTCGTTCCCCATGTCCTCCCAATAGAAACGGAAGTCCTCCGAAGTGAACGGCTCGCCGTCCGACCATTTGTGACCGCGCCGCAGATGGAACGTGAAGGTGCGATCTTCCTCCACCTCCACGCTCTGCGCGATGTCGGGCACGAGCTCGAACTCGCTGTTGTATCCGACCAGCCGCGCGTAGCCGTAGATCACCAGGAGCCGCGTATCCTTGGCGCTCGCCCCAAGCAGACGCAGCGTGCCGCCATAGCCGCCGGGCTCCTTCTCGGTTCCCTCGTAGCTGACGATCTCCGGCTCCTCCGGTATCCGCTCGGCGACCGGCGGCAGCTCGCCGGACGCGACGGCCTGCTCGAGCAACGGCGGTTCCGCCATGTTGGGCACCGACTGTGCCGCGGTATTTCCAAGGGGCGCGGCTCCAAGGAAGAGCAGCGTTACAAGGCCAAGGGCCGTCCGAACCACCATCCCAGCACCTCTCATGGTCATCACGGGCGTTCCGCCGGAAACACAAGGTAATTGCAATGGGTCTTGTCGGGGAAGAGCTTTTCGACGCGGTAGCGGTGGGCGTCGACCCAGGCCATGAATTGGCCGATCGCCGCGTCTAGCACCTCAACGTAGAGGACGGGCCGATTGGTGGCGATGAGCCCCGCCGCCCCTGCGAGCACCTCCATCTCCATGCCCTCCACGTCGATCTTCAGGAGATCCACACGCCCGCGGACGAG
>CAZARE010000186.1:0-5712 GCA_964487455.1 uncultured Propylenella sp.
ACTCCGTGGAATGCCAGGCGGGCTTCGCCGCCGAGCACCACCGCATCCCCGGATCGCAGGCGGAATGAGTGCGTCGCCTCCTGGCGCCGTATGCCGCCGAGCCGAAAGACCGCCTCGTCGCCAAGCGACAGGGAAACGACCGGCGCCGCGAAATCCGCTTCGTCCCTGTCCTGGTGCAGACCCATTCGCGTGCCCGGCCCATAATAGTTGATCAGGCATGCTTCCGGAGAATACGGATATCCCGAGAGATCCCGCCAAGCCTCAAGCACGATGCTGGGCATAGGCGGCCATGGCGCCTGGGTCTCCGGATGGAACGGCTGATAGCGGTAGCCTCCCGCGTCAGACACCCAGCCGAGCGGCCCGCAATTCGTCATCAGCACCGAGAACTCCCGGCCGCTCCCCGGCATGCGGGGCCTGTAAAGCGGAGCGGCGGCGATGACGGCGCGCAGCGCATCGAGAAGAAAGCGCTGCTCCTGGCAACCGAGGTAGCCGGGACGATGCAGGCATCCCCTCCGGGTCGCGTCTGAGCCATCCATCGGCCGCTTCCTCCTCCTTCCAAATCACGCGCTTGCGAGGCCGAACCGCCCTTCTTATATGAGCCGCAACCCGCTGGAGCCGGCTTTCGAACCGGTTTTGGCGCGCATTGAGTGAAGTTCAATGGGGGCCGGAGGGGGCAAATCTGCCTCCCGATGATGGACGCCGTCTCGGGTCCGGCCGGCCTGCCGGAACAGGAGAGCAGGAAAAATGGCGAAAGTCATCGGTATCGACCTTGGCACGACAAACTCGTGCGTGGCCGTCATGGACGGCAAGAACCCCAAGGTGATCGAGAATTCGGAGGGCGGCCGGACCACGCCGTCGATCGTCGCCTTCACTGCCGACGGAGAACGGCTCGTCGGCCAGCCCGCCAAGCGCCAGGCGGTGACCAATCCCAAGAGAACGATCTTTGCCGTCAAGCGCCTGATCGGTCGCCGGTTCGACGATCCGACCGTCAAGCAGGACCAGAAGCTCGTTCCATACCCCATCGTGAAGGCGGACAACGGCGACGCGTGGGTGGAGGTCGACGGGACCAAGTACTCGCCGTCGCAGATATCCGCCTTCATCTTGCAGAAGATGAAGGAGACCGCCGAGTCCTATCTCGGCGAGAAGGTTGAAAAGGCGGTGATTACCGTCCCGGCCTACTTCAATGACGCGCAGCGTCAGGCCACAAAGGATGCCGGCAAGATCGCCGGGCTGGAGGTTCTGCGCATCATCAACGAGCCGACCGCGGCGGCGCTCTCCTATGGCCTCGACAAGAAGGAAGGCAAGACCATCGCCGTATACGATCTCGGCGGCGGCACCTTCGACATCTCCATCCTTGAGATCGGCGATGGCGTCTTCGAGGTGAAGTCGACGAATGGCGACACCTTCCTCGGCGGCGAGGATTTCGACATGCGCCTCGTCCACTACTTGGCCGACGAGTTCAAGAAGGACCAGGGCATCGATCTTAGAAACGATCCGCTCGCCTTGCAGCGTCTCAAGGAGGCGGCCGAGAAGGCGAAGATCGAGCTTTCGTCCTCACAGCAGACCGAGATCAACCTGCCTTACATTACCGCCGACGCGTCGGGTCCGAAGCATCTGGCCATGAAGCTCTCGCGCGCCAAGTTCGAGAGCCTGGTCGATGAGTTCATCCAGCGCACGATCCAACCGGTCAAGAACGCGCTGAAAGACGCGGGCGTCTCCGCCGGAGATATCGAGGAGGTCATCCTGGTCGGCGGCATGACGCGCATGCCGAAGGTCCAGGAGACGGTGAAGAACCTGTTCGGCAAGGAGCCGCACAAGGGCGTCAACCCCGACGAGGTGGTCGCCATTGGCGCTGCGATCCAGGCCGGCGTTCTGCAGGGCGACGTCAAGGACGTGCTGCTTCTCGACGTGACCCCGCTGTCGCTTGGCATTGAGACGCTGGGCGGTGTCTTCACCCGGCTCATCGACCGTAACACCACGATCCCGACCAAGAAGAGCCAAGTCTTCTCCACAGCCGAAGACAATCAGGGCGCCGTCACCATCCGCGTCTTCCAGGGCGAGCGCGAGATGGCAGCCGACAACAAGGTGCTCGGCCAGTTCGACCTGGTCGGCATTCCGCCCGCCCCGCGCGGCGTGCCGCAGATCGAGGTGACCTTCGACATCGACGCCAACGGCATCGTCAACGTCTCGGCTAGGGACAAGGGCACCGGCAAGGAGCAGCAGATCCGCATCCAGGCGTCCGGCGGCCTCTCCGACGCCGAGATCGAGCAGATGGTGAAGGATGCCGAGAGCCACGCCGAGGAAGACAAGAAGCGCCGCGAGCTGGTGGAAGCTCGGAACCAGGCTGAAGCGCTCATCCATTCGACTGAGAAGGCAACCGCCGAGCACGGCGATAAGGTCGGCGCGGAAGAGAAGTCCGCCATCGAGACGGCGATCGCCGACCTGAAGGCTGCGGTCGAAGGCGAGGACGCGGCGAACATCCAGGCAAAGAGCCAGGCGCTTGCCCAGGCCTCTATGAAGCTTGGCGAGGCGATGTACAAGGCCAGTCAGGAAGAATCTTCCGCTGCCGCCGCCGACAGTGACGGGGGCGACTCCAACGATCAACGCGAGTCCGGCGGCGGAACAAGCTCCGGCGAGGACGTGGTCGACGCTGATTTCGAAGAGATACCTGAAGATGAGCGCAAGCGCTCCGCGTCCTGACGCCAAGCTGGGCCGCCTGCATAACGGGCGGCCCATCACCTTCTAGCGATACCTGATGGCCAAACCCGATTTCTACGAGGTGCTCGGTGTCTCGCGCAGCTGCGACGACAAGAGCTTGAAGAGCGCCTATCGTAAGCTGGCAATGCAGTTTCATCCCGACCGCAACGGCGGCGATCACTCGGCCGAGGTGAAGTTCAAGGAAGTCAACGAAGCCTACGAGGTTCTGAAGGACCCGCAAAAGCGCGCCGCCTACGACCGTTTCGGCCATCAGGCCTTCGACGGCGGCGGCTTCGGCGGAGCCGGGGCGGCGGCGGGCTTTGCGTCCTTCGCCGACATTTTCGACGAGTTCTTCGGCGATTTCCGCGGCGGGCGCCGCTCGGGCCGCGAGCGCGGCTCCGACCTTCGCTACAACCTCGAAGTCACGCTTGACGAGGCCTATTCCGGCAAGACGGTCGAGGTGGAGGTTCCCACCAGCGTTACCTGCGACATCTGCAGCGGCTCCGGCTCAAAGCCCGGCAGCAGCCCCACCGCCTGCCCGACTTGCGCCGGCGTGGGTCGCGTGCGTGCCAGCCAGGGCGGCTTCTTCCACATCGAGCGCACCTGCCCGGCTTGTCAGGGCCGCGGCGAGGTGGTGTCGGACCCGTGCGTCAAGTGCTCCGGCGCAGGCCGCGTCAGCCAGACGCGAACGCTGTCGGTCAACATTCCACCCGGCATTGAGGATGGCACTCGTATCCGCTTGGCCGGCGAGGGCGAGGCGGGCTTGCGCGGCGGCCCGGCCGGCGACCTCTACATTTTCCTCTCGATCAAGCCGCATGCCTTTTTCCAGCGCGACGGCGCCGACGTCTTCTGCCGCGTGCCGGTCTCCCTAACCACGGCGGCGCTTGGCGGCCAGTTCGAGGTGCCGACGCTTGAGGGCAGCCGCTCGCGGGTGAAGGTGCCTGAGGGCACGCAGAGCGGGTTGCAGATACGGCTCAAAGGCAAAGGCATGCCGGTGCTGCGCTCGCGCCAGATCGGCGACATGTACGTGCAGATCGTGGTAGAGACGCCGCGCAACCTGTCTCGCAGGCAGCGTGAGTTGCTGGAGGAGCTTGAGCGCGTTTCCGACGCGGAGAACAATCCCGAGTCGACGGGTTTCTTTTCGCGTGTGAAAGATTTTCTCGACACGCTGAGCGAAAAGTGAAGATGCTTGCAAGTCAACCGGTAGGACGGCTCCTCGGCAGGGCCGCAAGAGCAGGGCGGTGAGATGGCGAAGTTTGGCGTGTCGATCGCGGAGAAGATCGAAGACGAGGTCCGTTTCTTCAAGACCTGGGCGACAAGCCCCATAAAGATGGGCGCGGTGTCGCCGACGAGCCGCGCGCTCGCATCGTTGATGGTGAAGCTGGCCGAGCCCGATCCCGCCGGCTATGCGCTTGAGATCGGCGCGGGAACCGGCGTGGTGACGCAGGCGATGCTCGATGCCGGCCTGGCGCCGGAGCGGATCGTCAGCGTCGAGTATGACAGGGATTTCTGCCGCCTGCTGCGCAAGCGCTTCCCGCTCGTCTCGATCATCCAGGGGGATGCGCTGGACCTGGCCAATACGCTTGGCGAGCACCGTGACATGACGTTCTCGGCTGTGCTTTCGGGCCTGCCGCTTCTCAACGTGCCGCGTGCCAAGCGGGCGCCTTATCTTGAGAGCCTGTTCGACCGAATGGTGCCCGGCGGAAAGATCTCGCAGCTCTCCTATTCCCCCGTGCCTCCGCAGGATGCGATCCCCGGCCGCTTTACCGTCGAGCGCTCGAAATGGGTGACCTTCAATCTGCCTCCCGGGCGTGTGTGGGTCTACCGCCGGCCTTGATCGGCAACGAGCCCTCGCCGCGCTCCAATACCTTGCATCTCGCCCTTCCCAAGGGATGATCAGGGCGCGGCTGGCGCGACACTGGCGCGCCTGGACAAAAGGACATAAGCATTCCTTTATACGTCCTTGCTGTCGCGCCGGCGCGATGCTACCTGCCGGCCGAAACCCCCAAGAATAGGATGCGTACGATGAAGGATGGCGGCTCCAACCGGGACTCCACGGATTACGTTGTCAAGGACATCGGCTTAGCCGATTGGGGTCGGACCGAGATCGACATCGCCGAGACCGAGATGCCTGGCCTGATGGCGGTGCGCGAGGAGTTCGGCGATGCCAAGCCGCTGAAGGGCGCCCGCATCGCCGGCTCGCTTCACATGACTATCCAGACTGCCGTACTGATCGAGACGCTGGTGGCGCTTGGCGCGGAAGTGCGCTGGGCTTCCTGCAACATATTCTCCACGCAGGACCATGCCGCCGCGGCCATCGCCGCCTCTGGCGTTCCGGTGTTCGCGGTGAAGGGCGAGACCTTGGAGGAATACTGGGATTACGCCGACCGCATCTTCCATTGGCCGAACGGGGAGACGGCCAACATGATCCTCGACGACGGCGGCGATGCGACGCTGCTCGTCATGCTCGGGGCCCGCGCCGAGTCCGATCCGTCCCTCCTCGACAATCCGTCGAACGAGGAGGAGGAGTTCCTCTACGCCACCATCAAGCGGCGCCTCAAGGAGACGCCTGGCTGGTTCTCCAAGCTGAAGAACAACATCCGCGGCGTGTCGGAGGAGACGACCACCGGCGTCATGCGCCTCTACGATCTGCAGAAGCGCGGCGAGCTTCCCTTCCCGGCGATCAACGTCAACGACAGCGTCACCAAGTCGAAGTTCGACAACAAGTACGGCTGCCGCGAGAGCCTGGTCGACGGTATCCGCCGCGCCACCGACGTGATGATGGCCGGCAAGGTCGCCGTCGTCTGCGGCTACGGCGACGTCGGCAAGGGCTCGGCGCAGTCGTTGAAGGGCGCGGGAGCGCGGGTCGTCGTTACCGAGATCGATCCGATCTGCGCGCTGCAGGCGGCGATGGACGGCTTCGATGTGAAGACGCTGGAGACCGCCGCGCCGGCCGGCGACATCTTCGTTTCCGCCACCGGCAACAAGGACGTCATCACCATCGAGCACATGCGC
>CAZARE010000187.1:0-10193 GCA_964487455.1 uncultured Propylenella sp.
GAAGAGCACCGCCGAGCGCGCGGCCGCAAGGTGTGGCCGACAAGCCCCGGCGGCATTTTCTCACCCAAGCGATTGCGATGGGGACCGCCGTTGGCACCGTCGGGGCGCTGTCCTCAAGCGAAGCGGCTGCTGCCCCGCCAGAAGCGGTACGGCGGCCGTCCTACCGGGAAACCGAACACATCAAGCAGGCCTATCGGCGGATGCGCTTCTAGCTCCGCGGCTCTTGCGCTGTCGGCATGAGAAGGGAGGAAGTTTATGCTGACAAAAGCCAATGCTCGCCATTCTCGCCGCGGGCCGGCTCGATCGATTGCGCAGCAGGATTTGGGCCTGTCGCGGCGCGATCTGCTGCGGCGCTCGGGATTGGCGGCAGCCGCCATCCCCCTGACCGGCGCCCTACAGCTCTCGATGATGCGGCCTGCGGAGTCGCAAGAAAGCGCAGGGAGCGACATTCAACTGAAGAAGACGGTTTGTCCGTTCTGCGCGGTCGGCTGCTCGATATGGGCGGAGGTCGAGAATGGCGTTTGGGTAGGCCAGGAGCCCGTCTTCGAAAGCCCCGTCAATATGGGTACGCATTGTGCCAAGGGCGCCGCGACGCGCGAGATGGCGCTCGGCGAGCGCCGGCTCAAATACCCGACGAAGCTGGAGAACGGGCGCTGGACCCGCATCTCCTGGGAGCAGGCGATCGAAGAGATCGGCGACCGGATGCTGGCAATCCGGGAGGAGTCCGGTCCCGACTCCGTCTACTGGTGCGGCTCGGCGAAGTTCTCCAACGAGCAGGCCTACCTGATGCGGAAATTCGCATCGATGTGGGGCACCAACAATACCGACAACCAGGCGCGCATCTGCCATTCGACCACCGTCTCCGGCGTCGCCAACATGTACGGCTACGGCGCCATGACCAACAGCTTCAACGACATTCACAATTCGAGGTCGATATTTCTTCTGGGCGGCAACCCGGCGGAAGCGCATCCGATCTCCATGCTCCACCTGCTGCATGCGAAGGAGAAGGGCTGCAAGCTCATTGTCGTTGATCCACGCTTCACGCGCACTGCGGCGCACGCGACCGAGTATGTGCGAATTCGGCCGGGCACTGACGTGGCATTCCTCTGGGGCGTGCTTTGGCACATCCTGGAGAATGGCTGGGAGGACAGGGAGTACATCGAAAGTCGCGTGTACGGCTTCGACGAGGTGCGCAGAGTCGTGGCGGATTACCCGCCGGACGAGGTCGAACGCATCACCGGCATTCCGCGCCAGCAGACGGAACGGGTGGCCCGGACCGTTGCCGAGAACCGTCCGGGCACTCTCGTCTGGTGCATGGGACTGACTCAATCTCATATCGGCAGCAGCAAGACCCGCGCCGCCGCCGCCGTGCAGCTCGCCCTGGGCAATATCGGCCTACCCGGCGGTGGGGCGAACATTTTCCGCGGCCACGACAACATCCAGGGTTCCACCGATATCGGCCCGATGTGCCACACCTTGCCCGCCTATTACGGACTCGACGAAGGCGCCTGGAAGCATTGGGCGCGCGTGTGGGACGTAGATTTCGAGTGGCTCGCCGGCCGCTTCGCATCGCGCGAGATGATGCATGCAACCGGCATGCCGATCTCGCGCTGGTTTGACGGCGTGCTGGAGCCCCCGGAGAACCTTGAGCAGCCGGATCGAACACGGGCGATGGTGTTCTGGGGGCATGCCTGCAATTCCCTGACACGCGGCACAGATGGGAAAAGCGGCCTTGAGCAGGTCGAGCTCCTGGTCAACATCGACCCCTATGCCGGGCTTGCCGGCGTTCTCGGCGACCGTCGGGAGGGGGTGTACCTCCTGCCGGCAGGATCGACGATGGAGATCGCCGGCTCGGCCACCAATTCGCAGCGCGCGCTCCAGTGGCGCGAGAAGGCGATCGAGCCGCTCTTCGAGGCGAAGTCGGACTACGAGATCACCTACCTCTTGGCGCGCAAGTTCGGTTTCGCCGAGGAGCTGTGCAAACACATCGAAGTGGGGGACGGCGAGCCCGTCGCCGAAGACATCCTGCGCGAGATCAATCGCGGCACATGGTCGATCGGCTACACGGGTCAAAGTCCCGAGCGCCTGAAGCTCCATATGCAGCATCAGGACAAGTTCGACACCACCACGCTCCTCGGACACGGTCCCGTGGAGGGAGAGTACTACGGCTTGCCTTGGCCCTGCTGGGGCACGCCGGAGATGAAGCATCCGGCGACGCCTATTCTCTACAACGTTGCCATGCCGGTCGCCGAAGGCGGGCTTCCCTTCCGCGCACGCTGGGGCGTGGAATATGACGGAGAGAATCTGCTCGCCGAAGGCTCCTATCCTCCAGGCTCGGAGCTGACCGACGGCTATCCCGAGATTACTTATGCCATTCTGCATACGCTTGGCTGGACCGGCGAACTGACGGCGCGAGAGCAGCTGGTCATCACGGCGATCGCCGCTGAAGCTTACAGACACGACATGCTGTCGATGAGCGAGCCGGAAGCCGAAGAGCGGCTTCGCGAGCTCTTGCGCGATGTTGTCACCTCCGAGGAGCGGAATGCGGCCAGGCGGCTGCTGGCGCGAGCCTCGGGGGTCGAGGACGACGGCGCGGTTGCCGAGTCCGCGATGCTGCGCCCGGAAGACCTTCCCCAAGGGGGCCGCGCCGCCGAGGCCGCCTCGGTCTATCGCGCTCTTTCGCCCAGCACCGAGGCGCGGGACGAAGAAGGCGAGGGCATGGACCAGGGGCAGGGCAGCGTTGACAGAGGCGCGCATGCGCAGGGACCCACGGACCCCGAGGAGGACAGCCTTGCCGCGCGCCTGATGAAGATGAACTGGAAGACGGACCTCTCCGGCGGCCTTCAGCGCGTCGCCATCGCCCACGGTCTCGCACCGTTCGGCAACGGCAAGGCGCGCGTCCACGTGTGGAACTTCCCCGACCCCGTGCCGATCCATCGCGAGCCGCTTTATACGGGGCGGCGCGACCTTCTGCCGAAGTACCAGACATATGAGGACCAGCGGAACTATCGCCTTCCCGTTCTCTACCGCTCCATCCAGGAACAGGATTTCTCGGGCCGCTTCCCGCTCGTTCTCACCAGCGGCCGGCTGGTCGAGTACGAGGGCGGCGGCGACGAGACGCGGTGCAACCTTTGGCTCGCGGAGTTCCAGCAGGAGATGTTCGCCGAGATCAATCCGCGCGACGCGGAGGCCAACGGCATCGGCGACGGTAAGCTGCTGTGGCTTTCAACGCCGGAAGGCGCGCGCGTGTCGGTCGTCGCCATGGTGACCGAGCGCGTCGGGCCGGGCACGGTCTTCATGCCTTTCCACTTCGGAGGCATGTTCCAGGGGGAGGACATTTCCGGGCGATATCCGGAAGGGACCGCTCCCTACGTCATCGGCGAATCCGCCAACACCGCGATGACCTACGGCTACGACATCGTCGACTTCATGCAGGAGTCGAAGGTGACGCTTTGCCGGATCGACCGCGGTTAGGAGCAGAGCCATGGCCCGGATGAAATTCCTTCTCGACGCCGAGCGCTGCATCGAATGCAATGCTTGTGCCGTGGCGTGCAAGAACGAGCATGAGGTGCCCTGGGGCATGGTGCGGCGCCGCGTCGTCACGCTCAACGACGGCCTGCCGAACGAGGTGTCGATCTCGGTCGCCTGCATGCATTGCACCGACGCGCCGTGCATCGCGGTCTGCCCGGTCCAGTGCATCTACCAGACCGACATCGGCGTGGTGCTGCACGACAAGGACATTTGCATCGGCTGCGGCTACTGCTTCTACGCCTGTCCGTTCGGTGCGCCGCAATATCCGCAGGCGACCTTGTTCGGCAGCCGCGGCAAGATGGACAAGTGCACCTACTGCGCCGGCGGCCCGGAGGCAAACAACTCGCGGGTCGAGAACGAGAAATACGGTAGGAACCGCATCGCGGAGGGCAAGCTGCCGCTCTGCGCCGAGATGTGCTCCACGCGGGCGCTCCTCGCCGGCGACGGCGATGTCATCTCCGCCATCTACCGCGAGCGCGTCGCCGAGCGCGGCTACACCAGCGGCGCCTGGGGCTGGTCCACCGCCTATTACGGCACGCGCGCCGTCGATCTCGGCGAGCGTTCGGCAGGGGACAGCTGACATGGCCCGCATCGCCGCCGCCATCTGCGTCGTCGTCTTCGGAGGCTTGCTCGCCTGGGTCGCCTTCGCCACGTTCACGAAGCCCGAGCCGCTCGTAGTGCCGACCGGCGGGGTCATCGGCAGCGTCGAGACGGACCCGCTGCCGACCGGCCCGGAAGCCAGGCAAGCGCTGGCGGCGCGCGCCGCGTTGCAGGACTGGCGCGCGGAGTCCGGCCCTTCCCCTGACGGCGCCGCCACTCGCGAGCAAGCCGCTCCCTCGGGGATGCAGACGCCGGCCGACGAGGAGGCAGCCGTCTCGGGCGCCGCGCTTGCGCGGCAATGGCTGGGGGACCGCGAGAGGGACTGGTCGCTGCTTGGCGAACGCGGCTATTTCGAAGGCACGGTTTCGCTGCCCCCGCATTTCATGTCTGTGCTGGAGCAGCCGCAGGGCCGCGACTTTCGCCGTCGGCACGAGTCCACGATCAGCTATTCGGGCGGCTGGATCATTTTCGGCATGTCGCTCCTGCTTTCGCTCTTCCTGCTTCTGCGCGGACGCATCCGCATTGTGGAGGGGTTCAGCGGCGTGCAGATCCTTCGCTTCGACGCTCTGGAAAGAGCCAACCACTGGATGACGGCGGCGGGCTTCGTCGTGCTGGGGCTGACCGGCCTCATTCTCATCTACGGATGGTGGCTGCTCTCGCCCCTGCTGGGTCCCGGCGGCTTCAGCGTCCTGGCGCAGTGGAGCCTCTACCTGCACATCGCGTTCGCTGGGCCGTTCGTCATCGGCTTCATGCTGATGGCGGTGCTGTGGCTCAGGCAGAACCTGCCGAGCCGACTCGACCTTCACTGGCTGGCGCGCTTCGGCGGGTTCTTGAGCGACTCGCCGGACAAGCCCTCCGCGCGCCGCTTCAACGCCGGCCAGAAGCTGGTTTTCTGGGGTGTCTTCCTCGGCGGTCTTTTGATGACGGCCAGCGGCCTGACGCTCATGTTCCCCTTCTTCTTCACCGGCGTCGTTGCGCTGCAATGGGTGCTGCTCGGCCACGCGCTGCTCGCGCTTCTCCTCGTCGCGCTGATCCTCGGCCACATCTATATCGGAACCGTCGGCATGGAAGGCGCCTTCGACGCCATGTGGGATGGCTACGTTGACCGCAACTGGGCCGAAGAGCACCACGATCTCTGGCTGGAGGAAATCGAGCGAGAGCATCCGGAGCGGATGCGCACGGCACCGGACGCCGTACCGGCGGAATAGCGGAGGCTGGCTATGCGGACGTTTCTTGTCGGCGTTGCCTGTGCGGCGGCCCTTTCGGTCATCACCATTGGTGGCCTCAACCTGATGGACCAAAGCACGTCCGACGTCTTCTACACGCGCTACACCATCCCCCCCGACTAGTGGTTCGTTTCCAACATTTGCATCCCATTTGTATCGGCCGCGCAGGCCAATGCTGGAAACAAAGGAACCACTAGCAAGTTCATGATTCTAGTGGAACTTTTGAAATTTGACATTCGACCTCGAAGGTCGACATCGAGTGGGTATCGAATGTCAAATTCGTTCCACTAGCTCGAGAGATCGAGATCGGCCAAGACCGGGAGATGGTCCGATGCCGCGCTCGCGGATGGATCTGTCCAGTTGCGCCCGAGGAGTCGCGCTGGCAGCGTGTATATTCGATCCAGCGCGAACAGCGGCAGGCGAGCCGGAAAGGTCTTGTGGTGGGTGCGCGCCGGCAGCACGTCCGCCAGCGCGCGCTGAACGGAGCCGCGCCAGATCCAATCGTTGAAATCGCCAAGAACGAGCGTGCGCCCGGGGCCGGAAAGCACCAGTGAGGCTAGCACGCTGGCTTGGCGGTGCCGCTCGCGAAAGCTCAGGCCGAGATGCGCTGCGATGACGTGTAGCTCCCCGAATGGAGTGTCGATCCTGCATTCGATCGCCGCCCGCGGCTCCCGCCCCGGGAGAGTAATGTCATGTCGGGCGACGCGGTTCATCGGCCAGCGGCTGAAGACCGCGTGCCCATACGCCCCGTCCGGGGCGATCACGAGCTTCGCGTCCGCGATGTGGCGGCCGAGAGCATCCGCCAGAACCTCGAACGCCGACGCCGCGCTCGGCTCGTTTCCGCGCGAGTCCACCTCCTGCAGCGCGACCACATCGGGCTCATGGCTTTTGACGTACGCGACGATGCGGTCGAGGTCACGCACGCCACCTGGCCCCTTGCCGCCGTGGATGTTCCAGGTCATGGCTCGCAAGTGTGGCCGGCCGTGCTCCGCCATCGGTCTCTTCTTCGCGTCCGAAGCCCCTTACAACACTTTCCCTGACGTTCGGGGCGCGCATCCGTTCCATCGGATGGCGTGCGGCGGGAGGACTCAAGGAACCTGCGCGCCTCCGCTCGGTTGACACGGACGCGCGTTCTCTCAGCGGATGCGGATATTGAGCACACCCCAAGGATTGATGGTGTCGCTACGGCGGGCTGCGGGGCCCTCGCGGAAAACGCTTTGGCTCTGGCTTCGCCGCGGCGCGATAGTCGCTGTGGTCTCGCTCGCCGCCACTTTGCTCTATCGCTCGCTAAGCCGCTACGACGCGGGCGACCTGATCGCCTCGGTCCTGTCCGTGCCTGTGCCCGGTCTCCTTGCGGCCGTCGCTTGGGCCGCGGCAAGCTACCTCTGCCTTACGGGATTTGACTGGCTGGGACTTCGCTATGCCGGCCGCCGCCTTGCCTACCGCAAGGTGGCGCTTGCCTCTTTTGTCAGCCTTTCGCTCGGTCACAATATCGGCTTCGCGGGCCTGAGCAGCGGCGCCATCCGCTACCGCTACTATTCGCGCGAGGGAGTGACGGCCGTCGAGGTCGCCAAGCTCGTGGTGTTCTGCGGGGCGACCGTCGGGCTTGGCCTGGTGACGCTCGCGGGTGTCGCGATGGCGGTCCGGCCGGAGGAGGCGGAAGCCGTCATGCGGATCGGCCGCTCCGGGCTTTTCGCGCTTGCGGCAGCGTGTCTCTCCGTTCCGCTGCTCTATCTCGGCCTCGCATGGATGGTGCGCACTCCGCTCCGCGTCCATCGGTGGACCGTCGAGATGCCGAGCGCCAAGCTCGCCCTTGCCCAGATCGTCCTCGGAACGACGAACTTCGCCTGTGTGGCGGCGTGCCTCCATCAGGTCCTCGAAATATCGTCCGACGTCACCTATTTCGCCACCGCCTCGGTGTACGTGCTGGCCAACACCGCTGCGCTCATCTCACACGTTCCTGGCGGGCTCGGGGTCATCGAGAGCGTCACCGTCTATCTGGTGCCCGGGGACGATGTCCTTCCGATGGTCCTCGTCTTCCGGTTCGTCTACTTCCTGATTCCTCTCTCGATCGGAGGGACGCTGTTCGCGGCCACCGAGATCAGACGGAGGGCGACGTAGCGGATCGGGTTCGCTCAGCCCGCGGTCCGGACCTGCCTCCGCGGCTGACGCTTGGCGAACACCGAGATCAGCGGAAGGGGCTTTGCCGGATCGAGCAGGCGCGTCCCGGGCATAAGCCGAACGGGGCCCTCGTTGGTGATGTGGTCGAAGGGACGGAGGCGGCGCTCCCCCCTGCTAAAGTGCTCGATCGCTCGAATCATGCTGCCCTGGTCCGCAATCGCTGCGCCCACCTCCTCCGGTGATGCTCCGAGATGCTCTCCCAGAAGCACGGCGCGGATTCGCGCGATGCGGCGCCGAAGTTCGTTGTCCGACGGCGAGGCTTCGATGGCGAGGTCGCATTCCGTGTCGAGCCCGGTTGAGCGCCGATTGAGGTTGGCGGACCCCACCCGCAAGAACCGGTCATCCACAATCATCACCTTTGCATGAACGAAGATGTCGCAGTCGCCGTTTGACCCGGTGATGACGGGATAGACGGCGCGAAATCGATTGAAGCGGTCGGCGCGCTTGAGCCGGCGGATCATGCGGTCGCGGTTGTTGCCCATCGTCCAGCGTTCGAGCAGACCTGCGCTGGTGGCGGGAGTGACGGCGACGATTTCCGGCCCATTCTCCTTCAGCAGGCTCGCTTCAAGAATGTCGCCGACCTTGCCGTCCGCGAGATATTGCGCCTCGATGTAGATCGAGCGCTCCGCCGCATGCAGGGCATCGCGGGTTAGGTTGAGAACCTCGCGGATCTCCGGATCGCCGCCCGAGGCCGGAATCGTTCTTGAGACCGCTATCGGAACGTCAACGAAATCCGGGGCGAGCCCCGCCGGCCACAGGTCGTCGGCGCTGGCGCAGAGCTCAAGCGCCTCTCCGGTCGCCTGCCGCCAACGATGGTGCGCGACGGACGCCACGGTGCGCGCCGCCTCGCCCTCCACGATCATCTGGACATCGTGCACGGGGCCGTGCGGGGTGCCGTCTTGATTCAGGCGGCGTCGGTCGCTCGGGCGATGCTCCGGGGTATCCCATCGTCCCACCGTAAGATCGATCCCACCGACAAAGGCCACGCTGTCGTCAATGCAGACGATTTTTTGGTGCTGTGAGCCGTAGATCGGATGGTTGTGGTCGAGCCACAAATGGATGCGCGGGTGGTCCTGCCATTCGGCTCCGAAGATCAGCGGCAAGGCGGCGCCCGGCGCATGAACGGTCGATAGATTCCAGATCAGGATTCGAATGTGCAGCTCCGACCGTTCCTCCACGAGAGAACGCAGGAACGACCCGAGCGATACGCGGTCGTCCCCTTCGGAGCGAAGGCATATGCTTGCGTCGAAGTCCCAGCCGAGAATCAGGATTGAGCGTTGCGCTTCTCGCAGCACGGTGTCTAGGCACACAAAATAGGCATCGGCGTCCACCAGAAGGCTGGCGCGCCGCGCTGGGCGCACCGCGCAGCAGTTCCTGCCGACCTTGAGAATGCGGGCTTGGCGCGGGTCGTTCGCCGGACTCATGACAAAGACATGCTTGATCGTTCGCGCCATTGAGCAGCGCCCGGTTGAGCGGTCAAGGGAGCGATCCGTTCGGCGGAACGCCGAGAAGGCGGCGGCTTGCCTCAGGACAATTCGCCTGCGACGCATCAGGGCGTCGGCAAGAAAGCCGCGGATCGGCGCCGGACTATGCTTCGTCCGAGGGCCTTCCTCGGGGCGTCGCTGGGAACCCAATGAGCCTGTCGCCGAATCGCGAGGTGTTCATCACCTGCGCCGTGACTGGGGCGGGCGATACCACGGGACGCTCGCCCAAGGTTCCTGTCACGCCGCAGCAGATCGCCGACGCCGCCGTTGAGGCGGCCCGTGCGGGCGCCGCCGTCGCCCATATTCACGTGCGCAACCCTGAGACCGGAAAGGCCTCCCGCGATCCGGCGCTCTATCGCCAAGTCGTTGAGAACGTTGCCGCCTCGGACGTCGATGTCGTCCTGAACCTGACGGCCGGAATGGGCGGCGACCTTGTGCTCGGGCCGCCCGACCGGCCGCTGCCGCTGTCGGACGCCGGAACCGATCTGATCGGCGCCGAGGAGCGGCTGGCGCATGTCGCGGAGCTGAAGCCCGAGCTGTGCACGCTCGACTGCGGCACCATCAATTTCGGGGAAGGCGACTACGTCATGACCAACACGCCGGCCATGCTTCGCGAGATGGCGCGGCGAATCCAGGCCCTCGGCGTGCATCCGGAGATCGAGATATTCGACACCGGCCATTTGCTGCTTGCCAAGTGGCTGAAGGAGCAGGGACTGATCGACGATCCGGTGCTTGTACAGCTCTGCATGGGCATTCCCTGGGGCGCACCCGACGACATACAGACGCTGCAGTCCCTGGTGGGAAATCTGCCCGACGGCTGGATCTTTTCCGCCTTCTCCATCGGCCGCAACCAGCTTCCCTACGCCGCCATGGCGATCCTTGCCGGCGGCAATGTCCGCGTCGGACTGGAGGACAATATCTGGCTTGAAAAGGGCGTGCTGGCGAGCAACGGTCAGCTCGTCGAGCGGGCGGTTCGCATCGCCGAGGCCATGGGTTGCCGTGTCCTCGGACCCGACGAGGTCCGCGCGCGCCTGGGGCTGAGGAAGCGATGGGGCTGAGATGGCGAAGCTGACCGGGGCCGCCGTGATCGGCGGTGGCGTCATCGGCGCCGGCTGGGCCGCCAGGCTCTCGGGCAATGGGATCGACGTTGCGATCTACGACCCTGCGTCGG
>CAZARE010000188.1:0-4952 GCA_964487455.1 uncultured Propylenella sp.
TTAGTGGCCAGCCATACTACCGCACGGTTGTCGCCGCGTCCGAGGGTTTGAAGCTAGCGCATGAGACCGCCGCTTTGGAGCCAGGAAAGAGGGTCTCTGTCGCCAACGCACCATCTACCGCTACGAATCATATTGCGGAGAATGGCAAGATAAGCCCGATATCGGGGCCGCCTCTTATCCCCGGCGGAAGGCGAGCCCGGCGCTCAGCCACGAAATCCCGGAGAAGATCAGATCGACGCCGAGGAAGATGCCGAGCGCGTAGAGGCTGGAGAGCGGCCAGCCGAGGACGATGACCGCCCCCAGGAACAGCGTGATAAGGCCCGAAAAGGCGATCCAGCCCCAGGGCGCCCCGTCGCGCATCATCATCGCGAGAACGATGCGCACCAGCCCGGCCGCGACCAGGAACCCACCGAGCAATAGCGTCAGGACGGCGGAGGCCAGCAGCGGATTGGTGACCGCGAACAGGCCGCCGAGGATATAGAGCACGCCGATGGCGATCCACAGGACGAAGCGGCTCCAGCGCTTCATCTGAATGCCGTGGATGGCTTCGAAGACGCCCGACACGATCATCATCGCGCCGACCACCAGCACGCTCGCCACCGTCGCCAGCATCAGGCTGGAGAGCGCGACGATCCCGGCGACGATCATGGCGATGCCGAGGGCGACGAACCAGCCCCAGCGGCTGCGCACGTCGTCGAAGGCTTCCGACCCGATTGTTGCGAACATTCTTTGCGTCGCCCCCTCTCGGGCGCATCCCACAACGCGAGTCCGCGCGCCTCGGCTCCCCACCGTCGCTTCGGGGCGCCCGCGCTTCCGCGCGCCGTGGCGATGCGCTATCGCCAAGGCCATGAGCGCCCCGAGAATGCCCCGGCCGGCGGACGTGCAGTCTGACACGTCCCTTGCAGCGCGCAAGGCCGCGGCGCAGCAATGGTTCGAGCGGCTCCGCGACGACGTCTCAGCCGCCTTCGAGGCGCTGGAGGACGCGCTTCCGGCGGACGCGCCGCATGGGAAGCGCGCGCCCGGTCGCTTCGCGCGGAAGCCGTGGACGCGCACCGATCATTCCGGCGCGCCGGGCGGCGGCGGCGTCATGGCGCTGATGCGCGGGCGCGTCTTCGAGAAGGTCGGCGTGCACGTCTCCACCGTGCATGGCGCGTTCGCGCCGGAGTTCCGCGGGCAGATCCCGGGAGCCGAGGACGATCCGCGCTTCTGGGCGTGCGGCGTCTCGCTGATCGCGCATCCGTGGAGCCCGCGCGTGCCGGCGGTGCATCTGAACACGCGCATGGTGGTCACCACGAAGCACTGGTTCGGCGGCGGCGCGGACCTCACGCCGGTGCTGGAGAGCCGCCGCCGGCAGGACGATTCCGACGCGATCGCCTTTCACGCCGCCATGAAGGCGGCCTGCGACAAGCACCCGCACATCGACTACGCCCGCTACAAGGCGTGGTGCGACGAGTATTTCTGGCTGAAGCACAGGAACGAGCCGCGCGGCATCGGCGGCATCTTCTTCGACTATCTGGCTTCGGGTGCCGATTGCGGCGGGTGGGAGGCCGACTTCGCCTTCGTGCGGGAGGTCGGGCGCGCCTTCCTCGCCGCTTATCCCGACCTTGTGCGCCGCCACTTCGCCCAGGCGTGGACCAAGTCGCAGCGCCAGGAGCAGCTGGTGCGCCGCGGCCGCTACGTGGAGTTCAACCTCCTCCACGACCGCGGCACCGTGTTCGGGCTGAGGACCGGCGGGAACGTCGAGGCGATCCTCTCCTCCCTGCCGCCCGTCGTGAAGTGGCCTTGAAGCAGTGGTTCCTTGGCATGCCGGAGCCGACGCCCGCAAGCGGGGACATCGTGAGAGTTGCCTGATTTAACAATAGTTTAGCTGTTGAGCAGCGCGTCGCGGTCCAACGCGAAGCCGCTGTCGATCCAGCGCTCTTCAAGCTCGCGCAGGCGCTTGCCGACCGCCGGGCCCGGCTCCAGCCCGGCGGCGACTAAGTCCTTGCCGCTCAGAGGAAAAACCGGACGCTGCCAACGCTCGGCCGCGCGCATGAGCCGTCTGAGCTTACCCACTGATTCTAAATGGTTTTGTTCCAGCTCGCGCGCCAGGGCGTGGCGCAACCGATCCTGCATCCCCTGGCCCCCCGACCTGTAGAGCACCTGGGCCAGGTGCGCCTCCGACATGGCGGGTTCGGGCTCGGGCGCGTTGGCCCAGGCGGCAAGCCGCCGCGCCTCCTCCTTGGAGAGGCGCAGCCGTTCAGCCAGCGCGTCGATGCGCGCACGATGCGGCGGCAGCACCGCCTCCAGCCTGAGAAGCGGGTCGGGCGTCCAGCCCTCGGCCCTTTCCGCCGACACCAGGCGGTGAATGGCGTCGATGCCCCAGCTCTCCGGCAGCGTCTTCTGCAGCACCTCGGTCGTGCGCATCCACAAGAGCGCGCGCGCCGGATCAGGAGCGGAGAGGAGCCGCTTGAGCTCCGCCCACACCCGCTCCGCCGACAAGGTGGCGATGCCGGACTTCAGCCGAGCACAGGCCTTCAGACCGGCGGAATCCGGCCTCCCCTTGCCGTACCAAGCGAAGAGCCGAAAGAAACGCAGGATGCGGAGATAGTCCTCGCGGATGCGGCTCTCGGGATCGCCGATGAAGCGGATGCGCCCCGCCTTCAGGTCGGCGAGGCCGCCGAGCGGATCGAACACATGGCCGCGCATATCGCAATAAAGCGCGTTGATCGTCAGGTCGCGACGCGCGGCATCCTCGTTCCAGTCGGTCGTGAACTGGACGACGGCGCGACGCCCGTCCGTTTCCACGTCACGTCGAAGAGTCGTGACTTCGAATGTGCGACCTTCCGCCACCAATGTGACAGTGCCGTGCTCAATGCCGGTTGGGATCGTCTTCATGCCCGCCGCCTCGCAGCGGGCGGCTACGTCGCTCGGCACGAGAACGGTGGCGAAGTCGGCATCACCCACCGGCCTGCCGAGCAGGGCGTCGCGCACCGCACCGCCGACGATGCGCGTGCTGCCCTCCTCGCCGTCGAGCGCGGAGAATACCGCGCGGACTTGGGGGTCCTTCAGCAAAACCCAGTCGCCAAGCGTCGTCGTCATGCTTCCTTGCCGGGCGCATCGCCTCCGTAGAGACGCTCATAGAGGATACGCACGATGCCCGCCGTGATCCCCCAGATATTGCGGTCCTCGTAAGGCATTTCGAAGTAGTAGCGCCGGGCGCCGTGCCAGATGCGGCTGCCGGTGCGATGATTGGCGGGGTCCATGAGAAACGCCAGGGGGACCTCGAAGGCATCCGCTACTTCGCCGGGGTTGAGCCGGAGTGTGAAGCCAGGGCGCACGATCGCGATGACCGGCGTGACATGGTAGCCCGTGCCGGTCAGATAGTCGGGGGCGCGGCAGAGCGTCTCGACGAAATGCGGGTCGAGCCCAATCTCCTCCTCCGCCTCCCGCAGCGCCGCGGCCTCCGGACTCGCATCGCCAGGATCGATCCGGCCGCCGGGGAACGCCACCTGTCCCGCGTGCACCCGAAGAGCGCCGGTACGCTCGGTGAACAGCACCGTCGCCTGGGGCTCGTGATGAATGACCGGCACCAGCACCGCCGCCTCCTGCCGTCTCATGCTGAGAAGCAGGTCAGCCACGTCGGGATTGAAGATGTGATCCCCCATCGCCTCCCCGCGATCAGGAAGGAGTCGCTCGGCGACGCGGCGGCGAAAATCCTCCGCCGAAAATAGTCGGGGCTCAGACAAGGCGGGACCCGGGAAAGGCAAAGAAGACGCCACCTGACCAGAGGCCGATAGCTCCGTCCTTCTCCTCCGCCATGTCGACGAGCTCAAGCGCCAGAGCGCGCGTGGCAAGCGCCTCCAGTCCGCCGCGCACGCGGAGATACGGCTTGAGGCCCTCCGTCGTCGCCTCTATCTCGAACCGCAAAGGGTGATCGCCGCCGGCGGCGACGATGTCGC
Source organism: uncultured Propylenella sp. (assembly GCA_964487455.1). Taxonomy (GTDB): domain Bacteria; phylum Pseudomonadota; class Alphaproteobacteria; order Rhizobiales; family Afifellaceae; genus DASWJZ01. The sequence goes on from CAZARE010000188.1 coordinate 3,942, forward strand.
CGACATTGGTGCGGAAAGTGAGCATCCGATCGGTGCCATCACCATTCGCGACCACCTCGACGGCAACGAAGGGCGCATCCTCAACATCGATACCGACCCGTTCAACGGGCGTCACAAGCACGTGACGCCCGTCGGGCTCACGACGAAGGATAGAAGCAAACAGCCTCACCAAGGCCTCGCGGCCGATGGGGCTGCCGCGATAGTGCCAAGTGCCGTCGGCTGCGATCCGCATATCGATCTCGCCGCAATAGGGCGGGTTCCAGCGCTCCACCGGGCGCGCCTCCGCGCGATTGCCCGCCTCCGCCACGAGAGCGGCGAGCCCCGGAGGAAACCCTCCCCCCTCAGCCGGCATGCGCCTTTCCGCCTTCATAGCGACTCCGCTGAGCCGAAACCGATTTCGGTTTCCGGATTGCCCGCTGGGTGACACAATCGCCGGACATGGAATCAATCCCTAGATAGCGTCCCCCATCGACTTATGGATACCCGCCGCATGAGCGCAATCGAACCCGCCCCCGCCGCCGAGCCCATCATCGAAGAGACGAAGGCCGCAGCCGAGAAGCTTCTGGACGCTCGCAAGGCGGTTGCCGAGGTGATCTTCGGTCAGGACGTCGTGGTGGAACAAGCGCTGACGACCGTGCTCTCCGGCGGCCACGGGTTGCTCGTAGGCGTTCCCGGCCTCGCCAAGACCAAGCTGGTGGATACGATGGGAACGGTGCTCGGGCTCTCCGCCAACCGCATCCAGTTCACGCCCGATCTGTTGCCCTCCGACATTCTCGGTTCGGAGATCCTGGACGAGAGCGCCGACCACAAGCGCAGCTTCCGCTTCATCCACGGCCCGGTCTTCGCGCAGCTTTTGCTCGCCGACGAGATCAACCGCGCGAGCCCGCGCACGCAATCGGCGCTCCTGCAATCCATGCAGGAGCACTTCGTCACGGTAGCCGGGGAGCGTCACGACCTGCCGCAGCCATTCCATGTGCTGGCTACGCAGAACCCGATCGAGCTTGAGGGAAC
>CAZARE010000189.1:0-4422 GCA_964487455.1 uncultured Propylenella sp.
TTGTCGGACGGCAGGTCGCGGATGGAATGGTTGAGCGCCTCGATGCACATCTTCGTGTAGCGCCTGTAGCCCTCGACGCTCGGCTCCTTCTTCTGCTGGTCCCAGTTCTCGCCGATCGCCGGGTCGTCGAGCTGCACCGCGAGCCCGGCGTCGATGATCGCCTTGTACTCCTCGCGCATGGCGTCGGCGCAGGCGTAGAGCAGCTCCTCCTCGGACTTGTAGTGCTCGTTCGGCATGCGCGCGCAGCTCGCCGGCGCGACCGAGTTCATCCAGCCGCCTTCCTTGATTCCCGCCGCGTCGAGCGCCGCCTTGAGGTCGGCGATGTCGCGCTTGATCTGGTCGTGGCCCGTGTAGGTGACCGGACCCTTCACCACCGGGCTGTAATGGGTCATGAACTGCTCCGGCAGCCCGCAGCCGGACTGCGGGTCCATGTAGGCCTCCTGGAACTTCGCCATGTCGCGGCGGTCCGGCCAGTCACCCACCACGAAGTCGTTCGGCGCCATCGGGGTCTCGGTGTGCGCCTTGAGCTTGGTGAACCAGAGGCCGGTGTCGGACACCTCCACGCCGCCGAGGCGCGGCACGATGTAGGACCACCAGGAACCGTAATCGTAGGCCCAGCCCATGGTGTGGCCGAGCTCGCCGTCATTGATGAGGTCGACGCCGACGTCCTTCTGGCGTTTCACAATGTCGGCGACGGCGCCTTTGAGCGCCTTGGCGTAGGCGGCTTCGTCGAACGCCTCGCCGGTCGAGCGCTGATGCGCGAGATCGATGATGTTCTGCGGGCGCGGCAAGCTCCCGACATGCGTGGTGAGAATCCGGTCAGCCATGTTGTCCTCCCCTCGAGACTTGCCACGAGCTTTGCGCCGTGAGCGCGGCGGCGCGCCGTCGCCGCGAAGTTCTACCAACAGCCGCGCGCCATCGGCAAGCGTTGGGGGGCTTTGCGGCTTCGCCCGGGGCCGAGGGGGTCGGCGCGCCGCCGCGCTTTTCCTCAATGCCGCATCTTTGACGCTTTCTTCCTGGAGGAACGGCCGTCGGAAAGGATCGTCGCCGATGGCCATGACCCGTAAGGAGGAAGCGCGCGCCCTCAACGCGGACGAGCGCGAGCTGGTGGAGAAGTCGCACCATCCGGCGCTGCAAGAGCTGCCGGACGCGGAGCTGTCCGATCTGGTGAAGCTGATGCGCGAGCGGCGCGACAAGGCGAAGGCGGAGGCGCACCGGCGCCGCCGCGAGATGCGCGGCAAGGCCGCCGCCAAGGGCGCCACGCCGTCCGCGGCCGACGAGGGATCGAAGCTCAAGCTCGCCGTGCTCGCCATGGCCATGCGCCGGCTGAACAGCGAGAGGGAGCGCCGGCGCAGGATGGCGGCGAGCGTCTCGCTGGTCGAGAACGCGCAGCGCGCCCTGGCGATGAAGCAGGCGAGCGAGGACAAGGAGCCGGGCTTCAACAGCCGCCACGCCCACAAAGGCATGCGCAAGGTGGCGAACCGGCGCGCGCCGGACCTCGTCCGCCCGATGGAGCTCGGCCGGCAGCGCAAGGCCGGAAGCGCCGCCCAGGCCAAGCGCGACGCGCGCTAGGGAGTTTGCGTGCGGAGCCGCGCTTAGGCGCGTAGCCCACCGACCGGCGAGCGCCAGGCCGTCGGTGCCGGCAACGGGGTATCCCGAGTGGCGAGATCGGTCTCGCGTGCCGCTTGCATTGGACTGTGCGCGGATCGACAAGAAGAGCTTCGCCCCAAACCGGAGCCCTCGCCGTGGCCCAGGATCGCTACCACAGAGACCGCATCGGCAACCGTCGCCTCATGCCCGAAACGCTCATGCTGGGCTACGGCTACGATCCTCACCTGTCTGAGGGGGCGGTGAAACCGCCGGTGTTTCTGACTTCGACGTTCGTGTTCAGGAGCGCCGAGGACGGCAAGGACTTCTTCGACTATGTCGCCGGTCGGCGCGATCCTCCAGCAGGCGAGACCGAAGGTCTGGTCTACAGCCGCTTCAACCATCCCAATTCGGAGATCGTCGAAGATCGCTTGAAGATTTTTGAGGATGCGGAATCGGCGTTGCTGTTCTCGTCGGGCATGTCGGCCATCGCCACATCCATCCTTGCCTATGTGCGGCCTGGCGACGTCATCCTGCACTCGCAGCCCCTCTATGGGGGGACGGAGACGCTCGTCACGAAGACGTTGAGCACCCTCGGCGTGCGAGCTGTCGGCTTCGCCGATGGCGTCAACGAGATAAGCGTTCGCGGCGCGGTCGAGGAAGCCAAGGCGCTAGGACGCGTGTCGATCATCATGATCGAGACGCCCTCGAACCCGCTTAATACGCTGGTCGACATCGCGCTGATGCGAAGGCTCGCCGCTGAGATCGGCGCCGTGCAAGGCCACGCTCCGGCTCTTATGTGCGACAACACGCTTCTCGGACCGCTCTTCCAGAAGCCGCTGATGCGAGGTGCCGACGTCTCGCTCTATTCGCTGACCAAATATGTCGGCGGTCACTCCGATCTTATTGCCGGCGCCGCGCTTGGATCGAAAGCGATCATGAAGCCGGTGCGCGCGCTGCGCTCGGCCATCGGCACGCAGCTTGACGCCTTCCCTTGCTGGATGATTGGGCGGTCGCTGGAGACACTGAGCCTTCGCATGAGCGCAGGGATCCGCAACGGACAGATCGTGGCGGATTTCCTGAAGTCGCACCCGGCCGTGTCGCGCGTCGACCATCTAAGCTTCCTGACGGAGGGCTCGCCGGAGCGAAGAGTCTACGAAGCGCAATGCGATGCGCCCGGCTCCACCCTCGCCTTCCACATCGTCGGCCATGAAGCCGAGGCGTTTCGCGTGCTGAACGCGCTCAAGATCATCAAGCTCGCCGTATCGCTTGGCGGCACTGAATCGCTGATCTGCCACCCCGCTTCGACCACCCATTCCGGCGTCCCCAAGGAGGTCCGTGATCGAATCGGCGTCACCGATTCGACGATCCGGCTTTCCGTTGGCATCGAGCATCCCGACGATCTCGTCGCGGACCTTGCACAGGCGCTGGCGACGATCCAAGCCTAGCGGCGCCGGTCTTTCAGCGTCCAGGCGAAGCGCTCGGCGTTCCGGCTGGCCTACGTGTTCGGGCAGACCGGCAGGAACAGCTTGTGCATCCGCGCCGAGAGCGCGTGTCGGTCAGGCAGACCCATCGCCTGCGTTCGCTCGGCGAGAGCATCCCGCCAGCCGAGTTCGTCCTTGGGGCAGACGCGGCTCCCAGAGCCTCTATCGCCGGTGAAATAGATCCACAAAAGCTGCGCTGGCGCTTCGTGGGCCACCAAGTGATGCAGCACCGCTATCCGATTGCAATATTGATAGTAACCGTCGAGCCAGTCGCGCCCGGGATCGACGCCAAGCGCGTTCTTCACACGGTCGAGCGTGTTGCGGATGAGCGGCCGCCCGCCGTTCTCCTCTGCGCCACAGGACGAGAGGACCTCACCCACATGCGCCTTGGCTTCGACTAGGAGCCATTCCCACTGCTCGCCGATCTTGACGCGGCCGACCGCGTCCCAGTTGATCGGCGTGCCGCGATGCGGCCAGACCCGCGCCCACTCGATTCGGGCCGGATGATCTACATCGAGGAAGTCGAGCGCCTTGCGCTCGCCGTCCAGCCAGCCCCCGTTCGGGTCGAAGTGGAAGTCGAGCCAGCGCACTTCCGCCACATCGGGGATCGTCTTGGCAACGGCGGCGTCGAGCCGCGACCGGTGCCGCCCCAGATAGCGCAGGAGATGGCATTCGCTGCCGTAGCCGTCACCGATCCGTGCGCGGCGGCTCTGGGGCCTTTGCCGCCAACGTGGCCAGCGCGGCGTTCGAGGAGCGATGTGCGTTAACTGATCCATGGTAAGGAAATCCGGCTCCCGCCTGAGTGATACAAACGGGCACTACCCGAACGCACTTACCAATGGGTGCAGGAACAGGGTGAAGGTCTCCGAAAATTGAGCGTCCCGGAAAGCCTTGCATACGGCCGCGCACGCGTTGACTCGCCCCTTCAAGCTGCTATCTCTCCGCCCGCAATCCGGACCCTAGGCCACGGGCGAGCGAGTTGGGCGTCGCGCCGCGGCCGTGGCTCCTCGCCCTCACGACGGACACTTCCCATGACGGACGCCGTTCCGCACGCGCTGATGGCCAATGCGATCCGGGCGCTCGCCATGGACGCGGTGGAGAAGGCCAAGTCCGGCCATCCCGGCATGCCCATGGGCATGGCCGACGTGGCGACCGTGCTCTTCACCAAGCACCTGAAGCTCGACCCCGACGACCCCGATTGGCCCGACCGCGACCGCTTCGTGCTCTCCGCCGGGCACGGCTCCATGCTCCTCTATGCGGTCATGCATCTCCTCGGCTACGAGTCGATGCCGCTCTCCGAGCTCGCGCGCTTCCGCCAGCTCGGCTCCAGGACGCCCGGCCACCCGGAGAA
>CAZARE010000190.1:0-14892 GCA_964487455.1 uncultured Propylenella sp.
GCCCTCGTCAGGCAGGCCGAAGCCGGCCAATAAGATGACGACCGCGAGCACGACGTGCAGCCAGTGGTCGGCCGTATTCATCGCGATGCCGAACATCATGTCGCCTCCCATGAAGAGGCCGAGAACCGCGATGATGGCGTAGATCACCCCGATGATCTTGAGGCCGAGCGCGCTGCCGAAGCTGTAGACGCCGGCGAGGATGACCGCGCCGCTGACGAGATGCACGAGGTTATGGGCGGTATTGACCATGAAGATGCCGGTCGGTGAGACCAGCGGGTTTGGAATGAAGCCCAAGATACCGACAACAACGAACACTATGCCGATGATGAGTCCTGCCGTCTTCGTGTTCATGATGGTGCTCTCCCCTAGAATCAGGACAGGCGCTTTGTGCGCCTGTTTCTTTGCCCGCTCAAGATATGTGCAAATCAAGGGTGTATGTGGTGAGGCGGCGGAGTGAATCCCCCGGCTTGGCTGAATGCTCACGGCCTTCTCTTGACACATGCGGACCAATGAGGAATTGTTAAGAACAAATAGGGAACATAGCTTAAGTGACCGTCATGGCCCCCAGCGCCGTAGCGCAGGCGAAGCTTTTCCGTCTGCGCCGGGATATCGCCCGGATCGAAGGCCGCTTCGGCGATGACGAGCGACGGATTTTGGACGCTCCCAGTGGCGCTTTGAGCGCATCCGCCGATCGAGAAGCTTGGGAGCAGAGCGGACCCCTCGACCTCAAGCCGCGCCCCGGGCGAGGGCGTTTCAAGTTTGCGATCCCCCGCCTCGATGCGGCGCTTGGCGGCGGCTTGGCCCTTTCGGCGCTTCACGAGGTTCGCGCCGAGGAAAGTCGGGACGGCGGCGCCGCCGCCGGCCTTGTGCTGGCGCTTGCCATATGTCTCGCCGCGGCGGGCGGCGAGTCCGCAATCGTGTGGGTGAGCGAGGCGAGTCTCCGTTACGAGGCAGGCCGGCTTTACGCCCCCGGGCTGGCCGCGCTCGGACTTAACCCGAGCCGCATCGTGGAGGTAGCGGCTCGTACCGAGAACGAGGCGCTTTGGGCCTTCGAGGCAGCGCTCGGTTGTCACGGCGTAGGCGTGGCGATCTGCGAGCTCAGAGAGGCGGGACTCGATCTCACCGCTACCCGGCGTGCTGCGCTGCGCGCCCGCGATTGCGGCGTCACCGGCTTTCTCCTGCGGCTCGCCAGCCGCCCCGAGCCGAGTGCGGCGGAGGTGCAGTTCGCGGTTGTGCCGGCACCGGCCGGGACAATCGGCGGATTCGCTCCTGGCGTCGGCCGCATGGCCTGGCAGCTCTTCCTTGAGAAAAATCGTAGGGGTCCGACGGGCGCCTTCAGCGTGGAGTGGAGGTCACATGAGCGACGCTTTGTCGTCCCGGGTAAGGAGACCGACCATACGGATCATCCTCAGTCTCTTTCTGCCGCGACTTTCGATCGACAGGCTGCGCCGTTGGGGTCTTGGCGAAACCGCAGGTACGCCTCCTGAGAGGGGCGTACCGCTCGTCGTCGTAAAGAAGCTCAAGAACGCGCTTCGCATCGTCGCTGCCGACCCGATCGCCGAGTGGTGTGGCATCCGCTCAGGTATGAGCCTTGCCCATGCGCGCGGCGCGGTGCCCGATATGCATGTAGTTGAAGCCGACGCGACGGCCGACCTAGCGCTTCTGGAAAAGATCGCCGATTGGTGTGATCGCTACACGCCGCTTGTGACCCTCGATCCGCCGGACGGCCTCTTTCTCGATATTTCCGGCTGCGCCCACCTCTTTGCGCGAAAGGACGACAACGGCGAGGCGGCGCTGCTTGCCGATTGCCTTAACCGCCTTGCCGATCAGGGCTTTGCCGCTGTAGGCGCCGTCGCCTCGACCGCGGGCGCCGCCTGGGCGGTGGCGCATTACGGTGAGGGCGGCGTGGTAGCAGCGGGCGAGGAGACTGTCGCGCTCGCCGCTTTGCCGGTGGCGGCGCTGAAGATTCCGCCGGAGGACGAGGCGCTGCTCGACCGGCTTGGCCTGAAGCGGATTGGTCAACTTTACGACAAGCCAAAGGTGCCTCTAACCGCTCGATTTGGCGCTCACTTGGTCACTCGCCTGGACCAGGTGCTCGGCCACCTGGACGAGCCGTTGGCGCCGAGGAGGCCGACACCGCAGCTTTCCGCCGAGCGCCGCTTCGTGGAGCCGGTCTCCGAAGAGCCCTTTCTGCTGCAAACGGTTCGGTCGCTTGCCGAGGCCCTGCAGCCGGCGCTCGCCCGCCACGATCTCGGTGCCCGTCTGGTGGAAGCGGCCTTCTTCCGCGTCGACGGCGCGGTCGCCCGCGTCAGCGTCGGCACGGCGGCGCCGGTGCGCGCGGCCGACACTCTCGCCATGCTGTTTTCCGAGCGCCTGTCGGGCCTTCGTTGCGAATGGGAGGCCGGCGAGGGCTTCGATATGATCCGCCTTTCCGTCCTCTCTGCCGAGCCGCTGAGCGCAGCGCAGATCGATCTGGCCGGGAGGGCAAGAAACGACGCCGACCTGCGGCAGCTGGTCGACCGGCTGTCCGCGCGGCTTGGACCATCGCGGGTCACCCGGTTCGTCGCCGTCGATACGCATATCCCCGAGAGCGCGGTCAGCGCCTCGCCGCTCTCCGCTCCGGCCGCCGCGGCACCAGGCTGGATGCTGCCGCAAGCGCATGCCGAGACGCCGCCCGACCGGCCGGTCCGCCTCTTTTCCCGTCCCGAGCCGGTGGACGTCCTCGCCGAGGTGCCGGAGGGGCCGCCGCTCCGCTTTCGCTGGCGCCGCGCCCTGTACGATGTGGCGCGCGCCGAAGGGCCGGAACGCATCGCTCCGGAATGGTGGCGACTGGAGGATGCGGCCAGCGAAACGCGCGACTATTACCGGGTGGAGGATACCGTGGGACGCCGCTTTTGGCTCTTCCGCGAGGGCCTTTACGGCCGCGAGTCGAGGAGCCCCGCTTGGTATATGCATGGCCTGTTCGCTTGAAGCGGGCAGCACCGTCTCAAGCCGCCAGCGGATACGCCTCCTCCACAAGGTAGGGTCCGCCTCCCTTGGAGGCGCGCGACGAAAGCAGCACGAAGCGTCCAACCGGAAACGGCGCAGTCCTGAAGTCCCCGCGGAGCGCCAGATAGGCCGCCGCGTCGCCCTGGCTGGCGCTCCGGATGCGCGCCAGCGTAACGTGCGGGCGGAATCGCCTCCGTTCCGGCTCAAGACCGATCCGCTGAATGATCCGCTCGTGCTCCGCCTGGAGGACCTTCAAGGCCGGCGACGTCCCCACGGAGGCAACGATGGCATGCGGCTTCCTCCCGCCGATGGCATCGAGACCCTCCAGTGCCAGCTCGAAAGGCGGCCGATCGACCTTGGCCAGCGCGCGGGCGACCTCGTCGGCCATCAAGTGGTCGATGTCGCCAATGAAGCGCAGGGTGATGTGATAGTTCTCAGGATCGATCCAGCGGGCGCCGGGAAGCCCGCCGCGCAGCAGCGAGAGCGAGAAAGCGATCGGGGCCGGAACCTCCAAGGCAGTGAACAGACGCGGCATTCCGATCTCCCGAATCAACCCCGGCCATCGGAAGCGATAATAGGCGCGCCGCTAGCGGCTGTGCACAACGGGGAACGCGCCGGGAGAAAAGGAAAGGGCCGACCCGAAGGCCGGCCCAGGATGTACCTCTGGGGGATTGAACCATACTTGATACCCGGCCCTGGATTAGGCGTTGGGGGCTGGGGGCTGGATATCCGCCGCCTCCCAAAGCCGGGTACGAGGCAACGATGGGAGGATCGGTAGCCAGGATGGCGTGCGAAAGGCTGAATCGGGGCATATTTGTGGAAATGCACCGCCTCTCTGAGCAAGCAAACCGCGCCGGGAGATTCGCGGATTTCTTGCTGCGCCGGCCGCCAATCGCGCTATTCTGTTTTTGAGAGCGGAAGGAGGCGCCCCTTGAGCGAATGTGAAGATTGGTCCACTGGCGGACGGCGGAACGCCCCCGGCTTCCGTCCGTCCGCGCCGAAACAGGTTTCCTTCAACAGGCGCGAGCTGAGCGCCATTTTCAGGGTCTACGGCCGCAAAGTCGCCGAGGGCGAGTGGCGCGACTACGCAATCGATCATCTTGAGGATCGCGCCGTCTTCTCGATATTCCGACGCACCAGCGAGATGCCGATGTTCCGTGTGGAGAAGATCCCGGGACAGGCTCGCAAGCAGGGCTCCTACCGAATCGTCGCCGCGACCGGCCTCATCATGCGCCGGGGTCACGAGCTGGCGGGAGTGCTCGGCATTCTGGACGGGCCGAGGCTGTCGCTCGTACCGGCCTAGCCTTCGTCCGGCAGGGTGGTATTGCCCGGACCGAGCGCCCGCTGCATCAGCACGGTGTCGAGCCAACGGCCGTGCTTGAAACCGGAGGCCTCGATCAATCCGATACGGCGGAAGCCGAGCGCCGAGTGCAGCCCGACAGAGGGGGATTGACCGGTTCCGCCGCCGATGACGGCGATCATCTGCCTGAATCCCAGCCCCTCCGAGATGCCGATCAGCTCGCGGAGAAGTGCGCGCCCGAGGCCGCTCCCGCGCGCCTGCGCGGCGATATAGATGCTGTCCTCCACGATGTAGCGGTAGGCGGCGCGCCGATTGTACGGCCCCACATAGGCATAGCCGAGAACGGCGCCGTCGCGCTCGGCGACCAGGTACGGGTAGCCGCCGCCCACGAGCTCCCGCCACCGGCGGGTCATTTCCTCCACCGACGGGGGCTCGATCTCGTAGGACGCGGTGCCCCCTAGCACCTCGCCGCCGTAGATGGCGGTGATCTCCGGCAGGTCCCCTTCTTGGCTCGGCCGCAGGACAAGGTCGCTCATGACGCGGACAGCTTAGGATACTTTCGTCTCGGGGAGAGAGGCGTCCGCGGATCGTCCTGCACAAAAAAGCGGCGCCGAAAGGCGCCGCTTTGAACGGAGCTGTTCCGCCGAGGTCAGTTCCGATTTCCGAGGAACTGCAGCAGGAACATGAACAGGTTGATGAAGTCGAGGTAGAGCCGCAGCGCTCCGATGATGGAGGCCCGCCCGGCCGCGACCTGGTCCCCCGCCACGACATCGTAGGTGTGCTTCAGCCGCTGCGTATCGTAGGCTGTCAGCCCGGCGAAGACCAGCACGCCGATCACCGAGATCGCGAACTGCACCGCGGTCGATCCGAGGAAGAGGTTCACGATCATGGCGATGATCAGCCCGATCAGGCCCATGAACAGGAACGAACCCCAGCCGCTCAGGTCACGCTTGGTCGTGTAGCCCCACAGGCTCAAAGCGCCGAACGAGGCGGCAGTGATGAAGAACGTGCGGGCGATGCTCTCGCCGGTGAAGACGATGAAGATGGACGAAAGCGAAAGTCCCATCACCGCCGCAAAGGCGAGGAAAACGAGTCGCGCCGTTGCGGGCTGCATTCTGTCCACCGCGGCCGACAGGCCGAAGACGAAGGCCAAGGGCGCGAAGATGACCACCCACCGGAGCGGGCTGCCATAAAGCGTCTGGGCCACGGCCTCGTTGCTCATCGCCCAGGCAAACGTGCCGTAGGCGACGATGCCGGTGATCGCCAGGCCCATCGCCATGTTGTTGTAGATGCCGAGCATGAAGGCGCGCAGACCCTCATCCACGGCCTCGACCCGTGCGCCTGCCCCTCCGCGAGCGGCAGTTGCGTACCGCCGGTCGTATTCAGCCATAAAGGTCCTCCTTCGAATTGCTCTGTCTGTTAGACGGTTGCGGCAGAATATGGCGATCTTGCGCCTTCCGCACAAGCCTTGCGGGCACGGAAAGCGTCCGCAATCCCGGGCTCCAGGTTAACGGCTCTCACAGGTTCTTGAGCAGCGGCGCGGGCTTCACGGAGAGGATCCGCCATGTACCCGCAAGCCCCAGTCCGAGGGTCACGGCGAGCGCGATCGCCGCCGCCGCAGCCGCCACATTCGCGTAAACGGTGAAGTCGAGCTCCATCACCCGGGTGACCACATACCACGCCGCCGCCGTTCCGGCCGCCAAGGCGAAGACCGCCGTGGCGATGCCGAGCAGGCCGTATTCGAGCGAGAAGGCGGTGAGAAGAACCCGCCGGGTGGCCCCGAGGGTCTTCAGAATGACGGCATCCTGCCGCCGCTGGCGGTGCCCGGCGGCGAGCGCTCCGCCGAGGACCAGCATGGAGACGACAAGCGCCAGCGACGCGGCCACCCGTACCGCCAGAGCCAGATCGGCGACGATGGCGTTGACGGATTCGATGGCGTCGCGGACGCCGATCGTGGTGACGCCGGGGAAGGCCGTGGTGACGGCGGAGAGAACCGCCCGTTCGTCGTCGCGCTCCGAGGCCTCGGGAAGCCTGAGCGTCCCGATATGAGCGTGCGGCGCGCCGCGCAGCGTGTTGGGCGAGAAGACCAGGACGAAATTGATCGAAAGCGATTCCCACTCCAGCTCGCGCAGATTGGCAATCCGCGCGGTGACGTTGCGGCCGAGCACGTTGACGGTGATGGTGTCGCCGATCGCCAAACCCAGATCGCGTGCAATTCCCCGCTCCAGTGAGACAAGGGGCTCGCCGTCATGGTCCGGCGGCCACCACGTGCCCGCGGACAGGGTCGAGTTCGGAGGCACCGTCGCCGAGTAGGTTATGCCGCGGTCGCCGCTCAACGCCCAGCTCGAGCGTCCCTGCGCGACCACCTGACCGCTCGGCACGCCGTTCACCTCGGTGATGCGCCCGCGCAGCATCGGAACGGTCAACAGCGTTCCATCGGGAGCCGCCGCACTCACCAGATCGATGAAGCTTTCGCGCTCGTCGTCCTGGATGTCGACGAAGAAGAAGTTCGGCGCGGCCTCGGTGATCTGCCCGGAGAGCTGGCTACGAAGGTTGGTGTCGATCAGGGCCAGGCTGACCAGCAGAGTGAGGCCGAGGCCCAGCGAAAGGACAACGCTCGGGGTGAGGGCGCCCGGCCGGTGCACGTTGCGGATGGCGAGCCTGAGCGACGTGCCGCGCACCGCCCCCATCCGACGCGCCACCGCCATGGCGGCGACCGCCACCAGCCGCAGCACCACGAAGGCGCCGACGACACCGGCGATGAAGAGGAGCGCGAGCTCGCGGTCGCGGGACAGCCACACGGCCATCGCCGCCAGCAAGAGCAGGGCGAGATCGCGCGCCAACCGATAGCGGAGTGGCGCTTTCAGCGGCGCATGGATGGCGCGATCCGCAAAGAGGCTCGAAGCGGGAAGACGGCTCGCCCGTCCGAGCGGCCCGAGCGAAAAGCCGAGAGTGACCAGGAGCCCGTAGACCACCGCCAGCGCAAGCTGGCGCGGGTAAATCCCGATCGCCGACACAGGCACCAGGTCGGCCAAGGCGACCTTCGCTACGAATGGCAGCATGGCCCCGATCAACAGCCCGACGGCAATTCCGAACGACGCGATGAAAAGAATCTGAAGGAGGTAGATTTGAAAGACGGTCGCGTTGCGAGCGCCCAGGCACTTGAAGGTCGCAATCGCCGGACGCTTCAGGTCCACGAAGCTCGACACCGCGTTGGCGACCCCCACGCCGCCCACGATCAGCGCCGTCAGACCCACCAGCGTCAGGAACTGAGAGAACCGCTCAATATTGCGCCGCAAGCTGGGCGCGGCGTTGTCCCGCGAGCGGGAGCTCCAGCCGGCTTCCGGGAACAGCTGGTTCGCCTCGGCGCGAATGCGCGCCACATCGCTGAGCTCGTTGGCGCCGGCGGGCAGCCGGATCCGGTAGACCCACTCGATCAGGCTTCCTGGCCGGATGAGGCCGGTCGACCGCAGCCCCTCCATCGAAACGAGGACGCGCGGTCCGAAGCCGATGCCGCTCGAGAGCCGGTCCGGCTCGGAACGGATCACGCCGCGGATTTCCAAGTCAGCCGCGCCCAGCCGGACGGTATCGCCCTCAACCGCGTCAAGCCGGTCGAGGAGTTCCGGGGCGACGAGGATGCCGAACGCGCCGTCGGTCGCCGCCAGCAGGCGCTGGCCGTCGGTCGAGCCGTCGTCCAGCCTCAGCGTTCCCCCATGGGGAAAGGACGAATCCACGCCGCGCAGCTCGACGAGCGCCTGGCCGTTCCCATCCGCGCGCCGCAACATGGCGCGCATCTCGGCGACCAGGCCGACCTCTCCCTTGGAGCGGAAATAGGCCAGCTCGTCGTTCGAGGCTTCACGGTGCTGCAGCTCAAATGCGACGTCGCCCCCAAGGATGATCCGGCCCTCCGCCGAGATTCCTTCGATCAGCGCACGCGAGACGGAGTTGACGCCGGCGATGGCCGCGACGCCGAGCGCGATACAGGCGATGAACACGTAGAAGCCCGAGAGTCCGCCGCGTAGCTCACGGAGCGCGAGGCGGAGCGCGAGCGGCAGCCCTGCCACGGCTACGAGCCCGCGGCTCTAACGAGCCGGGGCGTCTCGCCCGCTTCGATGCGGCCTTCAGCGATGCGCACGGTGCGGTCGCAGCGCGCCGCCAGCTCGACGTCGTGCGTGACCAGCACGAGCGTGGTGCCGCGTTCCGCCACCGCTGCCAGCAGAAGGTCGGCGATCTCGCGTCCGGTGGCGCCGTCGAGATTGCCGGTGGGCTCGTCGGCGATGAGGATGGAGGGCTCAATCGCGAGCGCGCGTGCGATGGCGACGCGCTGCTGCTCGCCGCCGGAGAGCTGCGCCGGGTAGTGCGACAGACGCTCGCCGAGACCGACTTGCGCAAGCACGGCCCGCGCCCGCTCGAAGGCATCGTCGCGGCCGGCAAGCTCCAGCGGCACGGCGACGTTCTCCAGCGCCGTCATCGTCTGCATGAGATGGAACGCCTGGAAGACGAAGCCGATCGCGCCGCCGCGGAAGCGGGCGAGCGCGTCCTCGTCGAGCCCGGCATAGTCCTGTCCGGCCACCGCGACGCGGCCGCCATCAATGCGCTCCAGCCCGGCGACCACCATCAGCAGCGTCGACTTTCCTGAGCCGGACGGGCCGACCAGCCCGACGCTCTCGCCGCGGCCCACGGAGAAATTGACCTTGCGCAACACATGCACGCGCGCGGGGCCGCTCCCCAGGGTGAGGTCGACATTGTCGAGGAGGATCGCCGGTTCACTCGCCATTCGGTGGCCCTATATCACGCGGAGGTTCTCGAATATGGGTCAGGGATGAACAAGTTCAAAACATGGCTCGCCGTGCTGGCCGCGCCGCTGCTTGCGGCGGCCGTCGCTCCTGCCGCCGCCGCCCCGGTGGAGATCGTCGCGCTCGGCGACAGCCTCACCGCCGGCTACGGCCTGGCGCCGGGAGAATCGTTCCCCGAACAGCTCGAGGCGGCGCTCGTCGAGCGCGGCCACGACGTGACGGTCGCCAATGCCGGCGTCTCCGGCGACACCACCTCTGCCGGACTGGCGCGGCTCGAATGGTCGGTGCCGGCGGAGGCCGACATCGTCATCGTCGCGCTCGGCGCCAACGACGCGCTGCGCGGCATCGACCCGGCAGTGCCGCGCGAGGCGCTCGAGGCGATCGTCTCCAAGCTCACCACCCGCGGGCAAGCGGTGCTGCTTGCCGGCATGCTGGCGCCGCGCAATCTCGGCGAGGAATACGCCGCCGCGTTCGACGCGATCTATCCCGATCTCGCCGCCCGGCACGGGGTGGCGTTCCATCCCTTCTTCCTCGAGGGCGTGGCGACGGATGCGGCGCTCAACCAAGCCGATGGAATCCATCCGACCGCGGCGGGCATCGCCAAGGTCGTGGAGGCGATGATCGCGCTGGTGGAGGAAATGGTGGTGGAAGCGGCGGATTAGGCCAGCTACCAATTGTGCAGCACGGCCGCGCCGATGACGCGGCCGGGCCCCTCCGGCAGATCCTCTTGCACGATGATGGCGCAGGAATCGACGCCGTCCGCCATGATCTCGTCCTCCGGAAGGGTGATGCTCACCGACTGTCCGCCCCACATGCCGATCGGGCGGAGCTCGCGCACGATGTTGTAGTAGCCGATAGTGCGCCCGGCGTTCTCCCCGCGCGCGATCGCCACCTTTGCCTCCGAAGTGAGCAGCACCAGCCGTATCGTCGCCGGGTTGGCGCTGGTGTCCGGCCGCGCCGCCACCTCGATCTCGACGGTGCCGTCGCCGTGGCGCATCGTCACCGGCACGGGCAGGGAAGACTCCTCGATCGCGGCTTCGATCGAGCTCCGGTTGCTGCCGACATGCCCGGCGACGCCGTTCACGACGATCTGCGGCGTGTAAACTCGGCGCGTCCCGTGAGCGGCGGCGTAGCTGCGCTGTCTTGCGGTATACGCCGCGTCGCCGAACGTGTCGCGCCAGCCGAGATAGTCCCAGTAATCGACATGGAGCGAGATGGCGACGATGTCGTCACGCTTCGCAAGATCGGCGAAGTAGGCGTCAGCCGATACGCAGGAAGAGCAGCCCTGGCTGGTGAAGAGCTCGACCAGCGCCTTGGGCTCGGCGCTGGCGGGCATAGACGCAGCTATGCCGGCAATCACGCCGGCGAAGAAGCTGAGGATACGGGCCATGGTCGTCCAGCTAAGCCGATGCTCCACCTGGAGCCACTCACAATATTCTCACACACGCGTATTTGAGAATGACCGCCGTTCCGCTCTCGCGCAAGCGACAGGCCACGGCGCCCAAAGTCGCGCAGACTCCGCGGTTTACCCGCTGCTCAGGCGGATCCTTTGGCGAGCTTCCTCAGCACGTAATGCAAGATTCCCCCGTGGCGGAAATATTCGAGCTCGTCGAGCGTGTCGATCCTGACCAGCACCGGCACATCCTCCCTGCGGCCGTCCGGGAACGTGATCTCGGCAGTTACGACCTGCCGCGGCTTCAGATCGGCAATGCCCCGGATGGCAACCGTCTCGTCTCCCTTGATGCCGAGGCTCTGCCAGCTGGTCCCCTCTTCGAAGACGAGCGGCAGCACGCCCATGCCGACGAGGTTCGAGCGGTGAATTCGCTCGAACGATTGCGCGATCACCGCGCGCACGCCGAGAAGCCGCGGGCCCTTCGCCGCCCAGTCGCGTGAGGAGCCGGTGCCGTATTCCTGGCCGGCGATGACGATGAGGGGAACGCCCTCCTGCTGGTAGCGTATCGCGGCATCGTAGATCGACTTCTGCTCGCCGGAGGGATGGTGCACCGTCACCCCGCCCTCGACGCCCGGAACCATCTGGTTCTTGATGCGGATATTGGCGAAGGTACCGCGCATCATCACTTCGTGGTTGCCGCGGCGAGCGCCGTAGGAGTTGAAGTCCGGCGGCCGCACCTGGTTCGCGATCAGATATTGGCCCGCCGGCGACTCGCGCTTGATCGAGCCGGCAGGCGAGATGTGGTCGGTCGTGATGGAATCGAGGAAAAGCCCGAGGACGCGCGCGCCCTCCACGTCGGTAGGCGGCTGCGGGTCCGGCGTCATGTCGGTGAAGTAAGGCGGGTTCTGCACGTAGGTCGAATCGCCCGACCATTTGTAGGTCAGGCCACCCTCGACCTTGATGCGCCGCCACCGCTCGTCGCCGCGGAACACGTCTCCGTATCGCGTACGGAACATCTCTTTCGAGATCGCCTGGCGGATGAGTGCGGCGATCTCAGCCGAGGTCGGCCAGATATCCTTGAGATAGATCGGCTTGCCCTGTTTATCCTCGCCCAGCGGCTCTCGCGTGATGTCGACTTTCAGCGAGCCGGCAAGGGCGTATGCGACGACCAGCGGCGGGGAGGCGAGGTAGTTTGCCCGCACGTCGGGATTGACCCGCCCTTCGAAATTCCGATTGCCGGAAAGCACCGAACAGGCGACCAGGTCGTTCTCGTTGATCGCCTTGGAGATCGCCCCCGGCAGCGGACCGGAATTGCCGATGCAGGTGGTGCAGCCGTATCCGACGAGGCCGAAGCCGAGCGCGTCCAGATGCTCCTGCAGGCCTGCCTTGGCGAGATACTCCGTCACCACCTGCGAGCCGGGCGCGAGCGAGGTCTTCACCCACGGCTTTGGCTTCAGTCCCTTCTCGTGCGCTTTCTTCGCGAGCAGCCCGGCGCCGATCAGCACCGTCGGGTTTGAGGTGTTGGTGCATGAGGTGATCGCGGCGATGACCACGTCGCCGTCGGCGATGTGAAAGCTCTGACCGTTCACCGCATAGCCGCCGAGCCTGTGACCGTCGGTATTGGTGTCGGCTCCGGTCGCGCCCTCGTCGACATAGCGCGACTCGCCGGGAGACTCGGCGGCGGCCGTCGGATCCTTGCGGCCCCCTTTGATCTCGCTGAGCGCCTTGGTGAACTCTGCTGCCGCCCGATCCAGCGGCACGCGATCCTGCGGGCGCTTCGGACCCGCCAACGAGGGCACAACGTCGCTGAGATCGAGCTCAAGCGTATCGGTGAAGTAGGGATCGGGCGCCTCGTCGCTCCGCCACAAGCCCTGCGCTTTCGCATAGGCTTCCACCAGGGCGACCCGCTCCGGCTCGCGTCCCGTGGCGTTCAGATAGGCGGTGGTGTCGTTGTCGATGGGAAAGAACCCGCAGGTCGCTCCGTATTCGGGCGACATGTTGGCGATCGTCGCCTGGTCCTCCAGCGAGAGGTTCGACAAGCCGGGTCCATAGAACTCGACGAATTTTCCAACGACTCCCTTCGCCCGCAGCATCTGCGTGACGGTGAGCACCAGGTCGGTCGCGGTGGTGCCTTCCGGGAGCCTGCCGATCAAACGGAAGCCGACCACTTCCGGGATCAGCATGGAGATCGGCTGCCCGAGCATGGCAGCCTCCGCTTCGATCCCGCCCACCCCCCAGCCGAGCACGGAGAGCCCGTTGACCATCGTGGTGTGCGAGTCGGTGCCGACCCGCGTGTCGGGAAAAGCGTAGATGACGCTGGCCCCGTTCTCGCGCTCCTCGCGGGTCCAGACCGTCCGCGCGAGATACTCGAGGTTCACCTGGTGACAGATGCCGGTGCCGGGCGGGACGACGCGAAAATTCTCAAACGCTTCCTGCCCCCATCGCAGGAACGTGTAGCGCTCGCCGTTCCGCTCGTACTCCATATCGACATTCTTCTCGAATGCGTTCGGAGAGGCGAAGAAATCGACCATGACCGAGTGGTCGATGACCAAGTCGACTGGCACGAGCGGATTGATGCGCTTCGGGTCCGCGCCGAGATGCGCGGTGGCGTCGCGCATGGCGGCAAGGTCGACCACAGCCGGCACCCCGGTGAAGTCCTGCATGAGGACCCGCGCCGGCCGGAAGGCGATCTCCCGCGTCGAGGTCCGCCCCTCAAGCCACGCCGCCACGGCGCGGATGTCGTCGGCGGTGACGGTTTGCCCGTCCTCGAAGCGCAGCAGGTTCTCCAGCAGGACCTTCAGCGAGAAGGGGAGCCTCGCGATTCCCGCCAGACCGTTGTTCTCGGCCTCCGGCAATGAGAAATAATCGTAGCGCTGACCGTCAACCTGGAGCGTCCGGCGGCACTTGAAGCTATCGAGCGATGGAGTGGTCAATGTCGGCTCCTTCAGCGTTCGTGACAGCAATCGCGGCGACGCCGAGAAACCGCTATCACGGTTGCGGCCGGCAAGAAGGAGCGCCTGTCGGGCCGGCTTGCCGCGCATATAGTGCATTCTGTAAGCCCAAGCCAGAGTCGTGCGAACAGGGGCGCCAGCAGGATGCCGACAGCCGGAACCTTCGCCCCGCTTTCTCTCGAAGCGCGCGACCTCTCGTGCAGTCGCGGTGGCCGATTGGTCTTTGCCGGCGTTTCCTTCCAGGTCGCGGGCGGCCAGCTTCTCGCGGTGACCGGACCGAACGGGGCCGGGAAAACCAGCCTTCTCCGCCTTGTCGCCGGTCTGCTACGGCCCGATGCGGGAACTGTCGCGCTGACGGGCTCTCGCGAGGATGAGGCTGTCACACACTACCTAGGCCATGCCGATGGGCTGAAGCCGGCCTTGACGCTCGCCGAGACGCTCCACTTCTGGGCGCTTCTCTATCGGCAGGGAGGAAGATCCGACGAGGCCGCGTGGAGCGAAGCCGCCGACACGGTCGGGCTCCGCCACGCTCTGCATCTTCCAGTCGGCGTTCTCTCGGCCGGTCAGCGTCGACGCGCGGCGCTGGCGCGGCTCATCCTTTCGCCGCGCCCGCTATGGCTGCTGGACGAGCCGACCGCGTCGCTCGACCGAGACGGCGAGGCGCTCCTCCAAAGCCTCATGCGAGATCATGTCGGCCGCGCCGGTCTCATCGTCGCCGCCACGCATCAGGCGTTGCCCCTCGCGCACGACGCACTTGTCGAGCTCGGCGCCGCGTGAGCGCGTTCGCCGCCATCGCCGGGCAGACGGTGCGGCTGGCGTTTCGCGCCGGCGGCGGCGCCGCCGTTGCGCTGATCTTCTTCCTCGCGGTCGTCACCGTAGTGCCGTTCGGTATCGGGCCGGACTTGCGGCTGCTTGCCCGGATCGGGCCTGCGATGTTGTGGATCGCGGCGCTGCTTGCGGCGCTGCTCGGGCTTGACCGGCTGTTCGCCGCCGACCGCGAGGACGGCTCGCTGGACCTGGTGATCGTCTCCGGCGAGTCCCTCGTCGTCTATGCGCTGGCTCGCGCCATCGGCCATTGGCTGGCGACCGGGCTGCCGATCGTGGTCGCCGCGCCGTTTCTCGGCTTGTTGCTCAATCTAGAGCCGCTCGCCATGGGCGCCGTGGCGCTGACGCTTCTCGTCGGCACCCCGGCGCTGACGCTGATCGGCGCGGTCGGCGCGGCGCTGACGGCAAGCCTTCCGCGCGGCGGATTGCTGATCGCGATCCTCGTCATGCCGCTGACCGTGCCGGTGCTGATCTTCGGGGTCTCCGCCACTTTGGGGGCGATATCCGACCCGGAGCCGTTCCTCTCTCCGTTCCTTCTGCTCACGGCCTGCTCGCTTGCTGCGCTCGCGCTTGCTCCGTTCGTTGCCGCGGCGGCGCTAAGGCTCGCGCTGGAGTGATAGGGCGCGTGATCTGCCGCAT
>CAZARE010000191.1:0-3060 GCA_964487455.1 uncultured Propylenella sp.
AAGCGTGACAGTAAGACGCCGTGCGGGAGAGACCCTGCCGAGTTCGGTCGGTGGGGCGCCGAAGGAGCAACCGCCCCGGAACCTCTCAGGCGAAAGGACCGCACGAACCGCGAGCGACGCTCTGGAAAGCGGCGGCCGGCATACCCGGCAGCCCACCGAAGGAGTAACCGGCCTCGTAGGAATGTCCCGGCCGGGAATCTCTCAGGTCCTGCGACAGAGGGGGCACGGCTGGGCGCCGACGCGCGCCCTCGTGCAATCGCCCGAGCAGGACTCGAAATGGTCACCAGCAACGACGCCCTAAGCCACACGCCGCTCCATTCACTCCACCTGGAGCTCGGCGGGCGCATGGTGCCGTTCGCCGGCTACGCCATGCCGGTGCAGTTCGAGGGCATCCTCGCCGAGCACCGCTGGACGCGGGCGCATGCCGGGCTGTTCGATGTCTCGCACATGGGCCAGGCGTTTCTACGCACGACCGAGGTTGAGCATGGGACTGAGGCCGCGCACGATGCCATCGCAACCGCCTTTGAGACACTGGTACCGGGCGACATCCGCGGGCTGAAGGAGGGCGGGCTGCGTTACTCGGTGCTGCTGACGAAGGACGGCGGCATCCTCGATGACCTGATCGTGACGCGCCCGTTTCGGCAGGAGGGACAGGGCCTGCTCTTTCTCGTCTTTAACGCGGCGACGAAGGAAAACGATGTCCGGGTCATCGGCGAGGCGCTGGCGGGGCGTGCGGAGCTAGAGGTCGCCGGCTATCGCGCGCTGCTCGCCCTGCAGGGGCCTCAGGCGGCCGCGGTCGTGGCGGAGCTGTTGCCCGAAACGCAGTCCCAGAGCTTCATGACCATGCGACCCTACGACTGGGAGGGCGCTTACCTGATCGTCAGCCGCTCCGGCTACACGGGCGAGGACGGATTCGAGATCTCCGTTCCGGCGGCGCACGCCGAGAAGCTCGCGCGGCGGCTGCTCGCCCACGGAGACGTGAGGCCGGTCGGGCTCGGAGCGCGCGATTCGCTAAGGCTAGAGGCCGGGCTGCCGCTTTACGGCCACGACCTCGGCGAGGACACCTCGCCGGTCGAAGCCGGTCTCGCCTTCACGATCGGCAGGCGGCGGCGCGCGGAAGGCGGCTTTCCGGGCGCGGAGCGAATTCTGAAGGAATTTGCCGGAGGGACAGCGCGGCGGCGCGTTGGCATCCGCCCGGCGGGGCGCGCACCGGTGCGGGAAGGCGCGGATATCTTGACGCCGGACGAAACGGCGATCGGCACGGTGACATCCGGCGGTTTCGGACCGACCGTGAGTGCGCCGATCGCTATGGGCTATGTGGTCACGGACCATGCTGCGCCGGGAACCGCGGTGAGGGTGCGCGGCAGGCGCGGCGCAGAGCCGGCGGAGGTCGTCGCCCTCCCCTTCGTGCCGCACAAATACTTTCGATGAAGGAGCTGAGATATGGCGGGAAGGACGGGTTACACAAAGGACCATGAATGGGTCCGTGTCGATGGCGACACCGCGACCGTGGGCATTACCGCCTATGCCGCGGAGCAGCTTGGCGACGTGGTCTTCGTCGAGCTGCCCGAGATCGGCAAGACGCTGAAACAGGGCGAAGGAGCGGCAGTGGTGGAATCGGTAAAAGCGGCTAGCGACGTCTACAGCCCCGTCTCGGGCGAGGTCGTCGAGACGAACGGCGCGCTCGGAGAGAACCCGCAGACGGTCAACGAGGCGCCGGAAGCCGACGGCTGGTTCCTGAAGCTCAAAATCGGCGACGAAAGCGAGCTCGACGGGCTCATGGACGACGCCGCGTATCGCGACTTCGTGGCAACCCTCTGAGGTGAAGCATGGCACACGAGTATCGCGCCGTCGTGGCGTGGCGCCTGGAAGGCGAGGATTTTTCCAAAGGCCGCTACAGCCGGGCGCATGAATGGCGCTTCGACGGGTTGACCGTGCCTGCCTCGGCCTCGCCGGGCGTGGTGCCGGCGGCTTTCGTGCGCGAGGACGCGGTCGATCCGGAGGAGGCCTTCATCGCGGCGCTTTCAAGCTGCCACATGCTGACCTTTTTGGATTTGGCACGGCGCGCCGGCGTTGTCGTCGAATCCTACGAGGACGAGGCGGTGGCTGCGATGCAGGAGATTGCGCCGAAGCGGTACGCGGTGGCCAAGGTGACGCTCAGGCCGAAGATCGCCTACCGCGGCGATCCGCCGGATCAGGCGAAGCTCGACGCGCTGCATCATCAGGCGCACGAATATTGCTTCATCGCCAATTCGGTGAAGACCGAGATCATTGTTGAGCCGCGGACGTGAACTAGGCAGCTCCAGGATCGCGAATGCGCTATCTCCCCCACACCGACCAGGACCGCGCCGACATGCTGGCGAAGATCGGCGTCGACTCCATCGACGACCTCTTCGCCGACATTCCCGCCGACAAGCGGCTGAAGACGCCGTTGGACCTGCCGCCGCAGAAGAGCGAGCTGGAGGTGACGCGGCACCTCAGAACGATCTCACGCAAGAACCACGTAGCCGCCGACGGCCCGTTCTTCGTTGGCGCCGGCGCCTACCGCCATCACGTGCCGGCGGCGGTCGACCACATCATCCAGCGCTCCGAGTTCCTCACCTCCTACACGCCCTACCAGCCGGAGATCGCGCAGGGCACGCTGCAGTACCTCTTCGAGTTCCAGACGCAGGTGGCGAACCTCACCGCCATGGAGGTCGCCAATGCATCGATGTATGACGGATCCACCGCGACTGCCGAGGCGGTGCTGATGGCGCATCGCGTGACCCGGCGGAGCAAGGCGGTGCTCTCCGGCGGGCTGCACCCGCACTATCTCGAGGTGGTGGAGACGCTGTCGCTGATGGCGGGCGACGAAGTCGTAGCGCTCAATCCCGATCCGCGCGGCACGGAGGACGTGCTCGCCGCCATCGACGGCGCGACATCCTGCGTTGTGGTGCAGTCGCCGTCCTTCTATGGGCACCTGCTCGACCTCGCAGCGATCGCAGAGAAGGCGCACGCGCACGGCGCGTTGCTGGTCGCGGTCTTCACCGAGGTGGTGGCGCTTGGGCTCGTCGAGCCGCC
>CAZARE010000192.1:0-7911 GCA_964487455.1 uncultured Propylenella sp.
AATGCAAGGTGCTTCGGCCGTATCCTGCCGAGGGTCTTCTCCGCCAGGATGCGCTTTGCCTCCTTGCGCGCATCCGACAATGAGATGTGCGGGTATCGGCCAATGGCATAACGCCGGCCGCTTTCGATCAGGACGATGAAGGTTCTCGAACCTCCCTGACCGACGCGCACGCCGAAATTCTTGAGCGAAGCGTCCCAAACGGTTCGGGTGCCTCGCTCGGGCGGCTGAGCCGATCTTACGGCTGTTTCGGTCAGGGTCTTTGGCACCGATTTGGCACCGAACTAGTGCGTGTAACCAGGTTGTGGAATGAGCCGCCATGTTACCTTAACATGCTGACGAAGCAAGAGATTTGTTCATCCATGCACAACCATGAGAACTCGCGAAATCGGAATCATATCCGCGTGTCGGGGGTTCAAGTCCCTCCTCCGCTACCACGCGCGATGGCACGACACTATTCGCCAGAGCGCGCCGCCTGACGATATCGCCTCTGGACGCTCTGACCGAAATGGTGACGACCTCCGCTTTGGAGAGACGCAGCCCAAAGCACCCCGACCTCACTCGTTTGTCGCCTCGAGCGACGCTCGCCGCCGTCCAAAGGCAAACCAGACCGCCCCGACAATCAGCAGAACGTCGATCGCGAGCAGCGCCGCGGAAACCGGCCTCTCGAGGAATATCCAATAGCCATCATGAGAGATGAGAAGCGAGCGCCGCAGATTGTTTTCTAGCAGCGGCCCGAGGATCAGGCCGATGACCACGGGCGCCAGCGGATAGCCCGCACCGCGAAACAGGATCCCGACCAGTCCGAACCCCAGCATGACCCAGAGATCGAACACGGAGGCTTGCAGCGCGAAGGTTCCGACTGCGCATAGCAGAAGGACCGTCGGAATGAGATACACTTTCCGTTGGCGCAGCACGTAGACGAAGATCGGCGTGACGAGGATGCCGAGAACCAGCAGTAGGACATTCGAGGCGAGATAGACCAGATAGATGCCGCCTACGATCGCCGGCTGTTGCTCGAACAGCATCGGTCCAGGGAAGAACCCGAGGATCAGAAGCGCACCGATCAGGACCGCGGAGGAGGCGTCGCCAGGTATCCCGAGCGCGAGCGACGGCACCAGCGTTCCGCCGACGGTGGCATTGTTCGCGCTTTCGGTGGCGACAATACCGCCTTCGGCCCCTTCGCCGTATTTCTCGTCCGGGTGCGCGGCCGCTTTCGCCGCGGCATAGGCTGTGAAGGAGCTGATGTCCCCGCCGGCTCCCGGGAGCGACCCGAAGAAGGCGCCGATCGCCGATGATCGGAGCAGGTTCTTCCAGTGCCGCAAGGTCATCCTCACTGTCGCAAAGCTCGGCCGGACGAATGCGATGTTCGGTCTGTCCAGCAGGTCGCGGCCCATGACCTGGAACGCCATCTCGGAGATGGCGAAGAGCCCAACCACCACCGCGACGATATGGAAGCCGCTGAGCATATGATACGAGCCGAAGGTGAACCGGTAGCCGGTCGAGAACTCATCGGTCCCGATCGTCGCCAACAGCAGCCCGAAGCATCCTGAAACCAACCCTTTCAGCGGCGAACCCTCTGAAATTGCGGCGATGGCGATCAGCCCGGTGATCGCCAGGGCGGTGAACTCAGGCGGCGCGAAGCCTCTGGCGAATTGCGCAAGCAGCGGCGCCGCCAGGATCAGGACTGCACCCCCGAAGAGGCCGCCGAGCGCCGACGACGAGATGGCGATGCCGACGGCATCGGCGACACGGCCCTTCTGGGCGAGTGGATATCCGTCGAACAGGGTCGCCGCTGCCAAAGGCGTTCCCGGTATGCGCAGAAGGATTGCGGAAATGGAGCCGCCGCAGGACCCGCCGACGAATATCGCAATGAGAAATCCCATGGCGGCGACCGGCGGCAGGCCGATAGCGACCGGCAGAAGAAGGATGATCCCCATCAGCGGCCCGAGGCCGGGCAGAACGCCGACCAAGAGGCCGAACAGCAAACCGGCAGCCGTCAGACCGACGGCGAGCGGTGTGAAGAAGAGCTGAAATCCCTCAGCGAGCCATTCGACCAGCACGGGTCTCTCACCAGGGGATATTTAGAGCGAACATGCCGCCGGGAAGCACGATCTTCAGGTAGGCTTCAAAGAAGTACGCAATCGCCAGGGACGCCCCGACGCCGTAGCCGATAACCGGAAGCGCGCTGCGCATTCCGCCGAGGACCATCACCGCCATGATCATGCTGGGGGTCGCCAGGTGATATCCGATCGCTGCCAGCCCATAGAGATAGGCCGCGAAGATCAGCAACAACAGCGCGGGGCGCCAAGCATGGTCGAGCGTAACGGAGCCGGTAGTGTGGGTGTCCCGCTTGGCGAGTATTGTAACGA
Source organism: uncultured Propylenella sp. (assembly GCA_964487455.1). Lineage (GTDB taxonomy): Bacteria > Pseudomonadota > Alphaproteobacteria > Rhizobiales > Afifellaceae > DASWJZ01. The sequence goes on from CAZARE010000192.1 coordinate 2,370, forward strand.
TGACCTGAATGCCGAGGAGCGCGCCAATCAGGATTGCGACCGCCTTCGGGTAGGCGGCCGCGTTGTCATAAGGACTGCCGGAGGCGATCCCTTGTTCGGTCATTGAGGTGTAGATCTGCTGGAATACGACCGCGATCAGAGCCGCGAAGAAAGCGACGGCCAGCCATTCCGCGTGTCGACGAGTGATGGTCACGGTGGCCTTCACCCCTCACTGGAGCTTCCTGAGCTCTTCCTCTTCCCAGACGAGCGCATTGCCCATGGCCGATAGCTGATCGGCAACCGGCCCAACGACACTATCGTAGTCATTGTGGTCCCAGTCGAGTGGCACGAAACCGAGGCGTTCGATCTGAACGCGTACGTCCTCGCGCTCCATGGTCCTCGTCATCGCCGCGCGGAGGATGTCGGTCACGTCGTCCGGCGTCTCCTTGCGGACGAGCCACCAGGTCCAGCCCATTGGCGCAAGTCCGGACAGCCCAAGGTCGATGTCGAGGTCCGCGATGCTCGGCGCGCCATCGTAGGAGGCCTTCGCGCCAGGCAACTCGGAGAGGACGAGCAGGATGTCAAAGCCCTCCTTGTCCTGCAGGTAAGCTCCGACGCCGACGAATGCGAAATCGAGGACGCCGGCCTGCAGGTCTCTCAGCGCCTCGCCGTCGGTTTTGTAGGGGATGTTCTGGGCGACCACACCGTAGGACTGCAGAACCTTCGCGATCACCATGTGCGGCAGGTTGTTACGCGAGCCGGAGGAATAGCGCAGCACGCCGCGATTGGCCTCGCCGTACTCCATCATCCCTTCAAAGTCACCCCATCGGGTCTCGTCCGGACGTCCGCCGATCGAAAAGGCATTCGAGACAGCGGCGTGCAGGGGCTTGAAATCGGCGTAGGTCCAGTCGGCATTGCCGAGCACCGGCTGCAGGACGAGCGGCGCCACGTAGCCGTCAATGATCGTGTAGCCGTCCGCCGGCTTGCTCAAGGCTGTCTCAAATGCCTTAGTGCCGGCTGCTCCCGGTGTCGAGACAACCGGGATGGAGACCCCGAGTTCCTCGCCCATCGCCTTGGCGATGATCTGGCTGATGGACATGGCCTCACCGGCCGTCCAGGGAAAGATGTTTTCGATCGTTCGTTCGGGAAACTCTGCCTTGGCGATCCCTGTTCCGAGCGCCAGGGTAGCGATCGCCGAGGCGAGAATAAGCTTCTTAAGCATTGCTTGCTTCCTCCTTCTTCGCATTCTTGCAAGGCGCCCGCCGGGCCGACGGGCGCTCATGCGACGTTCGCCGACTTCTCCCTCTCCACGAGACCGTAGTGGGCGTAGATTTCCCGTGGGGCGTCGTGGCTGGCGAGGTGTTCCACGATGCGGTCGTTGAGCCGATCGACAACCTGCTGATCGTCGATTGGATTCTGCTGCCCCGGATCGATGGACAGGTCGAAGAGGCAAGATCCATCGCCCCAGTTGGCAACGCAGGCGAGGCCAGTCTCGCCAATGTCTGGCGCCATCTGAACGCGCATCAGGGGCGCCCCTTTGGTGAAGTCGAATGGCCGAACCAGCTCCGCCGACTTCAGCTCCTCGGGCGAGAACATGGCCTCCAGATGCGACGGCATGATCGTGTAGAGCGGCAGCGGCTTCGCCGCGCGGTCGACTGGGAAGCGGTAATAGATATGCCGTCCATCGGTCACACCGATGGGGCCCGCAAACATGCCCAGGATCGCGCTGCTTCGCGTCGTTCCGCCACCTTCGAGGAGGGGCGCCAGGGAGTGCGCCGTGACCTGCGACGGGATGGCGACGCCGTGGATATCGAGGAAGGTCGGCATGAGATCGGTCGTCTGCGTCAGCTCCGCCGTACGCGCCCCCGACCGGGCGGCGAGATCCGGGTGCCAGATCATCAGGGGGACATGGGATATCTCCTCGTAGTAGGGCATCTTGTTCTTCGCCCACCACTCGTGCTCGCCAAGCAGGTAGCCGTGGTCGGTGGTCAGGATCACCGCGGTGTCCGTCCACGCCGCGGTGTCGTCCATCCAGTCGAGGAGGCGGCCGAAATACGCATCGCACATGGCGACCAGCGCCGCGTAGTTTGCTCTGATCTCAGCGACTTCGGCAGCCGAATCGGTCACCTTTTCGTAGAGCGGCCAGTCGAGGATCTTACCCGCATAATCGGTCTCGATGGCGGCACGGAAGCGCTCGGGTGCGGCGAACGGCTCGTGAGGATCGAAGCATTCGATCTGCAGGAACCAGTCGTCGGCGGACTTGTTCAGCTCGAGGAACTCGAATGCGCTGGCGAAGCATTTTGCCGTCGGGAAGTCGTCCTCGTTCTCCATGAACAGTCGGTTGATCGCATGACGCGAGCGGCGCCACGCGTCCGTGGGCACAGTGCCACGCGTGAGGGTCTTGCCCTCGGCAAGATCGGCGAGCTGGTAATGGCGTTCATGGAATCTCTCTCGAAGCCGTTCGACAGGCGGCTGCACCATCACCTTGATCGGGTCGTACTCCTGACCGCGAATGAAACTCCAACTGTCGAACACGTTGGCGTAGCCCCACCCGCCATTCTCGAAATAATGATGATGGTCGGAGACGAGGTGGGAGTACACCCCAGCCTCGCTCAGCAGCTTGGCGTAGGAATTGTCGAACGGCTCAAGCGGTCCCCACGGGCGGTGCATGAAATTCAGCCGGCCCGTATGCATGTCGCGGCGTGCCGGCATGCACGGCAGGCTCCCGACGTAGTGCGTGTCGAAGGTGAGCGCGCGGGCGGCGAACCGATCGAAGTTCGGCGTCGCGACCGCCTTGCCGCCATAGGCGCCGAGCGCCAGCCGGTTCAGGGAGTCGAAAAGCACAAAGACTGTCCGCAAGCCGCCTCCCTCCCAAACGCAGATCTCTCCCAGACGGAGATCCCGGCGGCGGCAAGGTGCACAACGGCAGAAATTCTGTAAAATCGCTTTGTGTACTGCGTGACATCGAAAAAAGGAATTTCTGGTGGACCGAAACCTGAGAGCTTTCCTGGCGGTTGCCGATAAAGGCAACCTCACGGCAGCGGCCGAGACGATCGGCTTGGCGCAGCCCTCGCTGAGCAAGAGATTGGCGAACCTGGAAGGAGACATTGGCGCGCCGCTGTTCATCCGTCATCGCCGCGGCATGGAGCTGACGACGGCCGGCAAGCTGTTTTATGGGCGGGCGAAGCGAATCGAGCAGGAGTATTTTCAGGCCCGGGAAGAGTTGCGTGGGCTCGACGAAGCGGGGCTCGATGTCCTTCGGGTCGGGGCAGGGCCGCTCTTCAACCTGCTCTATGTCGCCCCTGCCTTCACGGCTCTTCGGAACGAGTTCCCCGGGCTCAGGCTTGAGCTGTTGGCCGACACCAACAACCACACCCTCCCGCTACTGGAATCCGGACGGCTCGACGTGGTCCTGGGCGTCATCGAGGCGTCGAAGGTCGACGATTCGATCGCTCTTAAGCAGCTGACGACTGTCGAGCATGGTGTTGTCGTGGCGTCGCATGACCCACTCAGTCGGCTCAAGATGGCCCGCCCCGAAGATCTGACGGATCGGCAATGGTTGTTCTACAGCGATGACCCGGAGACTGAGCGCTGGCTCACGGGATATTTCGTCAGGCAGGGGTTCAGGGCGCCGCAGATCGTGGTGCGCACAAGCTCGTTCGCAAGCGGGCTCGATCTCGTCAGACGCGGCGGGTTCGTGATGATGGCGCCCGTACAGCTGTCGCGCCTGATCGCCGCCTCGGACCTCCGCGCTGTTCGAGCCTATCCGCCGATAACGCAGCTTCCGGCCGGTGCCTACGCGCGGACCAGCTCGCTCGGCTTTCGTGCGGTCGCTCGGTTTATTGAGCTCGTGGCCAGCGAGTTACGGACCAACGGTCCGAAAGCATCTCCCGCGACGCCCAAGTGCGGAATCCAAGAAGGTTGTTCATCCGAGCTGACGGTCTGAAGGTGGTCGTTGCGAGCCGAACCGGAGGACCGCAAGGATGAACAACCCGCACGACCCATCCGTTTAGGCCGCCGAAATCGTCGGTGATCTTACCGGCGCCGCCCTCGACAACCGGGAACGGGAAACGGCCGATATTGTCCTGCGAGAGGCCCTTGCTGTCTTCGGCCTGCCGCGCCTGCCTGTCCGGGGTCGCGGTATTCTCGAAGGACGGCGTGATGGCGGCGCGGCCGTTGTTGAACGTCGACTGGTGGTCGGACCAACTCGCTCCGAGCCAGCCGTCCTGGAACGGCTCAAGCGCGCCGAGGTCGGCGAGAAGCTGCGCGGCACGCACGAAAGGTTCGCGCCGTGCTTGGCCGCCTCGAAGGCGTCATTGCCGGCGACACGCATTGCCAGGTAGCTCCAATAGAATCGCACCGGCCAATTGTCGCCGCCGCCGACGGCGATGGGAGTAGCGCCGGCCGCCGAGCGCACCCTGTCGTGGCTGCGCCGCAACCGCCGTCTCATGGCGCACTACGAGGCGCTTCCCGTCATCGCCGAAGGCTTCGTCAAGCTCACCATGATCAACATCATGCTCAAGCGACTGACCGAGACAAAGCACCCAGCCACGCCTGAACTGGCGCTGACGACATTTGGCCGACTGTTCGAGGGGTGACACGCAGGATTAGCGGACGGCGGCGGCGCTTCGCGAGGAGCGCCTGGAGGCTTCCCGGGCTCAGATCGCTCAAGTTTGAAAACAATCGAAAAGCGCTCAGACAAACGGTGCAAACCCCGAGCGGAGGCATTCTGCGACGGCTTTCAGATGTCGATCGGGCCAAATGGTCGAAGGCCGTCCGCGACGAGTGGATGGGCGCGCTGCTGCGCACTCGTCGTGACCTATCAATGAGATCGCGCCGTTCGATCGCTCATCTGATGCGTTTGGTGGACAGCACCATGGCTTCGAAAAAGGACGTTGACCGCCGAAAGCCTCGAAGCCCTGGGCGCGAAGCGCTTGGCCGAGCTGCTCATCGACACATCGTTCACGATGATCCCGATCCGGCGTTCGCTCATCGGCCACGCTTCTTTGCTGCCGGTGCGGCAGTGCGCACCGCGTATCTGCCGTCAACGAGCCATGGCTAGGTCCCGAAGCGAAACTGTGGGTTGAAAAGCCGCTTGCGGCGGGCCGTGCGGGATGAGAAACGTCGGTAGTGGGCCAGTTTGAATGTGGCGGGAGTGTCGCAACGTAGTTTGCCCCAGTTGGTTGACCCGTTCTCAGGAGGTACGCATAAGATGCACAATGGCGATTTTCGTGGTCTTCCGGGTGCACAACCAGCCCAATATGGCGGCCGCACTTCTGCGGGTGTTTCCGCAAGACCACATGAAAATCGAGACTGGCGAATGGCTTGTCGCATCTCCCGGGACAGCCAAAGACGTTTCCGACCGACTAGGTGTGTCGGAGGGGGATACCGGCCCCGCCATGATATTCAAGATGTCGAATTACTACGGGCGTGCATCGACCGACATCTGGGACTGGATAAAGGCCAAAGCGGAGACCAGCGATGGCTAGGCAGCCGAGAGCTGGGCAAGAGGTTCCGCCCAAGGATTTCCCTGAGGTTACGCCGGGCTATGGCCACGCCGTTA
>CAZARE010000193.1:0-19546 GCA_964487455.1 uncultured Propylenella sp.
CGACCGCTTCGTGCTCTCCGCCGGGCACGGCTCCATGCTCCTCTATGCGGTCATGCATCTCCTCGGCTACGAGTCGATGCCGCTCTCCGAGCTCGCGCGCTTCCGCCAGCTCGGCTCCAGGACGCCCGGCCACCCGGAGAATTTCATCACCGAGGGCGTGGAGACCACCACCGGCCCGCTCGGCCAGGGGCTCGGCAACGCCGTCGGCATGGCGCTCGCCGAGCGGATGATGAACGCGCGTTTCGGCGACGATCTCGTCGACCACCACACCTTCGTCATCGCGTCGGACGGCGACCTCATGGAGGGGATCAGCCACGAGTCGATCACGCTCGCCGGGCATCTGAAGCTGAACCGGCTGATCGTCATCTTCGACGACAATGCCGTCACCATCGACGGGCCGCTGTCGCTTTCCGATTCCACCGACCAGGTGAAGCGCTTCGAGGCGGCCGGCTGGTGGGCGTTCCGCGTCGACGGACATGATCCCGCGGCGATCGACAGGGCGCTTCAGGAAGCGCGGAAGAGCGAGCGCCCGGTGCTGATCGCGGCGAAGACCATCATCGGCAAGGGCGCGCCCAAGAAGGCCGGTAGCGCGTCCTCGCACGGCTCGCCGCTCGGCGCGGAAGAGGTCGCCGGCGCGCGCCAGGCGCTCGACTGGCCGCACGAGCCTTTCGTGGTGCCCGACGAGGCTATTGGCGCCTGGCGCATGGCCGGACGCCGCTCGCGCGCGACGCGCGAGGCGTGGGAGGGGCGGCTCGCCGCGGCCGACGCCGCGACCCGCGCGGAGTTCACCCGCCGCGTCGCCGGCGAGATCGGGCCGGAGCTTGACGCCGCGATCGCCGGACTGAAGCGCTCCTACGCGGAGGCGCCGCAGAAGGTCGCCACGCGCAAGGCCTCGGAGCTGGCGCTGGAGGCGATCAACGCGGCGCTGCCGGAGACCGTCGGCGGCTCCGCCGACCTCACGCCCTCCAACAACACCAGGACGAAGGGCCTCGATGTCGTCGCCGCCGGGAGCTACGGCGGACGCTTCGTCCATTACGGCATCCGCGAGCACGCCATGGCCGCCGCCATGAACGGCATGGCGCTGCATGGCGGGCTCATCCCCTATTCCGGCACCTTCCTGATCTTCTCCGACTATTGCCGCCCGGCGATCCGCCTCTCGGCGCTGATGGGCCAGCGCGTCGTCTACGTCATGACGCACGATTCGATCGGCCTCGGCGAGGACGGCCCGACGCACCAGCCGGTGGAGCACCTCGCGGCGCTGCGCGCCGTGCCCAACCTCGTGGTCTACCGCCCGGCGGACGCGGTGGAGACGGCGGAGTGCTGGCAGCTCGCGATCCATGACCGCGCGCGCCCGAGCCTCATCGCGCTCACCCGGCAGAATGTGCCGCAGGTGCGCGAAGGCTATGTCGAGGAGAATCTCTGCGCGCGCGGCGCCTACGAGCTTGCCGCCGCCGACGGCGAGGCGCAGGCCTCCATCTTCGCCACCGGCTCCGAGGTGGGGATCGCGCTTGAGGCGCGGACGATTCTGGAGAACCGAGGCATCGCCGCACGCGTTGTCTCGGTGCCGTCGTTCGAGCGCTTCGCCGAGCAGGATGAGAGCTACCGCGCGGCATTGATCGGGTCGGCCCGGGTGCGCGTGGGCGTCGAGGCCGCCGTGCGCCAGGGCTGGGACGCCTTGATCGGCGCCGAGGGAATCTTCGTCGGCATGACGGGTTTCGGGGCGAGCGCCCCCTACGAGGACCTCTACCGGCACTTCGGCATCACCGCCGACGCCGTAGCCGACCAGGTGGCGGCGCACATGGGCCAGGCGGGGTCCATGTTGGGGGGCCAGGGGAGCCACGTAGCGAATCTGAGGAGGAGTGGGTGATGGCGGTCCGGGTGGCAATCAACGGCTTCGGTCGCATCGGCCGTAACATATTGAGAGCAATCGTGGAATCGGGCCGCACCGACATCGAGGTGGTGGCGGTCAACGATCTCGGCCCGGTGGAGACCAACGCCCATCTCCTGCGCTACGATTCCGTGCATGGCCGCTTCCCCGGAGAAGTAAAGGTCGATGCAGATGCAATCGACGTTGGCCGAGGGAAGATAAGAGTCACCGCCGAGCGCGATCCCGCGAAGCTTCCCCATAAAGAGCTAGGCGTCGATATTGCGCTTGAATGCACCGGCATCTTTACCTCAAAGGAGAAAGCCTCGGCGCATTTGACGGCGGGTGCGAAGCGCGTGCTGATATCCGCGCCGGCCAACGACGCTGACCTTACCCTGGTCTATGGCGTCAACGACGACAAGCTAAGTGCTTCCCACACCATCGTTTCCAACGCCTCGTGCACCACCAACTGCCTCGCCCCCGTCGCCGCGGTCATGCACGAAGCCATTGGAATCGATAAGGGATTCATGACGACGATCCATGCCTACACGGGCGATCAGCCGACGCTCGACACGCTGCACAAGGACCTCTATCGGGCGCGCGCCGCCGCCATCAACATCATCCCCACCTCCACCGGCGCCGCCAAAGCCGTGGGCCTCGTCCTGCCGGAGCTCAACGGCAGGCTCGACGGCGTGGCGATCCGCGTGCCGACGCCCAACGTGTCGGTGGTCGACTTCAAGTTCGTCGCCAAGCGCGCCACCTCCAAGGATGAGATCAACGAAGCGGTCCGCACCGCCGCCGGGCAGCGGCTGAAAGGCATTCTCGGCTACACCGACGCGCCGCTCGTTTCGACCGACTTCAACCACGATTCTCATTCTTCCGTCTTCCATATGGACCAGACGAAGGTGATCGACGGGACGCTCTGCCGCGTCATGGCTTGGTACGATAACGAGTGGGGCTTCTCCTGCCGCATGAGCGACAGCGCGGTGGCGATGGGCAAGCTTGGCTAAGCCTGAATTCCAGACTCCGGCCGCGGAGCTTTGCCGTCACTGCCTGGAGCAGCCGATTGGATTCACAGCGGCGAACGTGCGAGGTTAATAAATTCGCGCCGCCGCCGCGCTATCATCGGGAGCCGTCCCTCCGATGAGCGATATCGTTACCAAGCCGCGGACCAAGGTCCGGCCGAAGACACAGCGGCCGCGCCTGCACAAGGTCATCCTCGTCAACGACGACTACACGCCGCGCGAGTTCGTCGTCGCGGTGCTGAACGCGGTGTTCGGCATGGGTCCGGAACAGGCCTATCGGGTGATGATTACTGCACATCAGCGCGGGGTTTGTGTCGTTGCCGTCTACACGAAGGACGTCGCCGAAACCAAGGCGACGCAAGCGACGGACGAAGGCCGCCGCGCCGGGTTTCCGCTGCTCTTCACCACCGAGCCGGAGGAGTAAGGGAGAAACTGTAAAGCCGAACCGGCGCTTCTATTCGGAGCACGAGGCGGCCCGCTCAGCGCGGCATGCGATACAGGTAATAACGGTTTTCGCCCACGCCGGCTGGCAGCGGCGCGGCGTGCTCGGCGAGCGCGGCAAGCGGCTGGTCGCTGGCGACGATCGCACCTGGAGCGAGGAGCGGAAGGATTTCGGGCCCTAGCCAGCTGGCGATCCTGTCATTGCGTCGGTCGTCGCCAGTGCCGATATCGGAATGGAGAAGCACGACGCGCCCCGCAAAATGCGGCCGCATTCGCGGCAGCGTCTCCTCGATATCGCCAACGATGAGGTGGTCGGCCTGCGGAACCGCGTCGGGATGGGCGCCGACGCTCCGTTCGAAAACATAGATCTCGCGCTTTGGCAGCCGTGCGCGCAGATGGTCGAAGCTGCGACCGTTGCCCAGTCCGAGCTCGCAGACGAGGCCCGGAATTCCGGCAATTTCCGATGCCGCCCAATCGAGGCACACGCGTTGCGCCTTGAGCCGGCGAATTGCTTTCTCGAGGCGGGTCAGAGGCTGTGATGAACCTGGCACGGGGCGGTCTCTCGGCCCCGCTTTTCGGTGTGCCCCAGACCTCTGTCAACCGGATCGCGTGAATGTTATGAGCAGCACAAATGACCCAGGACACGACCCTGCCTCGTAATGCCGTTCCGAACTCTTGACGACGCTGGCGATTTGCAAGGAAAGCGCGTGTTACTGCGCGTTGACCTGAACGTCCCGGTGCACGACGGTGCCGTCACCGACACGACGCGGATCGAGCGGGTTGCTCCGACGATTGCCGAGCTGTCGGATCGCTGTGCCAAGGTGGCGCTTCTGGCGCATTTCGGGCGGCCAAAGGGTCGGCGCGCCGAGGACCTGTCTCTCGCGCCGGTCGCCATGGCGGTCGCCGACGTGGTGGAGCGACCCGTCGGCTTCGTCGAGGATTGCATCGGCGCAGACGCTGAACGCGCGGTGGCAACGCTTGGCGACGGCGGCATTGTGCTCCTGGAGAACACGCGTTTCCACCCCGGCGAAGAAGCGAACGATCCGGCCTTCGCGGCGGCGCTGGCGCGGCTCGGCGACATCTATGTGAACGACGCCTTCTCGGCCGCGCACCGCGCCCACGCCTCTACCGAGGGCTTAGCATGCCTCTTGCCGGCGTATGCCGGCCGCGCGATGCAGGAGGAGCTGGAGGCGCTTGAAAAGGCTCTTGGCAGGCCGGAGCATCCAGTTGTCGCCATTGTCGGCGGCGCCAAGATATCCACCAAGCTGGAGCTGCTCGCCAACTTGATTGCCAAAGTCGATGCGCTCGTGATCGGCGGCGCCATGGCCAATACCTTCCTAGCGGCTAGAGGAGCTGAGATCGGAAAATCGCTCAGCGAGCCGGACCTCGTCGAAAGCGCCCGTCAAATCATGCTTTCGGCAGTCGATACCGGTTGCGCCATCGTGCTTCCTATCGACGTCGTGGTGGCAGCAAGTTTCGAAGCTGACGTCGAGACGGAAACGGTAGCGATCGAGGACGTGCCGGAGGACATGATGATTCTCGATGTCGGCAAGTTGTCTCTCGAGGCGATCATGGGATGGATCGAAAAAGCCAAGACGCTGGTCTGGAACGGACCGCTCGGGGCTTTCGAAAAGCCGCCATTTGACCGTGCAACGGTCGCTACAGCAAGGCATGCCGCAGCGCAGACGCGTCGCGGCGTCCTCCTCTCAGTCGCCGGCGGAGGCGACACGGTCGCTGCGCTAAACCATGCCGGAGTAACTCAGGATTTCAGTTATGTGTCGACCGCCGGCGGCGCGTTCCTCGAGTGGCTTGAGGGCAAGGAGCTGCCCGGCGTAAAAGCGCTGCGGTCCGCTTACGACTGACATGACGCTGACGATCGAACAGGAACCGGCGAACTCGGTGGATGCGCGCGTCCTGCTTCAAGCCCGCGACGAGGAGAATTTTGGGCTCTACCCGCCGGAGGCCCGTTTCGCCATCCCGGCGGACAAGCACGACGCTGACGGAATTCTGTTCGTTGGCAGAACGGAGCCGCGATCGGCTGTGGAGCGCTCCAGCTGTGCCAGCACTACTGCGAAATGAAGAGCGTCTTTCTTCTGCCATCCGCGCGCGGCAGAAGGCTCGGCCAGGAGATCGTCCGCAGCCTTGAGCGGATCGCGCTGCAACTCGGCTATACCGAGGTGCGGCTTGAGACAGGGAGCCGGTCGCCGTGGGCGATCAAGACGTACGAGCGCGCGGGATACAGCCGCTGCTCGCGGTTCGGCGAATATCCAGACGCGTCGCTCAGCGTCTACATGATGAAGCGACTTCCGCCCACAGCGGCGCGGATTGATCTGCAGGTCAGATGCGCGACGGCAGTCGAGGCCCAGGAATCGAGCGAGGGAGAGCAGCCATGAGCGAAAGTCTGGAGGACATCGCGATCCGCATGGTCGCCGAAGGCAAGGGCATTCTTGCGGCGGACGAGAGCACTGGCACGATCAAGAAGCGCTTCGACTCCATTTCTGTCGAGTCGACCGAGGAGACGCGCCGCGACTACCGCGAAATGCTGTTCGGCGCCGAAGAAGCTATGAAGAACTACATCTCCGGCGTAATCCTCTATGAAGAGACCATCCGTCAGAAGGCGAGGGACGGCACCCCGCTCGTTGATATGATCCGCGCAGCAGGGGCTGTGCCAGGCATCAAGGTCGACATGGGCGCCAAGGATCTCGCCAAGCATCCGCGCGAGAAGATTACCGAGGGGCTCGACGGGTTGCGCGAGCGGCTCAAGGAGTATCACGGCCTCGGCGCGCGCTTCGCCAAATGGCGCGCGGTCATCACCATCGGCGACGACGGCCGGCCGAGCTGGAACTGCATCAACGCCAATGCGCACGCGCTGGCGCGTTATGCGGTGCTCTGCCAGGAGCAGAACATCGTGCCGATCGTGGAGCCGGAAGTCCTGATGGACGGTCCGGACGCCAAGCACGACATTGACCGGTGCTATGACGTCACGGTGTGGACACTCGACACCGTCTTCCATCAGCTCTACGTCGCGGGAATGGCGCTGGAAGGCATGGTGCTGAAACCGAACATGGTCGTGCCCGGACAGCATTCGGGCAAGAAAGCGAGCGTCGAAGAGGTAGCGGAAAAAACCGTCAAGGCGCTGAAGGCCACGGTGCCGGCCGCTGTTCCGGGCATCGCCTTCCTCTCCGGTGGCCAGTCCGACGAAGAGGCGACCGCGCATCTCTCCGCCATGAACGCCATGTACGACGTGCCCTGGACCCTCACCTTCTCCTACGGTCGGGCGCTGCAGGCGGCGGCGCTGGCCGCCTGGCGCGGCAAGCCGGACAACGTCAAGCACGCGCAGGCCGCATTTGCCCACCGGGCGCGAATGAACGGCCTTGCCGCTGCGGGCGCTTGGACGGCGAACCTCGAGAAGAAGGCCGCCTGATAATTGCCCGATTGCGGATTCAGTAACGGAGCACCTGCCGTTTTCCGCAAGACCAGCTCATGGGCGTCGCAACCGAAGCAACGCGTCTTTTTTTGATCGTGCCGCCGCGCCTCGACACGAAGCGTTTCGCCCCGCTCCTGAGGGAGGCGCTTGCCGCAGATGATGTTGCCGCGGTCCTTTTTCCCTCGGCAGAGGGGAGAGCGCTTGTTTCGATCGTCCAGGAAGTCGGCGCCGCAGCGCTCGTGGTAGACGACACCCGGCTCGCCGGCTATGTGAAGGCCGACGGGATGCAGATCAGCACGGGGCTCGACGATTTGCGACAGGCGGTGGCGTCGTTCCGGCCGAAGCGCATAGTCGGTGCGAGCCATATCGCCTCACGCCATGCCGCCATGGAAGCAGGCGACGTGGAGCCGGACTACCTGTTCTTCGGCTACCCTCATGGGGACACGCGAGACGCACCGCATCCAAAGACGCTCGACCTGGCGGAGTGGTGGTCGGCGTTGACCGTGTTGCCGGCGGTGGTCATGGCGGGGCGGTCGCTCAACAGCGTCGCCCAGGCCGCCGCAACGGGCGCCGCGTTCGTCGCAGTACATGATGCCATCTGGTCGCATCCGAGGGGGCCGGGTGAGGCGGTTCGCCTGGCACGAGCTGCGCTCCGCGGAGACGGGAGACGCGCCGCGTGAAAGTTTCTGCAGCCCTCTCATCGATCGCACTTGCGGTCCTCGTCCTTGCGCCGGGAGTCGCGGCCCAGTCCGTTGAGGAGCGGATCGAGCAAGGGCTGAGCGTAGCAGGCGAGTCGTCCGGTGACTCAGCGAGCGGCACCGAGCAAATGAGCATTGGAATCGTGCCGGAGGAGGCAAACCGCCCCGACGTCTCACTTGCCCCTTCTGCGGGCACTTCCCGGCTGCGCACGACACTCGACCCCGTCGGCATAAGCGAGCGAATCGACAAAGGCGTGACCGCGGCCGGAGAAGCCACAGCGTTTCCGCCTGACTACGCTTTCGGTGCCTTTCAGCGAGGCTGGTTTCTTACCTCTTTCTCTCTGGCGCTGGAGCGGGCGGAAGCGGGCGACGTGGTCGCGCAGACGCTTCTTGGCGTACTTCTCTCGCGCGGACTCGGCGTCACGCAGGATCTTGCCGCGGCGGCCGACTGGTTCGCGCTGGCGGCCGACGGCGGCGATTCCGAGGCTATGTACGCTCTCGGCCAGTTCTATCTTGAGGGGCGCGGCGTCGACAAGGATCCGGCGAAGGCAGTCGACCTTTTCCGGCAAGCGGCGGACAAGGACCACTCCGGGGCCGCGCGCGAGCTTGGCTACCTGCTACTGGCGGGCACGGGTCAAGAGATGAACGCTATGCTAGCCGCAGCCTATCTCAGCCGAGCCGCACGCCTTGGCGATATGGACGCGCAGTACACTTTGGGCGGCCTATTCATGGAGAGCGTCGGCGTGGTGGGTGACGAGGCGCTGGCAGCGCGCTGGTTTTCAAAGGCGGCGAGGAATGGCCATGTCGGGGCGCAGGTAGAGTACGCCCTCCTTCTGTTCAACGGGCGCGGGGTGGACAAGGACGAGGCGGCCGCCGCCCACTGGTTCGAGCTCGCGGCGAATGCCGACAACCCCGGAGCACAGGTCCGCCTCGCCCGCATTTTGTCCGAAGGCCTTGGCGTCCCCAAAGATGAGGCCGCGGCAGCGCGCTGGTACCTGATTGCCAAGGCGCACGGACTTGAGGATGACTTCATGGAGAATTGGCTCAGGCGGCTCGACGCGCGGACGCGCGACCAAGCAGCCGCGGGAGCCAAAGAGTGGACCACGGCGCGACGTAGTTGGACCGTGGCGGAGATACAGCAGCCTCAGGAAGGCACTCCGGTAGACAACGCGCTTGAGTAGCATTATATGCGGCCACCTTGGCGCGCTTCGGACCCCTATTGGAGGGCCACGAGAGCCTTTTCGCAAGGCCGGGGCCCACATCCCTTGTCTCAGGCGAGTGACCCGAAGGCGAGGCTGTACTTCGGAAAGGATTGGAGACACGTGCAGGTTGTCGTACGGGATAACAATGTGGATCAGGCGCTGAAGGCGCTGAAGAAGAAGATGCAGCGCGAAGGCATCTTCCGTGAAATGAAGCTTCGCGATCACTACGAGAAGCCCTCCGAGAAGAAAGCTCGCGAGAAGGCCGAAGCCGTCCGCCGCGCGCGAAAGCTGGCGCGGAAGCGTGCGCAGCGCGAGGGGCTCATCCCCAGCAAGCGCCGCGAGCGTTGATCCATTTTGCTGGCTGGGCGTTAGCGTCCATATTCGCTTATCGGATTTCGAGGCTCCGAGGGACATAGGCAGAGAAATGCGCGCCGCCGATCGAACCCGTCCGACCCCCTGGCTTGCCGGCCCGCTAGCGCTGGCGCTTGCGCTCGCCGCCTGTCAAACGGCCTCTCGTCCCGGCGCGCCTGTAGCCGTCGAGACTGCGGCGGCGTCCGAGGCCAATATCGAATCTCTGACAGCCGTCATCCAACGCGAACCGAACAACGCGGAGGCGTACAATGTACGCGGTTCCGCCTTCGGACGAGCCGGCAAGTACCGAGAGGCAATCTCGGATTTCAACAGAGCTCTCGAGATCGATCCAAATTTCGCGCGGGCCTACGCCAATCGTGCCTTGGTACATCGCCTGAACGGAGATATGCGCCAGGCTGCGGACGACTACAATCGCGCCATCCGTGCAGATCCGCGCTACGGCCCTGCCTACGTTGGCCGCGGCAATATCTATCGGCAGCAGGGGCAGCTCGGCCCCGCGCTCGCCGACTACAATATAGCCATCCAGCTCGATAAGACAGATCCGCAGGCGTTTCACAACCGCGGCCTCGTCTATCAAGCACAGAACCAGCATCAGATGGCGATCGAGGATTTCACAACAGCGATCGGGCTCTCGCCGCGCGCGGCGGAGCCCTATGATGGACGTGGCCTTTCCTACCTCGCCCTCGGCGACGCCCGTTCCGCGCTCGACGACTTCAACGAGGCAGTCAAGCGCGATCGACTGAGCTACAAGGCCTGGACCAACCAAGGGCTAGCATTGGAAGCGCTGGGCCAGCACCGAGAGGCTCACGCCGCCTTCGCGCGTGCGGCGAACCTCAATTCGACTTATCAGCCAGCCCGCGACGGCGTACGGCGCACTCAAGGCGCCGGCTGAGCCATCACGCCGTTCTCCTCCAGGAACGCCAACACCGCCGGCCAAAGCCCACGATCCCAGAGATCGTGATGGCTGGCGCCCTCAAAGATGGCAAGCCGCTTTGGTTCCTTTGCCGCCTCGAAGAGCCTTCGGCCATGCGCGGCGGGCACGACGCGATCCTCGGTGCCGTGAATGATCAGAAGTGGCTCGTCGACGCCCCCAATGCGGTCGCGAGAGAGAAACGGGTCGTACATGAGAAGCCCGACAGGAACCCAAGGATAGGCCTCTCTGGCAATGTCGAGCGCCGCGGTGAAGGGCGCCTCGAGCACAAGCGCCCGCGCCGGACGCTCGGCCGCGACATAGACGGCAACGCTGGTACCAAGAGACTCGCCATGAACGACAATCGTCTCGCTGCGCTCCGCCAGCCAGTCGAAGATTTCAAGCGCGTCGGAGAGCAGCGCACGTTCGCTGGGCGATCCCTGGCTTCCCGGGTAGCCTCGATAGCTCACCGCCAGAAGGCCGAAGCCCGAATCGAGGATCTGCTGGAAGCGGTCAGCACGTGTGGAAATGTTGCCAGCGTTACCGTGGAAGTAGAGAAGCGACGGTCTGGCCCCCTGAGGCTCGGCATACCAGCCCGTCAGCTGAACGCCGTCTGCTGTCGCGAAAGTGACCGGCTCGATAGTGCCAAGCCCGGACTGCGCTGGCGTGGCAAGCGCGCCGCCCGGCACAAAGACAAAACCTCGCTGGAACAAATAGAGGTAGCCGACGGCGGCACCATACGCCGCGACAATCAGAGCAACCAACACAACGAACCGCCTCACTAAACCGCTCCATCCTCGCCAATGCCATGCTTGGGTGGCTATCCGCCATTCCTCGATAGATCAGAATCCGCTCGTATCTCAAGCCAGCAGTCCGATCCGCGAGCTCGAGGGGTTTGACGATATCCTCCTCCCCTTGGCGTCGTGGCGGTAGGAAGAGCGCGTTGTCGATGCCGTCATGGCCCGAAGCCGGCAAGCGCTTCGCGAAAATAGAGATAGAGGCGGAGTCGCGCCCGCCAAGCGGGTACGCTCACCGGTCGCGGCCAGAGGCAGCGTCGGCGTCCTCCGCCAGCCAGTCCATGTCGGCCACCGCCGTATCAATTTCTTCTCGCACCAGCCAGTCGAGGTCGGCCTGTCGCTGCACGACGCCCACCACCACCGGCACGCCGTAGCGCTGCTTGATGCGTGAAAGCGACAACGCCGACCACCAGCCCCGAAAGGCGATGCGCGTCCATGCCCGCTCATCCCAACCGAGGAGGAGCACGTCCGGCCGGAAGGTCCGCATCGCGCGGTCTATCGTCCACGGGAACCTGACGATGATGCCGAGCCCGGCCGGACGTGTTCCCTTCCACGGAAACGAGCGCGCCGTTTCCGCGAAGCCGAACACGAGCGACCGTTCCGCCAGCTTGCGTGACACGAGGCTGTCGATCACGGAGAAGGCGAGGTCGCGCTCCTTCAACTCGATCAGGAGTTCGAGCTCGGTTCCCGCCAGGAACGAGAGGGCGGCTTCGAGCGTGAGCGCCGTCTTCCCGGGTGTGTCGTGCGCGACCACGAGCGTTGTCCCGTCCGCCGCCCGACGCACGTCGAACTCAATGCCGGCGACCCGATCGTCGCTCGCGGCTTTCGAGAATGCGGTAAGCGAATTCTCCTCCGTCCCCGCGCTCCAGCCCCGATGCGCGATGAGCTTCATTGCGGACGCCGCTTCCCGGGCAATCACTGAGTCGCGACCCACTCTAGAGCGCCTTGACGATATCCTCCGTCATCTTCTTGGCGTCGCCGAAGAGCATCATCGTGGCGGGCCTATAGAAGAGCGCGTTGTCGATGCCGGCATAGCCCGACGCGAGCGAGCGCTTGACGAAGAGACAGGTGGCCGACTTGTCCACGTCCAGAATGGGCATGCCGTAGATCGGCGAGGACTTGTCGTCGCGTGCCGCGGGATTCGTGACATCGTTGGCGCCAATCACATAGGCGACATCCGTTTGCGCGAACTCGGAGTTAATGTCCTCCAGCTCGAACACCTCGTCGTAGGGGACGTTGGCTTCCGCCAGAAGCACGTTCATGTGGCCGGGCATGCGGCCGGCCACCGGGTGGATGGCATATTTCACCTCCACCCCCTCCTCCTTCAGCTTTTCTGCCATCTCGCGGAGCGCATGCTGCGCCTGCGCCACCGCCATGCCGTAGCCCGGCACAATGATCACCTTCGAGGCGTTCTTCATCAGGAAGGCGGCGTCCTCGGCCGAACCTTGCTTCACGGTCTTGTCGCCCGCGTCTGCCGAAGGGGCGCTGGTCTCGCCGCCGAACCCCCCAAGGATGACAGACAGGAAGGCGCGGTTCATCCCCTTGCACAGGATGTAGGAAAGGATGACGCCGGAGGAACCGACCAACGCGCCCGTAATGATCAGCGCCGTATTCCCAAGCGTAAAGCCGATTCCGGCAGCTGCCCAGCCGGAGTAGGAATTGAGCATGGAGATGACGACCGGCATATCGGCGCCGCCGATCGGGATGATGATGAGACCCCCGAGCGCAAGGCTCGCGATGACAATAAGCCAGAACGCAAGGCGGCTCTCTGTCATCGCCAGCAGCACTATCAAGGTGACCAGGAGCACGCCGAGCCCTGCGTTAACCAGATGGCGCGCGGGCAGCAGAATCGGCGCTCCGGACATGCGGCCGTCAAGCTTGGCGAACGCGATGATCGAACCTGTAAATGTGATCGCGCCGATCGCAACGCCGAGCGACATCTCAATCAGCGCTTGGCCGTGGATCACGCCGGCTGTACCGATCTCGAACGCTTCCGGCGCGTACAGCGCCGCCGCCGCCACCAGTACCGCGGCAAGGCCAACCAAAGAGTGAAAGGCAGCGACAAGCTGTGGCATGGCCGTCATCGGGATACGTCGAGCGATCGTTACACCGACTGCGCCTCCGGCGCCCACGGCGACGGCAAGCATCACCCAGGCGAACAACCCGACCGGTGGATGCCCGACGAGCGTCGTCAGGATGGCGAGAGCCATCCCTGCCATGCCATAGAGATTTCCCCTGCGGCTTGACTCCGGATGCGAGAGGCCCCGGAGCGCGAGTATGAAAAGCACGCCGGCGACAAGATAGAGGAAGGCGGTGAGACTGGCGGACATCCTGCGCCCTTATCGCTCCCGACGCTTGTACATTCCGAGCATGCGGTGGGTAACGAGGAAGCCGCCGAAGATGTTCACGCTCGCCAGCATCAGCGCCAGGAAGCCGAAAAGGCGAGCGAGTCCGGCGCCTTCCGCAACAAGGGGAACACCGACGGCAAGCAGCGCGCCGACTACGATGACCGAAGAGATGGCGTTAGTCACGCTCATCAGCGGCGTGTGCAGCGCGGGCGTCACCGACCAGACGACGTAGTAGCCGACGAAGATTGCGAGCACGAAGATCGAGAGGCGGAAGACGAATGGATCGATCGCACCGCTGGTCGCCGCATGCGCCGCGGCCGCCGCTACGTCGGCAATCATGTCTTGCGCGATCGCGATCTCGGCGGCCTGCTCCGCAGCCTCCCGCGCCGCCTCGGCGGCGGCCTTGGCTATCTCGGCCGCCTCCTTGGCGCGTTCGACCGCCTGGCTGAGCGCCTCTTCTTCCATATCTGGTCTCTCAGCTCCCCCCGCCAGAGGTTTCTGTAGCAAATGCTGGATGCACCACCGCCCCATCTGCCGTAAGTAACGTGGCGGCCACGATCTCATCGTTGCGATTGATCTTCAGCGATTTCGTTTCCTTGTCGATCATCGGCTCGACGAAGGCAAAAATGTTGCGCGCGAGCAGAGCTGAGGACGAAGCCGCGATGCGTCCGGGCATGTTGAGATGCCCGATGATGGCCACATCGCCGACATACGCGACCTCTCCCGGCACTGTACCCTCTACGTTGCCGCCGCGCTCCGCCGCTAGGTCGACGATCACCGCGCCCACCGGCATCGATGCGACCATATCGCGGCTGACCAGCTTCGGCGCCAGCCGGCCAGGAATGAGGGCCGTGGTGATCACAATATCCTGTTTGGCGATATGGTCCCTTACTAGCGCCGCCTGCTTCTCCTGATAATCCTTGGACATCTCCTTGGCATAGCCGCCTGCGGTCTCTGCCGCCTTGAACTCCTCATCTTCTACCGCGATGAACTTGGCGCCGAGCGAAGCGACCTGCTCCTTGGCCGCCGGACGGACGTCCGTTGCAGAAACGACGGCGCCAAGCCGGCGCGCCGTAGCAACCGCTTGCAATCCCGCGACGCCGGCCCCTATGACAAAAACGCGCGCAGCGGGCACCGTGCCGGCGGCCGTCATCATCATCGGCAACGCTCGACCGAATGCCGCCGCCGCTTCGATAACCGACCGATAGCCGGCGAGGTTCGCCTGACTTGACAGCACGTCCATGGCTTGGGCGCGGGTAATGCGCGGGATGAGCTCCAACGAGAACGCCAGCAGCCCAGCATCGGCGAACCTCTTCACCGCCGCCTCATTTCCGTAGGGGTCCATGAGCGCGACAACCGCAGCGCCGCGCCTGTACCGCTGGGGGTCGCCGGGCCGTCGCACTTTTACGACAAGATCGGCGTCGCTGAGGGCCGCTTCCGCCGTCGGAGCAATATCTGCGCCTGCATCCAGGAAATGCTGGTCGGGTATGCCGGCTCCGACGCCTGCGCCGGCTTCGACGCTGACGGTAGCGCCTGTGGCGACCAGCTTGCGCACCGTCTCCGGGGTGGCGCCAACGCGCGTCTCTCGCGCCGGATCCTCCTTCAGTACGGCGATCCGCATTCGCTAGCCGAGCGCCAGCGCCATTAGCAGGAAGCCGATGATCACGACGCCGACGAGCGCCTTGATGGAACCTTTGGTGACGAAACCGATGATACTCGCGGCTGTTATCAGCAAGATCTGCAGTACGCCGAGCCAGAAACCGTTGTTGGCGAGGCCGAACAGCGCAAGCGCCTGCAAGGTAGCGACGGTGGCCAGAAGCGAGATCTTTGTGAGCGAGACGAAGCCGGCATAGGTTCGATCATGCTCCGCATAGTCCATCGGCGCGCCCATTTCGACGGGTCCGGAAGGGGTGTGTTCAGCCATTGAATTCCCGAAGATGCAAGGTGGCGATAGTGTTACCGGCTTTAACACAAGCGTCGAAACCGGAGCAACGGGCCCGCCTGTCGCATGCCCTAGCTTGGCCGCAGTGCTTGCAGCGGCGGTCGGGAAATGGTTACCGTCTGACCCTAGAGTGATCGTGGACAGACCGGCCTTGTGTATGAGGGAGGCGCTGAAGTCGGGCTTTGTTTCGCTGGTCAGGCGCACCGGCCTGGCCGTCCCGATACGCAACAAGACCGGCGGCTGCGGCGTGATCCTTTGCCTCCATGAGATACAAGAGGATCCAGTCTCCGAGCTGATGACGGGGTCTCAGCCCTCCTCCCTAGCCGGTATCATCGATAGCTTGCGGAACGAAGGCTGGGAGATCGTAGGCCTCGACGAGGCGGTCTGCCGAATGGATCGCGGACAGACCGCGCCTCCCTTCGCCGTTTTGACGTTTGATGACGGCTATCGCGATACCCTGAGGCACGCACTTCCGATATTGGAGAAGCGCCGAGCGCCCTTCACCGTCTACGTACCAACCGGCGCGGTCACGCGCGAGCTTTATGCGTGGTGGCTTGCATTGCGGGCGCTTCTCAGATCTCGCGAGGAGGTCACGATCGACTGCATGGCCGTGCGCTTTCCTTGCGCCAGTCTTGCCGAGAAGCTTGCCGCATTAAGAGCAGTAGGACGGTGGGTACGCGAAGACTACCGCCGCGAGCACGAGCTCGCGCCGACATTTGAAGCCTACGGCATATCCCTGGAAGCGCTTGCAGATACCTACTTCTTCAATGAGGATGAGCTAAAAAGGTTTGCCCGGCATCCGCTGGTGACGATCGGCGCCCACACCAGTTCCCACGCTCCGCTAGCAACCCTCCAGCCTGGGCAAGCGCGCGCAGAGATGGCTGATAACAAGTCTTTCCTCGAGCGCCTGACCGATCGTCATGTCGCTCATCTTGCATACCCCTATGGCGACAGGCGCAGCTGCGGTCCCCGCGAGGCCGTGATGGCGGAGGAGATCGGATTCACAAGCGCGGTCACGACGGAGCCGAGCCCGGTCTTTCCCAAGCATCATGAAACCCCACACGCCCTGCCGCGGATCAGCGTCACACCCGCGGAAACCCTTACCAGCCTGTACTATGCGGCGAGCGGCTTCAGTTGGGCCCTCAAGGCCCCTAGGCGGTACTTCGCGAACGCGTGACGGTGGCCGCATGCCTTTCGTG
Organism: uncultured Propylenella sp.; assembly: GCA_964487455.1. GTDB lineage: Bacteria > Pseudomonadota > Alphaproteobacteria > Rhizobiales > Afifellaceae > DASWJZ01. The sequence goes on from CAZARE010000193.1 coordinate 16,226, forward strand.
GCAATTCACAGCGCCGAGCAAAGACAGCAGATGCTGGAATTGCTCAGGGAGGGCTTTCCTGAGGTCGCATTCGACTGGTCTGTAGCCTTCCAACCCCCGCCTGGCCGATCAGGGCACGGTCTTCTATTGATCGTGGACGGTCGTCCGCAGGGCGGCATCCTGTCGTTTGAGAAGACGGAGACTATCGACGGCCGGGAGCGGCGCTTCGTCAACCTGTCGAGCTGGTATATCCGGCCAAAATACCGATCGATGGCGCTGCGCATGATGCGTGCGGCAAGCTCCGATCCCGACACGATCTACACAATCTGCACGCCGATCAGGTCGGTGCAGGCGATCTGCATCCGCTTGGGTTTCCGCTACCTCTCCCATGGATCGATACTCTCGGTTCCGTTGCTAAACGGCCTCATCGGCGGCCATAGCACCCGCATCGAGCCGTTGACGCTTGCGCTGGCAGCGCCCGAGCACCGGCGATGGATCGCCGACCACAGCGACACGCGGCACATTGGCATCATCATCCGCCAAGAAGAGCACACGGCCCCGGCCCTATGGCTGCGCAGACCGCGGTTCAGAGGCATTTCAGCTGCCCGCCTGCTGTTCACAAGCGAGTACGCTATGCTTCGGGCGGCGCTTCCTGCCGTTCACATGCACATGTTGCGGCACCATGGCATCGTGGGTCTTTACTTGCCGCGAACGGGGCCCCTGATGGACTTACGCAGCGTTCGTCGAGGCCGTAAGGGGCCTTCAATCGTGGTAAAAGGCGACATCGCCGATACCGACATCAACCTTCTTTACACCGAGCTCCTCTATCTGCCGCAGTGAACACCGCGACGCTCGCGATCGTCACGCAAGAAGGAATGAGCGAAGCGCCTGGAGCGTTTCCTCGGGGCGCTCTTCGACGAGGTAGTGTCCCGCGTCGATGGCGTGGCCGCTGACGTCATCGGCCCAGCCACGCCAAACCTCCAGCGGGTCGTAAAGCCTCTCGATGATGCCTTGCCTCCCCCAAAGCGCCAGCAGGGGGCAAGCGATCTTGTGGATGCCGAAATCCGCCTCGTCGAGCCGATAGTCGTAGGTAGCGCCCGCCCGATAGTCCTCGCAGATGGCGTGGACAGTCCCCGGATCGCTGAAGGCACTCCAGTAATCCTCAATCGCCTCGGGCGCGAAGAACGCCGGCACCTCTTCAGCGCCGGGCCAGTTGCGCCGGAAAAACCATTCAGGGTCACCGCCGATCAGCTTCTCGGGAAGCGGACAAGGCTGCGGCAGAAAGAACCAGTGCCAGTAGCCCATCGAGAAGCGCATATCGGCGCGACGGTAGTGCTCGTATGTGGGCAGGATATCGAGGACCGCCAACTTGTTCACGCGCTCTGGATAATCGAGCGCCATTCGGTAGGCGCACCGACCACCGCGGTCGTGCCCTGCCACAGCGAAGCTCTCAAAGCCGAAATGACGCATGAGCGCCACTTGGTCGCGCGCCATAGCGCGTTTCGAATAGGGCTCATGGTCAGGCGTCGTCGGCGGCTTGGAGCTGCCGCCGTACCCACGCAGGTCGGCGGCCACGACGGTGAAGTGCTCCGCCAGCCCTGGCGCAATCCGATGCCACATCACATGGGTTTGCGGATTCCCGTGAAGGAGCAAAAGCGGCGGCCCGTTGCCACCGACGCGTGAGCGGATTGTCGCCTCGCCAGTATCGACATGAGCGAGCTCGAAGCCCTCAAACATCGCCTGCGCCTGCAAGCCCAGCCTCGCTCAGCTGAGCGGCCTGACGCTCCTCTAGCGCGGCGCGCTCGAAGCCCTCGATCTCTGCCTCGAACAGCCGATGAAAGTTCAATTCCGCTTTCAGGTGGAGAAAAACCGCGCCAAGGCCCACGGCTGCGCGATTCATGAGAACGAACTCACGCGGAATCGTGACGGAGCTCTGCGGCTTCAGCGACTGTTTCACCTGCCAAACCTCGCGGCGTCCATATTTGTGCGGCTCAACGCCGTCCGCGATAGTGCGCACGCGGTCGTCGAGCAGCGGAGCGTAGATAAAGCGCGCCCAGACGCTCAGCGTATCGATCAGCTCGTCGGTAAGATTCTTGAAGCCCCAGATTCGGTAGGCCCCTGCGATACGCGCGCGATCGTTGTTCTGAAAGCCTCGATAGAGCTCGATTACTCCCTCCACGAAGCCCGGCGGAAAGACGCGTATGCAGCCATAGTCGAGGAGATTGACACCGGCGGGCGCGCCGTCCCTTTCGAAGACTGTGTAGTTGCCGAGATGCGGATCGCCGTGAATGACGCCGAAGCGCGCGAAGGGATGCCACCATGCATGGAAGAGCGCGACCGCAATGCGATTTCGGTCCTCCTGCGAATGGCCGGCATAGGTGAGAACCCGCGCGCCGTCGAGCCAAGTCATGGTCAGCAATCGCCTGGTCGAAAGGTCTGGCAGCACCCCGGGGACGCGCACTTGCGACCCCCCGCCGAGGATGGCGCTGTAGAGCCGCACGTGTCGGGCTTCCCGCGTGTAGTCAAGCTCCTCTCGAAGTCGGGCGCTCAGTTCCTTGAGCACTTCACGGGTGTCGATCTCAGGGCTGAAGCGGCGCTGCATCGCAAGAACTACGCCGAGCTGCGAAAGGTCGGCTTCTACCGCCGAATCCATGTCCGCATACTGGAGCTTACATGCTACCGTACGGCCGTCATGGGTTATCGCCCGATGCACCTGTCCAAGCGAAGCGGCAGCCGCAGGCTGATGCTCAAAGGAGTTAAAGCGCTTCTCCCAGCCGTCACCGAGTTCCGCCCGCATACGGCGGCGAACAAACGCCCAGCCCATCGGCGGTGCCTCCGCCTGCAGCTTCTGCAGCTCGACGGCGTATTCCGGCGGCAGGACGTCGGGAATATGAGCCGCAAGCTGCGCCACTTTCATCAGCGGCCCTTTGAGGCCGCCAAGCATCTGCGCGATGTCGGCAGCCCGAGCGCTCGGATCGAGCTCCCTTCCAAGCGCGCGTTCCCGAAGCATGCGGGCGGCAAGCCCGCCGACGCCTGTGCCGACCCGCGCATAGCGTGTAAGCCGGCCCGAAAGCCTGTTTGCCTCGTGGTCAGTCGAGTCGGGCATCGTTCAGTCCATGATCTCCCTTTGTCGCCGATGCAACCCGCTTGGAATTGCGGCGTTTGTCTGACACCTTCGTTTGCCGCTTAAGGTCGTGGTGTCCCTTTCCCCGAGTAACGAGAGCCCGTCAGCCAAGCTGCGGTTGCCGCGGGCGGAATTGCCGACCCCGGCAGGCCTGTCCGCGCTTCTCACACTCGCGGTCCTCGTCGTGGTGGTCACGGGGCTCTATTTCGGTAGGCAGG
>CAZARE010000194.1:0-7122 GCA_964487455.1 uncultured Propylenella sp.
GTAGGCAGCTTGGATTGAGACAGCAGAGCCTCGCGGCGATGCTGGGAACCAGGCCGGAACGACTGCGGGAATTCGAGGAGGGCGCGGCCCGCGCGGGCGCGGCGCGGCTCTGCGCAATCGCCCGCACGCTCGAAGTGCCAATCAGCTTCTTCTTCTCGGGATTGTCGGGGGCCAACGCTTCGCAAATGGACGCCGGCCCCTCGGCGTCCTTGGCGACAGCGCCCGGAGCAGCGGAGCTCCTTAGCGCTTATGTCCGGATCGAGAGCCCGCCGCTCCGACGTGCTGTACTTGCGGTAGCAAATTACCTCGCACACGAGGGGTGCGAATCTCGTCGTCCCGACCGGACCGGCGCGATTCCGCCGCGCTCTTCAAAATGGCCTGCCCATTGAGGCGCCCATTGACCTGCACCGCCTGGGAAACGTCAACGATGGATTCGGCAACTGCTCTCAGCAGCATGGCGGCGGGCTGGCTGGCCGTCTCCACATCACTCGCAAGATAGAAGATCTTGGCGCGAACCTCGTCGAGAACACGCGAATCGTTGGACTCACTCAAACTCATCCTGGGTCCCTTGTCGCCGATTCTTCGGTCCGCGATACTGAACTCTCTCCAGCGTGTCCAAAGCGTGACAGACATGGCGTGACACGTTTGACGTGACGGTTCAGCAGAGGTTGCGCCTTGGCCCTGCCGAACCGACGCCCAGCGGGCCCGCCCCCACGGCAATTGTCTCCATTCCCGCCTCGGCGGCCAACCTGCGCGCGCGCTCTGCGCTGAGGGCAAGCTCGCTGATATGGGGCGGCTCGCTCCGTGACGCTCGCGCGGCGAAGCGCGAGGAAACCGCCAGCCCATCGGGTGGCGCCATGACCCGTCCCGCGCCGCGATCGGCTGGGTAGACGCTCGGCGAGAGACCCCTGCTTTCGGCGCCCGCCAAGAGCTTGCTGCGCACCAGGGTGGCATTGGCCGGCAGGTCCGATTGCCGCACCGCCTGCCACCACAGCGCCGCGACCCCGGCGACGTGCGGCACCGCCACGCTGGTCCCGCTCAGCGTTGTCAAGCCGCCGCCAAGCATGGCCGAGACGATGCCGCGGCCAGGCGCCGCAATCTCGACGCCGGTATTGGAGAAGCTGGACACCCGGTAGCCGGTCCCGTTCGCGCTCGGGTCGAGCGAGCCGACCGAGATGATCTTGTCCGAACCCGCCGGCGGGCAGGCCGACATGATGAACTCACCGTCGACGCTTCGACTGCTTTCGTTGCCCGCAGCGGCCACCATGATGGCCCCGCCCGTGCCTGGTTCGTGCATCCGCACCATCTGCAGCAGGCGGTCGAGCAGCCGCAGGTTAGCCCGATAGGCCTCTAGCGCCACCGACGTGCTGAGCGCAGGGGGCCATCCCGCAGCAAGCCGCTCCCCTACTGTCGCCGCAAAGTCGAATCCTACCGACATCGAGATGACGCGCGCGCCCTGTTCGTGCGCCCAGCATACGCCGCGGATCATCATATCGGAATCGCCGCCCTTCGGGCCGATGATCTTGCCGATCAAAGCCCTGCGAATTCCGGGCGCCACGCCGATGCGCACGCCGTCCACGTTGCGGCCAAAAAGGATGCCCGCGCAGTGCGTGCCGTGCCCGTCGACGTCCCCATTCCCGTAGCCGGTGAAGTCTCTCTCCACCAGGTCCACGTCGCGAAATGCGCAGTGTTCGCCGTCAATCCCGGTATCGAGTATGGCGACGGAGATGTCGGCCCCGGTGAACTTTGACTTGTCGGCGCCCACGGCGCCGATGCCCCACGACTGGCGCCGCCGGCCATCGGCAACCGTCAACCCGCCTCGGCCCCGGGCGTCGACCTCATCGACCGGGGACAATAGCCGGGTCCTCATGATCTCGGCAGCAGCGACGAACTCCGGCTCCTGCGCGAGCTCCTGCAGCTCCTGGGCGGTTAGCCGCTCCCGGTGGATCGCCGGCCGCGGGGGGTCCGCCATCAGCCGAGAGGCCATATCAAGCGGTTGTTCGAACTCAGATTTTCCCCCCACGTGCCGGGCCGGGAGGCGACCTCCTCTATCGAGAAGGATTGTGTAGTATCGGTCCATCGACTCGGTCGCTGTTGTTGGCGGCACATGACGACGGAGCGCGTGGCACGAGCGTGGCAGGCGTGGCGCAAACGTGACAGGATGACGAGCTGGTCCCAGCCCCCGAATTTACACATCGTTAATAGAACACTATCGTCAAAGTTGGCGTGAACGTTAGGGGAATGGGCCGATCTCTTCCGGTCGAATGTTGTCGAATGTCCGGAATGACTTAGCGAGGACCCCCAACTGGAGGTTTGAATTATTGATGGTGTGCCGGCTTTCACTTCTTGGCCCGCCCCGACTGCTGGACAATCAAGGCAGCCTGATTTCCGTTCCGGCAAAGGCCTACGCCCTTATCGCCTATTTGGTGCTGACCAGCCGCGGCGAGCCGGCGACCCGTGCGTCTCTACGCCAGTTTCTGTGGGAGGACTCCGATCCGAAGGCGGCTGCCACCAACATGCGGAAGTTCCTATCGCGGGTCGTGGAGCGGCAGGAGAAGTTTGGCTTTGAGCTGATCCGCAGCCGGCGCGACCATGTCGAGCTGGCAAAGACCATCCAGATCGATCTGGCCGAGTTTCTGAGGATCGTCTCGCACCGCTCGTCGGCCGACCTGGTCACGCTCTGCGACATTTACCGGGGCGACCTGCTGGAGGGTTGCGAGTTGGAGGGAACCGAGGTTCAGGACTGGCTCATCGTACAGCGGGCTAACGTGCGGGACGCCTTCGTCAGCGCTATCGCCAATTCGATCGAGCCGCCCGATTCCGGTGCAGACAGGGTCGCAGTCCGTATCGCAGCGCGGCGGCTGCTCGAGGTCGATCCCTACAACGAAGTGGGGCACCGGGCGCTGATGCGGCTGTTCGCCGAGGAGGGTGAGCCGGCGCGCATACGGGATATCTATCTCAGTCTGACACAGCGACTGAGCGAAGACCTTGGGGTGGAGCCGGATCAGACCACCACCGAGCTGTTTCATGCGCTGCTGCCTGCCCGCACTTCGCCGCCGGCGGCAGCGGCTGGCCGCGCGATGCGCTCCCTACCTTCACCAACACGCTTTATCCCGAAGGAGCAGGACGCTGAGAGCGTCCAGGAGGACACGGCAGCACCGAGCAGAACGGGTGTGCCGAAAATAACCATCCTTCCTCCGCCTCTTATTGCAGGCCAGGAATACCGTCATCAGATTGCCACCTCCCTTATCGAAGACGTGACGATCAACATTTGCCGGTCTCGGACCTTCTCGGTCGTTGCCCCACACACGGCGTTGCAGTTGAGCGTGAGCGGGAAGACGGCGCTCTTCAAGACATTCGGCGTCGACTACGCTATCGAGACTCAGCTTCAAAACCGTGGAGGAGAGTTTTGGCTCGCGGTTAAGGTCCTCAATGCGGTCAGCCGAGAGATCACCTGGACGGAGCACTACGCGTTCGACCAAGAGCCCGCAGCTCGGCACTATCGCGAACTGTCCATGCGCATCTTCACATCTGTCGTCGACAAGGTCGAACGGGTGGAGATTGCGAACTTCGATACGGAGCAGAAGGCATCCGCCTATCATCTCTATCTGAGCGGACAGAGATACCTGCGCCAGCTCGATCTCCCAAACGTCCGGCGCGCCCGCCGCGCGTTCCGGGCCGCAATGGGCGTTTGCCCCGACTTCGTGCCGGGCGTCAGCGGGCTGGCACGAACATTGCGGCTGGAATGGGTGCTCCTCGCGCGAGGCGATCCTGACCTTTTGGTCGAGGCCGAAAGGCTCGCCGCCCGCTCGATCGACCTCGATCCAGACGATGCACGCGGGTATCGCGAGCTCGGGGCTTGCACGCTCTATTCGGGACGTTTCGACGAGAGCTTACAAGCATTGGGAGACGCGGAGCTTCGCAACCCGCAGTTCGCAGATCTGCTGATGGACTATGGCGATGCGCTGACGCATGCCTGCGAGCCAGGTACCGGCCTGGAAAAGATCAACCGTGCGATAGAACTAAATCCGCTCTGCCCGGATCAATACTGGTGGGCCGCCGGCGGCGCCAATTTTCACCTGCAGAACTATGTCGAAGCGATCCGGTGCATTGAGCGCATGCAGGACCAAACCCCTGCCTACCGCTTGCTCGCCGCCTCCTATGCAATGCTTGGTCAGAAGGATCGCGCCAGCGAGTTCGTGCGCGAGACAATGGAATTCCATCCGGACTTCAAGGTCTCCGACTGGCTTTCCATCCTGCCGATCCGACGGCCGGAATACGCGCGTCACTACGAAGACGGGCTTCGCCAGGCTGGATTTAGTTGATGTTGACGGAACAGCCGAGGAGGAGTTCGTCCCGATCCTTGAAATCAGGAGAGCATGATCCCGGTTCCCAACGGCTAACGGAGCCGGCTGAACGATAGAGATAGGCGGTGCGGTCGACCGTAAGGACCGCACCCCGCCCCCGAAGCAAGCACGGCGTCTGCACTCCAGGCTCGATGGAGCCTGCGCGTGAGGGCGATGTATTGCGCGAGTTCGAAGCTCAGCTGATAGGAGATGACCATGAAGAATATCGTACTTTTCCGTCTGTCGGACGACGACACGATGTGGCTTGCTGATCTGCAAGCCGGAACTGTCGAGCCCATTGATGCGTTCGACGCCGACGAAGACGACCAGGACGAGCGGCAAGTGGACGGCGTGGACTTTGCGATCGCCGCGTCCTCTCGCTCCGCGGCAGCGTCGCACTTGTTCTACCCAAGTCACGGCGCGCGTCTCGAGGGCGTGGATTCTGTGCGTGCGGCAGAGGTCCGCTCTGAGGCGTCGTCGCATCTGTTCTACCCCAATCACGGCCCTCGGTTGCAGGGGATGGAGTCGGCGCAGGCGGCGAAAGTCCGCCCCGCGGCGGCGTCGCACTTCTTCTACCCAAGCCACTAGGGCTTCCTGATGCAAGCAGCGCGACTTCCGGAGAGTTTGAGTGCGGAAATCGCGCTTCTCAGAGAACGCGGTTCAGCCGAGAGTCATTCCGATCGGCTGAACCGTGCCACCGAAACCGTCGATCGCATGCGGTCGATGTTCGGCCGGTTCGGCATCACCCGGCTGGCCGACGTGACGGGGCTCGACCGGATCGGCATCCCGGTGTGGATGGCGGTCCGGCCGAACTCCAAGACCCTTGCCGTCAGCCAGGGCAAGGGCCTCGACGAGCCGGCCGCGCAGGCTTCCGCCGTCATGGAGGCGGCGGAACTGGCGACGGCCGAGTTCTGTCCCATCCCGATCCGCCTTTGCTCAATGGACGAACTCGCGTCCGGCGGCGAGCGCGCCCTGCCCTTCAACGAGCTGCTGCGTCGAGGCGAGCGGCCCGTATCGCCCTCCGAGGAGATGGCGTGGGCAGAGGGCTTCGATCTTCTCCAGCAGGCGGGCGTATGGGTGCCCGCGGACCTCATCACCCTCGACCCCGCCGGCAAAGGCGGAAAGCCGAGCCGCTACTGGCAGACGAGCGACGGTCTCGCGTCCGGCAACGTCATGCTCGAAGCCGTGGTCCACGGGCTCCTGGAGCGCGTAGAGCGCGACGCCGGAACGCTGTGGAATCTCCGCTCCGACGAGGACGTGTTCGAACGCTGCGTCGATCCCGCTTCTCTCGAGGACGCCCCGGTGCTTGATCTCGCCAATCAAATCGACCAGGCCGGCTTCCAACTCAGACTGTTCGACATCACCAGCGACATAGGCGTCCCCGTCTACTTCTCCACCATCGCGCCGATACCGAACGGGCGCGAGGATTTGTGGAAGCACTTCGACCTCTCGAGCGGAATGGGCGCGCATCCCTCGCCAGCGCGCGCCGCAATCCGCGCCATCACCGAGGCGGCGCAGAGCCGCGTCACCAGCATCACCGGTGCGCGCGACGATTTCGATCCAAATCTCTACGGCTCTCAGCTGAAAGGGGACCTGATGACCTACATCAGAGCCTCGCCGCGTGGCCGCCCTCGCACCGATATGCGCGACGTCCCCGGACCGGCGGGCAATCTGCATTTTATCCTGGAGCGGCTGAGCCGAGCCGGCGTCAGCTCCGCCATCGTGGTGCCGCTCGAAGCGGAAGGAGAGCCGGGCTTCGCGGCGGCGCGCTCGCTCATTCCCGAGCTGGAGAACCCACCCGGCGACCGCCGCCAGCGGTTCGGAAAGCGTGCGCTCAAGATGATGATGGGCGTGCAATGAAGGTCCTGTTCGCCGGTCCGAGCCTTTCCGGCACCGTTTGGGCAACCAGTCCGGCTTACGCAGGGCTTGAGTGCCGAGGCCCGGCCGGCCAGGGCGACATAGCCCGCGCCGTCCTGGAAGGCGCGAGGGCGATCGGCCTGATCGACGGCCGTTACGAGGACGTCGCCGCCGTCTGGCACAAGGAGATCCTCTTTGCCTTGGAACAGGGTGTGCAGGTTTTCGGCGCGGCGAGCATGGGGGCGCTTCGCGCCGCCGAATGCGCGGAGTTTGGCATGATCGGGGTCGGCACGGTGTTCGAGCGCTACCGTTCGGGCGAGCTCGCTGACGATGCAGCCGTCGCGCAACTGCATGCGCCAGCAGAGCTGGACCACGCACCGCTGACCGAGGCGCTGGTCAACGTCGAAGCGACGATCGCGCTGTTCCGCGCGCTACGGGCGATCAGCGAAGAGGAGGCCGAGCGCCTTGACCGCAGCGCGCGCGCGCTGTTCTTCAAAGAAAGAACCTACGGCAGCATTCTTGCCCGCGCAGGTCTTGCCGAGGGGCGACGGGGCGAGCAGCTGAGAACGCTCATTAGGAGCTGCCGGGTCGATGTCAAGCGGCAGGATGCCCTGGTGTTGCTCGCCTACATGGAATGCTTGGAGCCGGTACGAGGCGCGGCGCAGGGGTGGCGGCTTGAGCCCACCGCCACGTGGAACCTCACGCTCAAGCGGGCGCAAGAGTTCGCTGGCACGGCGAGCGGAGACCGCGACGAGCCGGTAGCGCTCCGGGCCTAGCAGTCGAATCGCGGCGCTCTGTCTCAGCCCGCGCGCTCAAACGCAACGGCAACGCCCTGTCCGACGCCGACGCACATGGTAGCGAGCGCGTAGCGCCCGCCGCGGCGGTCAAGCTCGCGTACCGCGGCGCCGGCAATGCGCGC
>CAZARE010000195.1:0-8497 GCA_964487455.1 uncultured Propylenella sp.
CGATGCTGGCGATCCTCGCCGAAACCGTGCCGGCCCTACCGCGGGAGCGGCCGCGCTACCTGATGGGGGTGGGCACGCCCGACGACGTGCTGAAAAGCGTCGGAAAGGGCGTCGACATGTTCGACTGCGTGCTGCCGACGCGCGCCGGCCGGCACGGGCTCGCCTATACGCGGTTCGGCAAGATCAATCTCAAGAATGCGCGCCACGCGGACGACAAGCGGCCGCTTGACGAAACGAGCGCATGCCCCGCGACCCGCGACTATTCGCGCGCCTACCTCCACCACCTGGTGAAGGCGGGAGAGACACTCGGCGCGATGCTTCTCACCGCCAGCAACCTCGCTTATTACCAAGACCTAATGGCCGCTGCGCGCGCCGCGATCGCCGGCGGCCGCTACCTCGATTTCTTCGCCGAGACCGCCGATGCATGGCAGGCCGGCGACCCGAATGCCCCATTTGAAGGGGAAAAGCGGCGAGGCGGCGTCGGCAGCGCTTGATCCGCCTCCCCAAAAACGCCGAATTTCGGCCCCATCGACGTTAGACACCCGCGTTCCGTTGAATCTCGGCACAGCGTGGACGCTCATCCGGCCAGCAGGGGGCCGCAGCCGACAGGGAAGGTGAGATTATATGATCAGGAAACTCATGCTCGCGAGCGCCGCCGCGCTGGCTCTTGCAGCCTGCACGCAGCACGATCAGCGAGTGGCCACCGGGGCCGGACTGGGCGCCGGCGCCGGCGCGATCACCGGTGCGCTCATCACCGGAGACGTGGAGGGCGCCCTTCTCGGCGCGGCGGCGGGCGGCGCGGCCGGCGCCATCATCGGCGCGGTTACCGACCGGCCCGGATATTGCTATGCGCGGGATCCGCAAGGCCGCACGGTCATTATCGAGTGTCCGCCGGGCTACTGATCGTCGTTTCGGGATTTTCGATCGGCGCCGCCGGACCGAGGTTCGGCGGCGCTCTCGCTTGGCGCCTGGCGGTTGGCTGGAGAGACGCATGAAGATCGAGCACGGCGCGTGGGTGGTCGTCGCCGACGGGCGTAAAGCGCTGATGGCGGAGAACGTGGGCACGAGCTTCGAGCCCAAGCTCGCCATGCGCAAGGTCCTGGAGGCGGGGCCCAATCCGCCCACGCACGAACAGGGGACCGACCGACCGGGCCGCTCGCACGACAGGACAAGCCCCGGCCGCAGCGCGGTGGAGCAAACGGACTGGCACGCGCGGGCCGAAACCGAGTTCGCCAAGTCTGTGGCCGAGGCGCTGGACGGCCTGTGCAAGGCAGAGGGCGTGAAGCGGCTGGTGCTTGTCGCCGCGCCGCGCACCCTGGCCGATCTCAGGGCGTCGATCTCGGCGGCCGTGCGAGAGCGCACGGTCAAGGAAGTCGACAAGGACCTGACCAACCATCCCCTTTCCGAGGTGGAAAAGATATTGGCCGGGCTTTAGGGGCGGTGCGGCTCAGGCGCCGATGGCCGCGTCCCCAAGCGCAGCGGCCGCCTCGATGGCGCGGGCGAGCTCGGGGGCAGGCTGCGCGCCGACCACTGCGTAATGTCCCAGCAGGATGAAGGTCGGCACGCCCGTCACGCCCATCCGCTGCGCTTCCAGGATTTCCGCCTCAACGGCTTCGCGGTCCTCGCCGGAGGCAAGCCGCGCCGCGACATTGCTCCGTTCCATCCCCGCCGCTTCTGCGATATCCGCGAGCACCGCGTGGTCGCCGATATCGCGGCCCTCAAGAAAATAAGCGCGGAAGAGCGCCTCCACGACCTGATCCTGCTTGCCGCTTTGGCCGGCCCAGCGCACCAGCCGATGAGCCTCTAGGGTGTTGGGCGACACCTCGATCCGTTCGAAAGCGAAGGGTATCCCCTCTGCCTCGCCGGCCGCCGAAATATTATCGTGGAGCTCACGGATGCGCTCGTCCGTGCCGAATTTGGCCTTGAGATAGGCGCGGCGGTCCTTCCCTTCCGGCGGGATCGTCGGATCGAGCTGGAACGGGCGCCAGTGGATCTGGAGCGGAATCTCCGAGGCGGCGACCGCCTTCTCCAGCCGCCGCTTCCCCACGAAGCACCAAGGGCAGACGACGTCCGAGATGACGTCGAGACGAAGCGGCGTGCGCCCGCTCACCCGGCCCGCCACCACGTCATCGACTGCACGCCGTAGAGGGACGTACGGTCCGGATGCCCGACGCGGGTCCAGTAGGCAACCCATTGGACGGGCGAATGGAAGAGTGGGACGACATAGAATCCTGACATGAGAACCCTATCGTAAGCTCTTACGGCATCGATGAATTGTTCGTCGGTCTCCGCAGCGAGGAGGGCCTCGATCATAGCATCGACGGCGGGGTTGGACACCCCGGCGAAATTCAGCCGGCCGAACGTATCGGAGTCGATCTTCGACCAGCGGCCGAGCTGCTCGTTTCCCGGTGAAAGCGAGGCGGAATAGACCCAGTGGATCATGTCGAACTGGCGGGTGTTGAGTATGCGCTCCCAGTACTGGGCAGAGTCGACCTGCCTGACCGACATGTCGATACCGGCCAGCCGCAGGACCTGCTGATAGGCCAGCGCCAAGCGCTCCTCCTCAGTGCTGCGCACCAGCATCTCGAATGAGAGAGGTTCCCCGGTCTCAGCCTTCACGAGCCGAGCGCCGCGGCGCTCGTATCCGGCCTCCGTAAGGAGATCGATCCCCTTGCGCAGATTGCTCCGGTCGCGACCCGTACCGTCGCTTACTGGAGGCTCGTAGGTGCCTTCCATGACGTCCCTGCGCACGGCGTTGGGGAAGGGTGCCAGGAGCTCCCGCTCGCGCGCGCTTGCCGGCCGGCCGAGCGCCGAGAGCACGGAGCCCTCGAAATAGCTTCCCGTGCGGCGGTAGCTGCCGTCGTAGAGACTGCGGTTGATCCATTCGAAATCGAGAAAATGGGTCAAAGCCTCTCTTACCCGGATGTCCTGGAAGATCGGAGTCCGCAGGTTGAAGACGAAGGCGTTCATACCCTTGGGCGTGCCGGTCTCGAAGGTCTCCAGCGCAATGCGGCCTTCCTTGACCGCGGGGAAATCGTAGCCTGTCGACCACCGCGTCGGATTTGTCTCCACGTGAACGTCGAACAGGCCCTTCTTGAAAGCTTCGAAGAGGGTGTTGGCATCGCGGAAATACTCGATGCGGATATCGTCGAAATTGTCAAAGCCGCGCTTGGCCGGCCGGTCTTTTGCCCAATAGTCGGGGTTCCGCTTCAGCGTGACGGTTTTTCCCGGCTCCACTCGATCGATGACATAGGGACCGCTGCCGACGAACTTCTCCAGACTGGTCTCGCTAAACCGCGCCGGATCGGTGGCGTGCTTGGGAAGGATCGCCATGAGGCCCACGATCAGCGGCAGCTCACGGTCGAATCCCTCGCCAAAAACGAAGCGAACCTTACCCCCGTCCTTTGTCTCCACGCGCTCGACCTTCTCGAACCAGCCCTGCGGGCGGCCTTTCTCCTTCAGGAGGTCGAACGAAAAGACCACATCGTCGACGGTCACCGGCTCCCCGTCGGAAAAGCGTGCGTCGGGATTCATGGTGAACTCGACCCACGACCGATCGTCCGGCACCTCGACAAATTCCGCCAGGTGCCCATAGAGCGAGAACGGCTCATCCCAGTTTCGGATGAGCAGGCTCTCCCAGACATTGTTGCTCCAAAAGGGCGTGCTGCGGCCCCAAAGGCCGTCGGGCGCGCTTCCTTTCAGAATGAAGGGGTTGAGGCTGTCGAAAGTGCCCTGGCCGGCAAAACCAATGGAGCCGCCCTTGGGCGCATCAGGATTGACGGAGAGAAAGTGCTCGAAGTCAGGCGGGAGGGCCGGCTCGCCGTGCATGGCGATTGCGTGCTTCGGCTCCGCCAGCGGGGCTCCGCCGGGAAAGGCGATCGCGGCGACAAGGGCCAAGCATGCAACGCGGGCCGAACAGCCCGCAACATCCCTTGCCACCCGGACCATCGATCTCGGGGTAGATAATCTTCTCACGTCGGTCTGACCGCATTGGGGGCGTCAAATAGAATCGGACTCTGCGGCAATCTGGAATCTTTCGCAAATGCCCGCTAATGAGGGCAAATCACATAGTCACTCTGTCGCCAAATTTGCCCGGCAGAGGCCGCACGAGCGCCGGCCGGGCGATGCACCGGGAGGCCACGAGAGGTTTCAAATGGCAGTCGAACGCAGGTCATCGAGCCCTGTCACATGTCTGGCGGGGGCGGCAGCGTTTGCGGCGCTAATCGCCTTCAGCCCCGCTTCCGCCCAGACGCAGGATCAGGTCCAGCCCGCCCCCGGTGCCCAGGGCGAGGGAGCAAATCTAGAGCAGCCGGATTGGGAGAAAGTCTGCGGCACGGTCAACGAGAACGAGGAGTGCCATATCAGCCGCAAGCGCTTGGCGGCGACGGGCCAGCCCATAGCGCAGTTTCTCGTGATCGAGCGCACGGACAAGAAGCTTCTGCAAGTCGCGGTCCCGCCGGTGGCGCTGATTCAGCCAGGCGTGCAAATCAAGATCGACGACGGCGAGGCGACCGGCGTGAAATATGTCGTATGCACGCCCGGCGAATGCTTGGCGTTGGGCGAGATCAACGACGATTTCATCGGCAGGCTGAAGCGCGGCGGCAACGTGGTCATCACCATGCTGAACCCGCAGGGCAAGCCGGTGAATTTCGACATCAGCCTCGCCGGCTTCACGGCGACCTATGACGGGCCGGGGATCGACCCGGAAGAGGCGCGAGCCCGCCAGCAAAGACTCGAGGACGAGTTGAAGCGAAAGGCCGACGAAGCGCGCCAAAGGCTGATGCAGCTGCAGCAACAGCAACCGTCGAGCACCGAATAGGCCACACAGAGAGGCTCACACAGCGCGCGTTCTCACCGGCATTCAGTTCGGCGATTCGCGGCTCCGATACTGGCCGTTCTCGAAGCTGCCGAACAGGTCGCGCACTTGCGGGTGGCGAACAGGCTCGCCGCTTTCGTCGGGCAGCAGGTTCTGCTCCGAAACATAGGCGATGTACTCTGTGTCGTCGTTCTCCGCCAGCAAATGATAGAAAGGCTGGTTCTTGGAGGGTCTGATCTCCTGCGGAATCGCCTGATACCATTCCTCCGTGTTGGCGAATTCGGGATCGACGTCGAAGACGACACCGCGGAAGGGGAAGAATCGGTGGCGGACGACCTGCCCGACGCCGAACTTTGCTTTCTTGATCGAACCCATCGGCGGCAAGTTGACGGGTCGCGGTGCGTCTGGCAAGCGCGTCCGCCCGCGGCAATTCAGGGGCGCACGGCACCGCCACCTGCCAGCCCCTGGCGCATGAGGAGCCGCTTGAGGGGCGGCACCGACGCGGCGAGGCCGATGCCCAGGGCCCGAGCCGCCTGCACCGGCAGGAAGTCGGTCAGAAGCGAGCGGTTGAGAAGATCGATCGCGTAGGTACGCGAGCGCACGTCCGCCCAGCGCATGGCGTGAAACGCCGCAAGAGCGGCCGGGCCGCCGGGATCGCCGCGGTGCCGCGTCAACATGCGCCTGAGCGCCGCGATATCGCGGAAGCCGAGATTGAGCCCTTGCGCCCCGATCGGCGGAAAGACATGCGCGGCCTCTCCGACAAGCACCGTCCGGCGCGCGGCAAAACCCTCCGCAAGCGCCGCACCGAGCGGCACCAGCGCAGGCGGGCTGTCGAGGCGCATGGCGCCGTGGACGAAGTGGGCGCGTTCCTCGGCGGCGCGCGAGAAGGCTTCATCCGTGAGGCCTATGGCCAAGTCCGCGGCCTTGGCGCTGTCAACCCAGACGAGACTTACCTTGTCTCCGGGGAGCGGCACGAGGGTGAACGGCCCCGTCTCCGTGTGGAACTCGGTCGAAACGCCATCGTGCGGATATCGGACCGCGAGCGTCGCCACCAGCGCAGCCTGCGGATAGCGCCAGGTGCGCACTGAAATGCCGGCGGCCCGACGCGCGACCGAGCGCGCGCCATCGGCGGCGACGACGAGGCGGGCGGAAAAGGAGGCGGAAGCCGACCGCAGGAGCGCATGATCGTCGTTCAGCGTCACCGACTGAACCGGCTCCTCCACCAGCCTCAATGCGTCGAAGCCCTCGGCGCGCCGCCGCAGCGCGTCGACCAGCGTTCCATTCGGCACGTTGTAGCCGAACGCGGCGAGCCCGATCTCCGAGGCGTAGAAGGTGACTTCCGGCGCTCGGATCAGACGCTGCGTGGCATCGGCGAGCCTGATCGCCCGCAGCGGCGCGGCTCGATCTGCGAGCGCCGGCCAAACGCCAAGAGCGGAGAGGAGCTCGACGGAGCCCTGCAGCAGGGCGGCCGTGCGCCCGGGCGGGAAATCCGCCGGAGGAGCGAAGAGAACCGTGCGAAAGCCGCAGGATGCGGCGGTGAGCGCCGCTGCGAAGCCGGTCGCACCACCGCCCACAACGGCGACGTCGAACGCTGCCCTCTCCGCTTCGGTCATGCGGCAAAGATGGCCCGGCAAGCCGCGAGGAGCAACGGCGCGCCCGTGTCCTCCCCGCCGCTCGCGCGCCGAACCGGGCTTGCACTCGGTACAGCAGCCCGGCATGACAGGCGCGTCGGGTGCGGCACGACCGACAGGCAAGCCGGCGAAACGGCGTCCCGGCGGGTGGCTCGGGACAGGGCGTTTTGAGGATGAGCGTGGGCCAGCGGCATCTCTTCGCCATACACCTCCTGACCGCCGCGGGCGCGGCGCTTGCCGTGCTATCAGTACTGGCGATCGCCGACGCCGACTGGCGCGCCGCTTTCCTGTGGCTTGGCGTGGCTACGCTCGTCGACGGGATCGACGGGCCGCTGGCGCGCCGGCATCGTGTGCGCGAGCGCCTGCCGCAATGGGACGGCGCCGCGCTCGACTTCGTCGTCGACTATGTCACCTACGTCTTCGCCCCGGCGATCATCGTCGGCCGGGCGCTGGAGCTGCCGCCGCTCCTGGGGGCGACGGCGGCCGTCATAGTGGCCGTGTCGGGCGCACTCTACTTCGCGGACACCCGGATGAAGCAGCCGGACAATTCCTTCCGCGGCTTTCCGGCCGTCTGGAACATGCCGGTGTTCGTGCTCTACGCGTTTCTTCCTCCGCCGGCGGTGACCTTTGCAGCGGTGCTCGCGCTCGCGGTCCTCACCTTCGTGCCGGTGAACTTCGTCCACCCGCTCCGTGTCATCCGCTGGCGCGCATCGACGCTAGCCGTGGTGACGCTCTGGCTGCTGTGCGCCGTCTGGCTGCTTGCGACGAATTTCGGCGCGCACCCCGCGGTCAAGTACGTTCTGCTTGCCGCGTCCGCCTATCTTTTCTGCGTGGCCGCCGTTCAGCAACGCCTGCGCACCTCATAGGAGGCCGGACCTCAATGCTGGAGCTGTTGACGAGTCCCGAGGCATGGGCCGCTTTCCTCGCGCTGTCCGTGATGGAGATCGTGCTCGGCATCGACAACATCATCTTCATCTCGATCCTGGTGGGGAAGCTGCCGGAGCCGGCCGCCACCCGCGCGCGCCAGATCGGACTGTTCCTTGCCTTCCTGTTCCGCGTCATCCTGCTGTTCGCCATCACCTGGATGATCGGGCTGACGACGACCGTCTTCACCATTCCGTTCGAGTTCGAGCTTTCCCGCGGCGACTCGTTGTTCGACCCGGAGATATCCTGGCGCGACCTCATTCTCGTGGCGGGCGGCCTGTTTCTACTGGTCAAGGCGACGCGCGAGATCCATCAGGAGATCGAGCACGAAGAGAAAATGCTGACCCGCGCCGTGTCGGCTTCCTTCTCCGCGATCATCGCGCAGGTCGTTGTGATCGACATGGTCTTCTCGGTGGATTCGATCCTGACGGCGGTGGGCATGGCCGACGACATCGAAGTGATGGTCGCCGCGGTCCTGGTGGCGATCGTGATCATGTACATCGCGTCGGGTCCGATCGCCGGTTTCGTGAAGCGTAATCCGACTACCAAGATGCTGGCGCTGGCGTTCCTGCTGCTCATCGGCGTGGCGCTGATCGCGGACGGCCTGGGGTTCCATATCCCACGCGCCTACATCTACTTCTCGATGGCGTTCGCGGCGCTGGTCGAAGTGTTCAACGTCCTCTCCCGAGGGAGCAGGCGCAAAGCAAGCTGAGGGAAAAGATGGTCAAGGCATTCGTAGTGCACGAACACGGCGGTCCGGAGGTGATGAAGTGGGAGGATGTCGAGGTCGGCGACCCCGGGCCGGGCGAGGCGCGCATCAAGCACGAGGCGATCGGCCTCAACTTCGTCGATGTCTATTTCCGCACCGGGCTCTACAAGCCGGCCAACGGTCTCCCCTTCATCCCGGGCAACGAGGGCGCCGGGACAGTCGTCGCCGTCGGCCCCGGCGTCACGCAGGTGAAGCCGGGCGACCGCGTGTCATACAGCGGCCCCCCCGGCTCTTATTGCGAGGAGCGCATCATTTCGGCCGACCGGCTGATCAAGGTGCCGAAAAAGGTCGACATGCGCACCGCCGCTGCCATGACGTTGAAAGGGCTGACCGCGCAGTACCTCCTCCGCCAGACCT
>CAZARE010000196.1:0-11624 GCA_964487455.1 uncultured Propylenella sp.
CAAGAAGACGCTGAAAGAGAAGATCGGAGCCGAGGTGGACGACTACGTCATCCTTGGCGCCTGCAACCCGAAGATGGCGCACGAGGCCCTGAAACTGGAGCCGCGGATCGGCGCGATGCTTCCCTGCAACGTCATCGTGCGTTCCACCGGGGCCGGGGTGGAGGTCTCCGCCATAGACCCGGTCGCCTCCATGGCGGCCGTCGAAAACCCGAAGCTCGGCGATGTGGCGAGGTCCGTCAGGGGCATGCTGCAAGCGGCGGTTGAGAAGATCTGACGGCGCGATGAGCATTCCCAATCGGCTCACGCTACCCTCGCTCGAAGACTACCGTCCGCTCGCCGGAAATGAAGCGGTCGATCGTATCCGTGCCAAGGCGGAGCGCATGCGCGACCTTCACGTCGTGAACATCAACTCGACCTATTACGGCGGCGGCGTGGCGGAGATGCTGTCATCGCTGACGCTCCTCATGAACACGGCCGGAATTCGAACCGGCTGGCGGGTGATCGAGGGCCGTCCCGATTTCTTCAGCGTCACCAAGAAGATGCACAACGCGCTGCAGGGCGATAAGATCAACCTGACCGAGCAGAAGAAGCAGATATTCGACGAAGTGGCGCTGGAGAATGCGCTGCGCAATCACCTCGACCACGACATCGTCATCGTACACGACCCGCAGCCGCTGCCGCTCATCCGCCACTATCGCAAGGTCTCGCCCTGGATATGGCGCTGCCATGTCGATCTCTCCGATCCGAACCCCGAGCTGTGGGCTTATCTCGCTCCCTTCATCGAGCGATACGATGCCGTGGTCCTGTCGCTGCCGGAATACGCCCGGGACCTCAGGACGCCGCAGCGCTTAATCATGCCGGCCATCAACCCGTTCTCCACAACCAACAAGGAGCTGTCGGAGACGGAGATCGACGAGCGGCTCGATCATTACGGCATTCCGAGCGACCTGCCGCTGGTCGTGCAGGTCTCGCGCTTCGACAAGTGGAAGGACCCGCGCGGCGTCATCGATGCCTTCTCGATCGCGCGCAGGGAAATCGACGCCACTCTTGTGCTTGTCGGCAACGTCGCCACCGACGACCCGGAGGGACAGGAGGTGTTCGCCTCGCTCTGCGACTGCGCCGAGGAGCGCATTCATATCCTCTCCGTGCAGGACTCGGCGCTGGTCAATGCCCTCCAGCGGCGGGCTGCGGTCGCTCTGCAGAAGTCGATTCGCGAGGGATTCGGCCTCACCGTCGCGGAGGCGATGTGGAAGGGGACGCCCGTCATCGGCGGCAATACCGGCGGCATCCGCCACCAGATCGAGGACGGCGTGAACGGCTTCCTGGTCGATGACGTCAAGACGGCGGCCGAGCGCATCGTGCGGCTTGTCAAGGACGGTGAGCTGAGGCGGCGCCTCGGCCACAGCGCGCAGCAGTCCGTGCGCCAGCGCTTTCTGATGAGCCGGCTGATGGAAGACTGGCTCGACCTGATGGGCGCCTTCGAGGCGGAGTTCCGCCTCACGGCTTGAGGCCGAGCGCCTCCAGCGCCTCGGCAGCGGCGTCGCCGGATGCGTCGATCCGCGTCCAGCCGATATCGCCGAGGTCAAGGCGCGCCTGATCGCGGACCACCGACCCGGTCGCGTCGGAAGCGTCGTCTTTCCGCACGCCCACCCGGTCGACCAGCGTCTCCACCGGCGCGTCGAGCCAGAGGCCCGTGAAGGGCGCTTTGGCCGCGGCGGCGACCGCCTCGACCGCCTGGCGTTCGGCGGGTCGCGCGTGCACCGCGTCCACGATCACGCCGTAGCCCGCGGCAAGCGCCCCTTCCGCCTTGCGCCTGAGCGCGGCATAGACCGCGTCCGAAGCCTCCTGCGTATACGCATCCGGCGGCAGGCGCTCCGTCTCGCCGACGCCGGCCAGCACCTTGCGCTCGATATCGCTGCGGAGATGGACGGCGCCGGGCGGCTTTCCGATCAGCGGCGCGATCCTCGCGGAGACGGTCGTCTTGCCGCTGCCGGAAAGCCCTCCGACCGCGACGAGGCGCGGGGCCGAGGGCTCGATGAAGCGTTCCGCCGCCGCGAAGTAGCGCCGTGCATCGGCAGCCGCGGGCTCGCGCTCGGCGTCCGCGAGGTGCGGCAGCGAGGCGGCGGTGACCTTGGAGCGGATGGCGGCGCGGATGGAGAGGAAGATCGGCAGGGCGGCAAGTCCTTCGATATGCGCCTCTTCGCCCCCCCACAGGTAGCGGTTGAGCACGGTGCTGGCCTCGCGTTGCAGCCCGCGCTCCCAGAGGTCCATCAGCAGGAAGGCGAGGTCGTAGAGCACGTCTCCCGTGGCGATGGCATCGTCGAACTCCACCGCGTCGAAGAGGGTCGGCTCGCCCTCGATGAGCACGATGTTGCGCAGGTGCAGGTCGCCGTGACAGCGGCGCACGAAGCCGGCATGTCCGCGCCGGATCAGCAGGTCCCAGACGTCCGACAGCAGCGTCTCGGAGCGGTCCGTGAGGGCCCGCCCGCGCTCCTCCGGGAAGAGCCCCGGACTCTCGGCGAAGGCGCCGCGGTTCTGCTTCAGGTACTGCCGAAGCGATTCCGCCGCGGGCCCGGCTTCGCCCCGCGGCGCGCGGTCATGCGAGGCGAGGATGGCTCGGACGAGCTTCGCCAGCAGGGCTGGCGACAGGCCGTCCCGCTCCGCGACATGGTCGAGCGTCATGGTCTCGTCGAAGCGGCGCATGTGCACTGCCCATTCGACCGGCTCGCCGTCGCCGCCGATCTTCAGGGCATCGCCGTCGCGGGCGATCGGCACAGCGCCCAGATAGATGTCGGGCGCGTCCGCCTTGTTGACGGCGATCTCCGCCTCGCAGGCGGCCTTGCGCTTGGCGAGCGTCGACAGGTCCATGAACGGGAACCGGACGGCGCGCTTGACCTTGTAGACGTCCGCGCCGGCGAGGAAGACGACGGCGCCATGCGTGTCGATGCGCTTCGGCGGTGCGTCGAGGCCGTGCGTCTTCGCCTCGGCGAGGAAGTCCAGAACCTCGCTCTGGTCGGCGACCACATGCGACGTGGCTGCGCCGTCGTTCACCGTTCAGATATCATCTGTGACTGGCGCAAGACGAGCGCGCCGGGTGTGTTGCCGTCGACCGCATAGCAAACCTTGCATCGGGGAGCGGGACTTTGAAGCTGCATTCTTGGCAAGTCACGGAGGCTCCCGTCAGGCGCTGGCCCCCGACCTAACGGCCTATCGAGTTGCCTGAACCTTGATTCTGTCGCACAAACAGCGACTTGCGTGAAGTGCGCAACGAAAACGGTCAGAGGGATACGTGGATCAAGACTGCGGGCAGAAGTCGGTCGTCGTACAGAAGCTCGTCTTGGCGGGGCGCCGGGATGGTCTCGGAGGCCGGTTGGAGGGGATGCTGTTGGCGCGCCTGTTCTCCATGGAGCTGGGCTGCAGATTTGGTTTCATCTGGCCCCTGCGTGAGGGTGAGGCGGGCGAGCACCACGCTGTCGAAAGTCCTGAGCGGATTTTCGACCGGACTTTCCTGACGAACCACCTGATGCCGGAGAGCGCCGACGACGCACCCTACATCCCGATCCAGGATTGGAATCGGGCAGTCGAAGACGCCAGGCGGGGTGCCGGCCGAGACGCTCCGGGGTGGGTCGTCAGTTCGGGCAACGTGATCTCTCAGCTTGCCACCGAGCACACGGCTGCCGCTGCGTTCTCCTCGCTGCACTTCACCGACGCTGTGAACAGGGCAATATCCGCCGCGATGGACGTAGAGCTGCCAGAGCAACCGGTGGCCATTCATCTAAGGGCGGGAGATCTGGTGTTCGGGCGGTATCGAAGTACGCCTCGCTGGCGCTCCAAGGTCATCCCAATCCCTGTCGCTGAAGATATCGTACGACAATTCCACGCTGCCGGGCGCTCCGTGGTCGTGTTCAACCAGGAGGAGTCGGGCGGCCGCTACCTGCAGAGCAGGTATCCTGTTGCGTTGGTGAGTCAGGTCCGCGAGGAAGCCCTTGGTTCTTCCGATGTCTCCGAAGCGGCGCAAGCGTTCTTCGACATGGCGCTCATGTCCCGCTGCGAGACCATCGTCGGAGGATCGAGCGCCTTCATCCGAATCGCAGCGAGCATAGGCGGCATTCAGATCCGACCGCCCGATCGCCTTCTCAGCCGGCAGCGCCAGCTGGAAGTGATCCTCGGAGAGAAGGACAGCTTTGCGAACCAGTATCACCCCTTGTACGCCGCCTATGCCTTCTGTTCGGCCGCGGAGGCCGCCGAAGGAGAGAAACAGTACCGTCAGGCAAACGACCTCCTGATTGCCGCGGCTCGTCTCGATCCTGGCAATCATCTCTACCGCCTGAAGATTGGCATCAACCTGTGCCGGCTCGGCGATCCCGCAGCGGGCGAGCGCGTGTTCGGGGACCTGCTGGAGGAGGAATTCTCCAGGCGCGCGCACATTCCGACGCCGTCGCTCGGCTTCCTGAAGGATTTCAAGGGCGTCCTCTCCCGGACGCTGGACCCGATCCTGGAGGCGGCGAAGAGCGGTCCGTTTCCTTACGCGTCGATTCTCGCCGCACAGGTACACCTAGATCAGGGGAGGGCTGACGCGGCGCTAGCAGAGGCGCGGAAGGCCGCCCAGCTCCTTTCAGGCAATCAATTGGCCGAGCAGGCGCGTCAGCGCTTCGAGCGAAGTGCCGCCACCATGCCGTCTGCGACGGCGTAGGCCGACGCTCAATCCCCTTTGCCGGCATGCTTCTCAATGGCTGGCGCGCCCAAGGGGAATCGAACCCCTGTTTCCGCCGTGAAAGGGCGGCGTCCTGGACCTCTAGACGATGGGCGCTGGCGCGGCTGGCCTTATAGGCAGCGCGGCCGGACGCGGCAAGGCGGCAAATCCGGCCCGCCAGAGATGGGGGCGCGACATGGAGAGGGGAAGCTCCGGTGCGCGGAAAGCCCCGGTCGCCCGTCCTCCCCGGCCAGCCGTCGGGCCTCACCACGTTCCGGTGTTCCCCATCGACGCCCACGGCTCCTCCTTGGGAAGGGCCGGGCCCTTCTGCAGGAGCTCGATGGAGATGTTGTCGGGCGAGCGGATGAAGGCCATGTTCCCGTCGCGCGGAGGGCGGTTGATGGTCACGCCGGCGTCCTGCAGCTTGCGGCAGGTGTCGTAGATGTTGTCGACCTCGAAGGCGAGGTGGCCGAAGTTGCGTCCGCCCTTGTACTCCTCCGGGTCCCAGTTGAAGGTGAGCTCCAGGAGCGGCGCCTTCTCCTGCGTTGCGGACGTCTCGTCCTCGGGCGCGGCCAGAAAGATGTTGGTGTAGCGGCCGGGCTCGCTGTCGTGGCGGCGCACCTCTTTCATTCCGAGCTTGTTGCAATAGAAGTCGAGGGACTGGTCGACGTCGGTGATCCGGACCATCGTGTGCAGGTACCGCATGGTGGCGCTCTCCTCTTCATTCGTTTCGTGGGCAACATATGCAGCCGGGCAACTCAGGCAATGGCGAAATTGCCGCCCTCCGCGGTCTGATCGAGGCGTCCCGGCGCATCGTCGCGCTGACCGGTGCGGGCATTTCCACGGAATCCGGTATTCCGGACTTCCGTAGCCCGGGGGGAATTTGGTCGCGCATCAAGCCGATCACCTATCAGGAGTTCGTCGCCTCGGAGGAGGCGCGGCTGGAGGACTGGCGCAGGCGCTTCGTCTCCAACGAGAGCTTCGCGAAGGCGGAGCCGAACGCCGGGCATCACGGTCTCGTCCGGCTGGCGGAGGAGGGGCGGCTTGCCGCCGTCATCACGCAGAACATCGACGGCCTGCACCAGCGTGCCGGCCTCGCGCCGGACCTTCTGATCGAAATCCACGGCAACGCGACGCGCGGACGCTGCATCGACTGCGGCGAGGGGATGCCGCTTCCGGACGTGCGCCGCATGATCGACGCGACCGGCGCGTC
This sequence comes from uncultured Propylenella sp., assembly GCA_964487455.1. Taxonomy (GTDB): domain Bacteria; phylum Pseudomonadota; class Alphaproteobacteria; order Rhizobiales; family Afifellaceae; genus DASWJZ01. The sequence goes on from CAZARE010000196.1 coordinate 5,907, forward strand.
GCCGCGTTGCGACTGCGGCGGGCTGGTCAAGGCCGCGATCATCTCTTTCGGCGAGCGCGTGCCGAACGACGCGCTGGAGGCGGCGGGCCGCTTCGCCGAGAGGGCGGACCTGTTCCTGGTGATCGGATCGTCGCTTCAGGTTTATCCGGCGGCCACGCTTCCGCTCGTCGCGAAGCGCGCCGGGGCAAAGCTTGCGATCGTCAACCGCGAGGAGACGCCCCTCGACGGGCACGCTTCGGTCGCGGTGCGGCGCCCGATCGGCTCCGTCTTCGCTGTGCTCTATCCACAGGCTGTTAATTAGACGTTCAGCAATCATCGACTGTGGCAGAATTGTGAGCCTCGAAGTGTGGCAGCAATGCTACTCTTCGAATCGAATCGGAAAAGTTGCCAGATGCGGACGCGACAGGGGGCAACTGACCGGTGAAGATAAAGGCTCGGATGGAGTCGATTATATGGGGGCCAAACCGACCGCCGACGCCACGCCCGAACTCACACCGCAGGAAGAGGCTCCTGTCGATCTTGTCGAGATTACGGGCGTCATAAAATGGTTCGACGTCGCAAAGGGCTACGGGTTCATCGTTCCTGACAACGGCACGGCCGACGTGCTTCTTCACGTCACTTGCCTGCGTCGCGACGGCTATCAGACCGCTTATGAGGGCGCACGCGTCGTATGCGAGGTGCAGGATCGCCCGAAGGGCCTTCAGGCCTTTCGGATCCTGTCCATGGACGAGTCGACGGCGACGCATCCCGCGCAGATGCCGCCGACGCGTCAGCGCTCGGCCGTCACGCCGAGCAGCCCGCTCGTCAGCGCGACCGTCAAATGGTTCAACCGTATGCGCGGCTACGGCTTCGTCACCGAGGGCGAGGGCACGCCGGACATCTTCGTCCACATGGAGACGCTGCGCCGCTTCGGCATGACCGAGCTCAGGCCGGGACAGGTCGTGCTGGTCCGCTACGGGGAGGGGACGAAGGGCCGCACGGCCGCCGAAATCAGGCCTCATTCGGGTGGCCAGCTTCCCTCCTCGCATTAGTACCCGCTGCACCATGAGCCTGCTGCGCCCTGCCGCCGTTTTCGCGGCGTTTCTCCTCGTTGCCACGGCCGCGGCGCCACGCGCGGCGGAGCTGGAGACGCTCGTCATCGAGTCGGCCTCAGGCGAGCACGCGTTCCAGGTCGAGATCGCCGACGACCCGCGCGAGCGGGAACGCGGCCTGATGTTCCGCCGCGAGATGGCCGACGATCGCGGCATGCTGTTCGATTTCGGCTCGGAGCAGCCGACGAGCTTCTGGATGCGCAACACTTACATCTCGCTCGACATGCTGTTCATCAAGGCCGACGGCACGATCGAGTCGATCGCGGAGCGGACCACGCCGCTGTCGGAGAGATCGGTCCCCTCGCAAGGGCCCGTCCGCTATGTGCTGGAGATCAACGGCGGCCTCAGCGGCAAGCTCGGCATAGAAGCCGGCGATCGGGTGACGGGGCCAGCGATGGAGGCGCGCCGATAGCGGGGCCCAGCGGGACGCGACTGCCCGACGAAGACAATCGCGCCAAGCCGACCGGTGGCTTGCCTGGCGGTTAGTATGGACACTCTGCTTCGGGTCGCAGAACGCCGTCGACGACGGCCCTTCCTTGTGCGACCTCCGTGCCCTTCGAAGTCAACGAAACAACGGATATGCCGTTAACGGCGTTCACCGTGGCGAGGCCCGCCGCCTCCAGCTTATCGAGACATTCACGAAGTTGCTGGCGCGAACACGAAAGACCGAGATGATCGAACACGGCAGCGATGATCCGATCGTTGGATGTCGCACTGATTTGGCGTTCGAGAAAACGAAGCAGCGCCAATGCCCTGTGCTCGGCCCTAATGGCTTCAAAGAAATCCGGTTCGTTAGGAACCTGGTCCATAGGATCCGCTCGCTTTGATTGCTTTGCCCGCTTGATGTGTCTAGTCCGGGTCGCTTCCCTCCGCGATGGGCGCGTCGGCGATACGCGGGCGGAAGTAGCGGCCGACGATGAGCGGTGCCAGGAAGCCGACGACGGCGAACGTCCACAATCCGATCGCCAGCGGCGAGCCCCACAGGATCGACCACTCGCCGTCTGAGATGGTGAGCGCGCGGCGTAGGTTCTTCTCCATCTCATTGCCGAGGAGCACGCCGAGAATGATCGGCACAAGCGGCACGTCGAGCTTGCGCAGCACGTAGCCTAAGACGCCGAAGCCGACCATCACCATGAGATCGAAGGTCGACCCGGAAATCCCGTAGATGCCGACGAACGAGATCATCGCCACGCCCGGCATCAGGAAGCGCGGCGGAACGGTCAGCACGCGCACGAAAATCCCGATCATCGGCACATTTACCAAGAGCAGGATGAAGTTGCCGATGAACAGCGCCGCGATCAGCCCCCACACGACGTCCGGATTGGATTGGAAGAGGAGGGGCCCCGGCGTGATGTTGAGGGCGAGCAGCATGGCGAGCAGCACCGCCGTGGTGCCGGAACCGGGCACCCCAAGCGAGAGCATCGGGACAAGCGCCCCGCCCGCGGCGGCGTTGTTGCCCGCCTCAGGCGCCGCCACCCCGCGCGGGTCGCCCCGACCAAACGTCCCCTGGCGGTCGGAAAGACGCTTTTCGAAGGTGTAGGCGATGAAGGAGCCGAGCGAGGCGCCGGCGCCGGGCAGCACGCCGGCGAGGAAGCCAAGTCCCGAGCAGCGCAGCATGGGCCCGGCCGACTGCCTGATCATCGCAAGCGGCGCCGTGATCCGCCCGAGCTTGGGCGGTTCGCTGTCGCCGCCCGTCCTGGAGCGGCGCTCGAGGAAGATGAACACCTCCGACAAGGCGAACAGCCCGACGATCGCCACCAGGAAGTCGATGCCGTCGTAAAGGTGGACCTCGCCGAAGGTGAAGCGCGGCACGCCGGTCTGGTGATCGACGCCGATCATGGCGATACCGATACCGAGCGCCGCGGCGATGGCGGCCTTGGCTTGGTTGCGGCTGGCGATGCCGCCGAGCGTGGCGAAGGCCAGGGTGAAGAGGGCGAAGTACTCCGCCGGCCCGAAGAGAAGGGCGACCTTGACCAGAAGCGGCGCCAGGAACACCAGCCCCCACGTGGCGAGGAAGGCGCCCACGAAGGAGGCGATGCCGGAGAGGGCAAGGGCCTCGCCGGCCTGGCCCTTCAGCGCCATCGGATGGCCGTCGAGGGTAGTCATGAGCGCCGGCTCGTCGCCGGGTATGTTGAGCAGGATCGACGATATGCGGCCGCCGTACATGGCCCCGTAGTAAACGCTGGTGAGGAGAATCAGCGCGGGCGTTGGCGGAAGGCCGAGCGTGAAGGCGAGCGGGATGAGGATCGCCACCCCGTTCGTTGGGCCAAGACCCGGCAGGGCGCCGATCAGGGTACCCAGCACGCAGCCGAGCAGGGCCAGGCCGAGGTTCTGTACGGTCAGCGCAACGGCAAAGCCGTCGGCCAGCGAGGAGAGGGCCTCCATGCCTCAGAAGCCCCAGGGGCCGCGGGCGAGCGACAGCCCAAGCACCAGCTGAAAGATGACGTAGAGGCCGACGGCGATCGCCAGTCCGGCCGCGACCGCCGTCAGCGGCCTGCTTCCAAGCCGCCACGAAAGGAACGAGGCTGCAAGCGCCGTGGAAGCGACAAATCCGAGCTCCGGCAACAGCATCGCGTAGGCGAGGAGGACGGCGATGGCGAAGACGATCTCAAGGAGACCGCCGGCGGCGGGCCATTCCGGGGCCTCGTCGGGCCGCACGAGCGGGTAGAGGCCTGCCACCGCGAGGACGATCCCGATGATGATCGGAAACGACCTCGGCCCGAGCGGGTCCACAATAAATCCCAACTGGATCTGCGTTGCTTGCCAGATGAAGAAGGCGGCGAGCAGCAGGCAGGCGCCGCCAAGGATGCGGTCGCTCATCGGCGGTGCCTTCCGGTCTATTGCAGGAGGCCGATCTCGCGCGAGAGCTCCTCGGTCTTGGCGATCTCGCCGGCGACGAACTCCTCGAATGCGGCGCCTGAAAGATCGAGCGGCATCAAGCCGTTCTGGGTCATAACCGCCTTCCACTCATCGGAATCGTAGACTGTCTTCACCGCATCGGCCCAGAACTGGTAGGCGTCATCGGACATCCCGCCGGGGGCGTAGAAGCCGCGCCAGTTGGCCCCGACCGCGTCGATGCCCTGCTCGGCGGCCGTGGGGAATGCGGCGAAGTCGCCCGGCAGGCGCTCCTTCGCGAGAACCGCCAGCACCTTCAGGTCGCCGGAATCGACGAAGCCCTTGGCTTCGGAAATGTCGCCGGAGAAGGCCTGCACGTGCCCGCCGAGAAGCTGCGTCACGGCCTCGCCGCCGCCTTCGAAGGCGACGTATTTGATGGTGCGGACATCCTCGATGCCGGCGGCCTGCGCGGCGATCAGCACCTTCAGATGATCCCAGCCGCCGACCGCCGAGCCGCCCGCAACCGCGATCGAGCTGGGGTCGGCCTTGATCTTATCCATCAGCTCTGTGAGCGACCCGATGGGCGAATCCTTGGCGACGGCGATGACGCCGTAATCCGCGCCTACGGTGCCGAGCCAGCGGACCTGGTCCATGGTGTTGCCGGGAAAAGCGCCCTGGGCCAGGCGGGTCGAGGTCGCTGACGAGGCGGCGACGATGAGACTGTCCTCGGCGTTGCGTTTGTTCACCACCGCAGCATAGGCGACGCCGCCGCCGCCGCCGGCCATGTTGGTGACCTGCACCGGATTGGGCACGACTCCGATGTCGTAGAGCGTCTTTCCGACCTGCCGGCAGGTAAAGTCCCAGCCGCCGCCGGGGTTGGCGGGAGCGATGCATTCTGTGTTGCCTGGATCGAAGGCGAGCGCCGATCCGGGAAACGTTGCGGCGGCGAAGAGCGACGCGGCGGCGGCCGCAAGCAATCGGTTCATCACTTTTCCTCCCTGGAGTGGCCGGGCACGACGCACCGGCGCTCCCTGCTCGCAAGACAACAAGCCGTCACAGAGCTGTCAACTCGTATCTCCGCCTCTTCGCCGCGCGCGGCGGGCGCCAACGGCCGCGGCCCGCCACAGGGCATCGGAAGGCCAGGACCGCAGGCGGCTGCGCCTTGAGGAGGACCACCTGCCGTCGACGGCGGCGCTGACCCGGACCGGTTGAGCCGACCTCCCGCGCCGCTCAGGCGGTTGCCGCAGCCACTTTGCGGGACGCCCGCAGGCTCCATGCGAACAGGACGGCGAAGGCCGCGAGCGCAGCCATATGAACCAGCCGGTCGGCCGGCCACATCAAAGCCGCGCCGGTCGCCAGCGCCAGGAGCCGCCCCACGATGCCCAGCCGGTGCTCCCAGTGGCCCTCCAGCGCCGCCGCGATGGCCCACAGGCCGAAGGCCGCGAAGAAGAATATCTCGAACTCCAGCGCCCAGTCGCCGCCGAGCAGCGGCGTGTAGGCGATGAGCAGCGGGACGAAATAGAGGCCCTTGGCGATCTTCCAGGCATGGAAGCCGGTCTTCATGGGAGGGGCACGCGCGATCGCCGCGGCGGTGAAGGCGGCCAGGCACACCGGCGGGGTCACGTTGGAATCCTGCGAGAGCCAGAAGACAATCATGTGCGCCGAAAGCAGCGCCGCCACCATCGTCGCCGAGGTGAACGCCTGCTCGTGGACAAGCGCGCGGATCTCCAGCGGCAGCCCGTATACGAGGTCCGCCGCCGCCGCAGAGGACATCGGCGCGGAGAGGGCGGCG
>CAZARE010000197.1:0-8101 GCA_964487455.1 uncultured Propylenella sp.
TCCGGGTCGAACAGCGGGTCGTGCTGGATCGTCGCCGCTCGCCGCTCGCCCAGTATCTCGATCTCGAAGCTGCCGGCGCCGTCCGTCGCCAGCGCCTTCGGTACGTAGCCCTGCGCCAGCGAGCGGTCGACATAGTGCGCATAGCCGCCCGAGGTCACCCATCCGATCACCTTGCCGTCGTGCCAGATCGGCTCGTCGCCGAGCACGTCAGCGTCATCGGCATCGACCACGAACGTCACGCGGCGGAGCGCGCCGCCCTCTTCCTGCTCGCGCGCCGCCGCCTCGCGGCCGATGAAATCGTTCTTCTTGAGGTCGACGAAGCGGTCGAGGCCGGCTTCGAACGGTCCGTAGATGTTGCGCAGCTCGCGAAACCACGTCGGCCAGTTCTTCTCCAGCCGCAGCGAGAGCAGGGCGCGCATGCCAAAATTCCTGACGCCGAGCTCCGCGCCCCCCTCCATGACCTTGTCGTAGAGCCGCCGCTCGTATTCCGGCTTCACCCAGATCTCGTAGCCAAGGTCGCCGGTATAGGTGATGCGGTTGATCATGACCGGCACGTTGGCGAGATGCGTCTCGCGGAAATCCATGAATCGGAACGCCGCGCCCGACATATCCTCGTCGGCGAGCCTGGCCAGCGGCTCGCGCGCCCTGGGCCCGGCGATGGAGAGTCCCACCAGCTCCATGCCGAGCGGGCGGATCGACACCGAGCCGTCCTCCGGCAAATGCCGCTCGAACCAGCGCATGTGATAGATCTGCGCCTGGCTCGACCCCCACATGAAGAAGCGGTCGTCGCCAGCTTTCGCGATAGTGAAGTCGCCGATCAGCTTGCCGCGCTCGTTCAGCATCGGGGTGAGCACGATGCGCCCGGTCTTCGGCATGCGGTTTGTCATGAGCCGCGACAGGAAGGCCTCGGAGCTGGGCCCGACGATCGAATATTTGGCGAAATTGGCGATCTCGGTGACGCCGACGCCATTGCGCACGGCAAGGCATTCCGCCTTGACGTGCTCGAAATCGTTGGAGCGGTGGAAGGAGACGATGTCCCTCGGCTCCACGCCCTTGGGCGCGAACCAGAGCGGCGTCTCCAGGCCCCATGAATCGCCCATCACGGCGCCTTGCGCGATCATGGCGTCGTAAAGCGGCGTCGTCTGCATCGGCCGCGCCGCCGGCAGCTCCTCGTTCGGAAAGCGGATGCGGAAGCGGCGCGAGTAGTTCTCGCGCACCTTCTCGTTGGTGTAGCCGAGCGTCGCCCAGTCGCCGAAGCGCGCCACGTCCATGGCCCACACGTCGAAGCCGGGATCGCCGTCCGCCATCCAGTTCGCCAGGGCGAGGCCGACGCCGCCCCCCTGGCTGAAGCCGGCCATGACCGCGCAGGCGCACCAGAAGTTCCTGAGGCCCTGCACCGGCCCGACCAGCGGGTTGCCGTCCGGCGAGAACGTGAACGGCCCGTTGATGACCTTGCGGATGCCGGTATTCTTGAGCGCCGGGAAATGCTCGAAGCCGATCTCCAGCGACGGCGCGATGCGGTCGAGGTCGGGCTCCAGGAGGTCCTGGCCGAAGTCCCACGGCGTCTCCTTCGGCGACCACGGCGTGGCGGCCTTCTCGTAGGTGCCGAGCAGCAGCCCGCCGCGCTCCTGCCTCGTATAAATCTCGCCGGCGAAGTCGATGGCGTGCACCATTTCCTTGCCGGTCGTTCTGACCAGCTCCGCCACCTCCGGCATGTCCTCGGTCAGGATGTAATGGTGCTCCATCGCCAGCACCGGCAGCTCCAGGCCGACCATGCGGCCGATCTCGCGCGCCCAAAGCCCGCCGGCATTGACCACGTGCTCGGCTTTGATCGTCCCCTGCTCGGTGACAACGGTCCACGAGCCGTCGGCGTTCGGATTGAGCTCTGTCACTCGGTTGCGCTGGTAGATTTCGGCGCCGGCCAGGCGCGCCGATTTGGCGTAGGCCTGCGTCGTGCCGTAGGGGTCGAGGTGGCCCTCGATCGGGTCCCAGAGCGCGCCGACGAAATAGCTCTCGTCGATCAGCGGCAGGAGTCTCTTCGCCTCCGCCGCGGAGATGATCTCCGTCTCCATGCCGAGATAGCGGCCGCGCGCATGCGCCATCTTCAGCCAGTCTAGCCGGTCGGCGGTGTCCGCGAGTTGCAGGCCGCCGGTCAGGTGCATGCCGCAACTTTCGCCGGAGATCTGCTCGATCTCCTTGTAGAGCCCGACCGTATAGGCCTGCAGCTTGGCGACGTTCGGATCGGAGTTCAGCGTATGGAAGCCGCCGGCCGCGTGCCAGGTCGAGCCGGACGTAAGCTCGCTCCGCTCGATCAGCACCACGTCTGTCCAGCCGGCCTTCGTCAGATGATAGAGCACCGAGCAGCCGACGACGCCGCCGCCGATCACCGCGACCTGGGCATGGGATTTCATGAACGCGTCCTCTTCGTGACAGGCGGCTGCTGATCCGGCACGTCGTCAAAAATCCGTCGGCGCGCCGCCTTCGCTCTTGCGCCGCTCGACGAAGGCGCGAAGCTCTTCGTCGATGGCGGGATCGAGCGGCGGCGGCTCGAACTCCGCGAGAATCTGCTTCCAGATGCGGTTGGCGCGCTGCGGTGTCTCTTCGGCGCCGGCCAGTGACCATCGCTCATAGTTGCGCCAGTCCGACAAGAACGGGCTGTAGAAGGCGGTCTCGTAACGCGCCTGCGTGTGCGCCGCGCCGAAGAAATGTCCGTTCGGGCCCACTTCGGCGATGGCCTCGACGGCGATGTCGTCCTCGCTCGCCGGCACCGGCCGCATGTAGTGGATCACCTGCTGCAGCGTCTCGCAGTCCATCACGAACTTCTCGTAGGAAGCGGTCAGCCCGCCCTCCAGCCAGCCCGCCGCGTGATAAACGATATTCGCTTTCGCGGTGACGCAGGCCCAGAGCGAGAAGGCGCTCTCCCACGCCGCCTGCGCGTCGGGCGCGTTGGCGGCGCAGGCGTTTGAGGCGCGGAGCGGCAGGCCGTAGAAGCGCGCCATCTGCCCGGATATCTGAGTGGCGCGCATGTATTCCGGCGTGCCGAACGCCGGCGCTCCCGACTTCATGTCGACGTTCGAGGTGAAGGAGCCGTAGACCACCGGCGTGCCGGGCCGCACGCATTGCAGAAGCGCGATCGCCGCAAGCGCCTCCGCCGTCTGCTGCGTCACGGCTCCGGCGAGCGTTACCGGCGCCATGGCGCCTGAGAGAGTGAACGGGGTGACGATCACCGGCTGGCCGCGCCGGGCGAAGCGCATGGCGCCGTCAAGCATCGGCCAATCATGCTTCAGCGGCGAGGACGAGTTGATGTTGGTGTACATGCGCGGCGCGGCCTCGAACTCTTCGTGCGTGAGCCCGGATGCGATGCGCACCATCTCCATCGCGTCCTCGACCCGCTCCGTGCCGAGCGAATAGGCGTGCACCACTTTGTCGGTCAGCGTGAGCTTGTCGTAGATGGCGTCGAGGTGTCGGACGGAGGCGTGGATGTCGACCGGCTCCACCGGGTAGCCGCCCGCCATGTGGATGCAGTTGAAGAATTGCGTGAGCTTGACGAGGTCGCGAAAGCTCTCGCGGTCGCCCTGTCGCCGACCGCGGTCGAGGTCCATCGCGTTGGGTGGGCTCGATACGTTGACGAAGAGCACGGCGTCGCCGCCCACCGTCACCTTGCGCGTCGGATTGCGCGGCGTGATCTCAAAGCGCTTCGGCGCCTTCGCCACCTGCTCCATCACGAAGGCGCGGTCCATGCGCACACGGTCGGAGTCCGCGTCAACGTCGCAGCCGGCGTCCTTCAGAACCGCCTTGGCGTCCTCGTTGAGGAAATGGATGCCGATCTCTTCGAGGATACGCATCGCGCCATTGTGAACGCGCGCGATCTGTTCCTCGTTGAGCGGCGCCACCGGAACGTCCTGGTTCAGCGGTAGCGTCCATGGGGTCTGGTGAACGCTGCTGCCACCGGCGCGGCGGAGATTGCCCGCGCGACCGCCGGACCGCCGCCCGCGCGGCTGTGGAGGAGGCTCAGCGGAGTCCAGCATCACACAACCTTTACGGCCATCCGATCGTCTGCGCCGGCTGGCCCGCTGCCGTGGGCGACCTCACACAGGCTTGCCGAAGCAAGGCCGCCGAACGCGATACAAAATCTGAATCGCACGCGGGAATCGACCTGATCGCGACATCAGATAATCTCTGCGCGACAAGTCGAAGACAAAATCTGCGGGAAGCTGGCAGGGGTTGCTAGGAACCGGCATCAGCGTGCTAGGCTAGCAGCAGATGCGCTGCGGGCAACGTCTTGGTGGCGAGCCATCTTTTGCGTGCCGCTAGCAGCGATGGAGAGTTAAGCCGCTAGCCGGCTGACAATAGGGAGAAAGAGAATATGCCAGCGTCGAAGGATACCGAACGCCGACTCCATCCCAAGGCCCAAGAGGCATTCGAGCTGATGGAGCGAGGCCGGTTGAGCCGTCGCGATTTCATTCGCGTCGCTGCGCTGACCGGCCTTTCCGCCGCTGCCGCCTACTCGATGGCGGGCCTGCCGGCACCAGCCTACGCGCAGGAGGGCAGCCTGCCCTTCATGGACGATCCGAACGCCCAGCAGGGCGGCATCCTTCGCGTCGCCATGGAAATCCAGAAGATGGAGGATCCGGCGAACTACGATTGGACGCAGATGTCCAACGTCACCCGGCAGATGCTCGAATACATCGCCTTTACCGACCCGAACAACGTCACCCACCCGATGCTGGCGGAGAGCTGGGAGGCGTCGGACGACCTCAAGACCTGGACGCTGAATCTTAGGCAGGGCGTGAAATGGTCGAACGGCGACGACTTCAACGCTGACGACGTCGTCTTCAACTTCACCCGCTGGATGGATCCGGCGATCGCGTCTTCCAATGCCGGCCTGTCCACCTTCGCCTCCATGGTCGAGGAAGTGGATTCCGGCGAGAAGAATGACGACGGCTCGCCGAAGATGACGAAGCGCATGATCGACGGCTCAGTCGAGCGGGTCGACGACCACACGGTGCGTTTGCACCTGTCCAAGTCCGTGCTGTCGGTGCCGGAGGACCTCTACAACTATCCCACGGCGATCGTGCACCGTGGCTTCCAGAGGCCGTTCTCCGAGAACCAGGTCGGCACCGGTCCCTACGAGCTCGCTGAGTTCGCGGTATCGGATCGCGCCATCCTCAAGCGCCGCGAGGGCGAATATTGGGGCGGCGACGTCTACCTCGACGAGATCCACTACCTCCACTACGACGCGGACAACCAGCTGCCGGCCTTCGCATCCGGCGAGGTGGACGCGATCTACCAGTTCGGCATCGAGCAGATGCCGCTGGCGCAGTCTCTGGAGGGCCAGATCATCCCGGCGCGGACCGCGCAGACGGTGTGCTGCCGCTTCCACGTGACCGAGGAGCCATTTACCGACAAGCGCGTCCGTCAGGCCATTGTGAAGTCGGTCGACAACGCCGCGATCAAGGCGCTGGTCTTCGGCGACGACGGGGACGTGGCCGAGAACCACCACGTGGCCCCAATCCATCCGGAGTATTTCGAGTTGCCCGCGATGGAGCGCGACGTCGAAGGGGCGAAAGCGCTGCTCGCGGAGGCCGGCAAGGAAGGGCTGGAGATCACCATCGACGTCGGCAACACCGACGGGCCGTGGCATCAGGCCGTCGCCGAGGCGATGCGCGACCAGCTCTCCGATGCGGGTATCAGGCTCAACGTGAACGTGATGCCGGCGTCGAAGTATTGGGAAGTGTGGACCGCGACCCCGTTTGGCGCCACCGCCTGGACGCACCGGCCGCTCGGCACCATGGTCCTGTCGCTTGCCTATCGCACCGGCGTGGCCTGGAACGAGACCAACTACTCGAACCCGGAATGGGAGACCCATCTCGACGCGGCCGAAGCGACCCTGGACGTCGAGGAGCGGCGCGCCCTGATGGAGCAGGTGGAGCGGATCCTGCAGGAGGACGCCATCATGGTGCAGCCCATCTGGCGGCCGGTCTACACGATCGTCACCAACAAGGTGCACAACTTCCCGCCGCCCCCCACGCAGTACCATCAGTTCAACAAGATCTGGATCGAGTCCTGATCCGAATGTGCGATCGCCCGCGCCCCCAAGGACTGGGGCGCGGGCCTCTACGTTGACGGCGCGGGGCGGCGCATGAGGGGGGCGCAAGGGCGATGCTGAAGCTCATTTCGCAGCGGCTTCTGCAGATGGCGCTCATCATGCTCGTCGTCTCGCTGGTTCTTTTCACGGTCTTCGACAGCCCCAAGTTCAAGCGCCAGCTTGCCGTGAACGAGCTGGGCGGGTTCGCGGTCGCCACCCTGACGGAGTCCGACTACGAGAACTGGCTCGGGGCCAAGGGGCTGAACGTCCCGGTCTACGAGCGTTATGCCAAATGGGTATGGGGCCTTGCTCAGGGCGATTTCGGGCGCTCGTACCAGAAGAACGCCGACGTCGGCCAGCTGCTCGGTCGAGCTCTGATCAATACGGGCATCCTCGGCTTCTGGGTCTTCGCGCTGATGATCCCTCTCGCCCTCGTCACCGGCGTGATGGCGGGCATCCGGGAGGGCAAGGCGCAGGACCGGGCGATCACCTTCGTCTCGGTCCTTTTCACGTCCATTCCCGAGATCGCCACAGCCATCATTCTGACGGTCGTCTTTGCGCTCGGTCTCGGCTGGCTGCCGGCGAAGTCGAGAGGCGAGGGGCTGGAATACATCATTCTCCCGGTGCTGACGCTGGTCCTCTACGATTTCGGCTATGTCGCGCGCATGACCCGCGCCTCGGTCGCGGAGGTGATGACCTCGCAATATGTCCGCACCGCCGTCCTGAAGGGCATTCCCTACCGGCGGGTGATCATCAAGCATGTCTTGAGAAACGCGTTGATCGCCCCCTTCACGGTGATCGTGCTGCAGCTCAACTGGCTGCTTTCGGGGGTGGTCGTCGTGGAGGTCTTCTTCCAGTACAACGGCTTTGGAAAGCTGCTGCTCGACGCCGCCTTGTTCGGCGACCTCTATGTCGTGCAGGCCGCCACCCTCGCCGCCGTCTTTGTCGCCGTCCTGTCGCAGCTCATATCGGACGTCGGCTACACGTTCCTCAACCCGCGCATCCGCTTCAGCTAGGAGCAAGCATGGCCGTCGTCGCCGCGCCGGTACCGTCCCGCCCGCTCTTCGCCACGCTGGCGCAGCCGCGTGCGGTGATCGTCCTGCTCCTCCTCATGTGGCTGCCGCTGGTCGCCTATGTGATGTTCAAGCGCCAGCTGGGCGACCTGCAGGACTATATCCTGCTCCCGGCCATCCCCGCGGGTATCCTCCTCTACGCAGTGGCGGTTTGGTCGTGGCGGGAATCGATGGTCGCGGTCATCGGCGTCTCCCTCGTCTTTCTCTGGCTCCTCCTGGCGGTGATGGCGCCCTATCTGCCGCTTCCGGACCCGAACAAGCCGGTGGCGCCCTTCGTCACTCCGTTCACGGAGAGGAACGGCGTCTTCTACTGGCTCGGCACGGATTCCCGCGGCCGCGACATGCTTTCGCGCACCATTTGGGGATGCCAGCGGGTGCTCGTCTGGGGCATCACGGCGACCGTCGTCGCCTACGTCGTGGGCACCATTCTCGGTCTGATCGCCGGCTATCTCGGCGGCTGGTGGGACCAGGTGGTATCCTTCTTCGCCAACGTGCTCCTGTCGTTCCCGGTGATGATCTTGTTCATCCTGATCCTCAACTATCTCGGGCCGAGCGGCTTCAACATCGTCATTGCGGTCACCTTCGCCTCGGCGCCGGCGATCATGCGCATCGTGCGCGGGCTGGCGCTCGACGTGAAGACGCGCGACTACATATACGCCGCCCAGACGCGCGGCGAATCCGCCTGGTGGATCATGGTGGTCGAGCTGCTTCCCAACGTGCGCGGGCCGCTTATCGTCGATGCCTGCCTCAGGCTCGGCTATACGACGGTGGCGATCACCACGCTCACCTTCCTCGGCCTCGGCCTGCAGCCGCCGGACCCGGATTGGGGGCTGATGATCAAGGAGGCGTCGTCGACCGCGCTCGTCTGGCAGTTCTCCTACATGCTGCTTATCCCGGCGCTCTCCGTCTCCAGCCTCATTCTCGGCTTCAACCTGATGGC
>CAZARE010000198.1:0-4283 GCA_964487455.1 uncultured Propylenella sp.
GAGAAAGGGCGTGAGCATGGTGCCGTCGTCGGCGAAATGAAGCACCTCGGGCGCGACGCCTGCCGCAGCCGCGGCGCGCGCGTTCGCCTCCTCGGCGCGACGGTCGATGAGCCTGTCGGTTCCGACGCCCGGAATGCGCAGGCAGAACGCATCTCCGCCTTGCTCCACTTTGAAGACCAGGTTCGTCAGCCCCGCCAACCGCGTCAGGCGGGCGCTCTCTGCCCGTTCAGCGGTGAACCCGGGAAGCGCTGCGAGCCTCCGGCGCGCCTTTCGATCGTCGCTCATCGCGGAGGCTTATGACACGCCGAACGCCGCGGAAGAATGGCGGGGCGGGGGGCGAGCCGCGAGGCTCGGCGGATACACCGCTTCCCTCGCGCCCCCGGGAGGATCGCGGTAGACTTCCCCCGTGACAATTGCTGCTGAAGGCACTTCCGCCTCTCCATCCGCCGGGAGCGGTGCGCTGCGCCCGTTCGTTGCCGCCTACGCGCCGGCCGACGAAGAGCTGGTTCCACGGCTTGTCGCGGAGACCGCGCACGAGCCGGCAGTCGGTCGGCGCGTGACCGGACGCGCCAGGCGCTACATCCAGGCGATCCGCGAGGCACGCGGCGGCATCGGCGGCCTGGAAGACTTCATGCACGAATATGGCCTCTCCACGAGAGAGGGCCTTGCGCTGATGTCGCTTGCCGAAGCGCTTCTGCGGGTGCCCGACGCGGCGACGCAGGATCGCCTGATCGAAGACAAGCTTAGCGCCGGCGATTGGGAGCGCGCTTCGGCGCTGGATAGCGAAAGCTGGCTTGTCTCGGCGACGACGTGGGCGCTTGGGCTGACGGTGCGGATCGTGCATCCGGGCGAGACGCCGGAGGGGATCATCGCCCGCATTACGCAGCGGCTCGGAATGCCGACGGTGCGCACGGCGGCGCGCCAGGCGATGCGCCTTCTCGGCCATCAGTTCGTGCTCGGGGAGACCATCGAGGACGCCTTGGCGCGAGCGCGGGAGGCGCGCCGCAAGACCTACCGCCACTCCTTCGATATGCTGGGCGAGGGCGCGCGAACGGCGCGCGACGCCAAGCGCTATTTCGAGGCCTATGCGCACGCCATCGAAGCGATTGCGCGAGACGGCGGCGGGTCGCTCCCCGACCGTCCGGGCATCTCCGTCAAGCTCTCGGCGCTGTATCCGCGCTACCAGGCGCGACAGCGCGAGAACGTGCTCGCGGAGCTCACGCCGCGCCTCATCGAGCTTTGCCGCGCTGCGAAGGCCGGCGACCTCAATCTGACGGTTGACGCGGAGGAGGCGGACCGGCTGGAACTGTCGCTGGAGGTATTCGCTGCGCTTCTCATGGAGCCGGGCCTTGCCGGCTGGGACGGGCTCGGCCTTGCCGTGCAGGCCTATCAGAAACGGGCGCCGAAGGTGGTCGAATGGCTCGCCGACGCATCCGCCGCCTCGGGCCGGAAGCTGATGGTGCGGCTCGTAAAGGGAGCCTACTGGGACACCGAGATCAAGCGCGCGCAGGAGCGCGGCCTTCCGGACTTCCCGGTGTTCACGCGAAAGCCCGCTACAGACCTTAGCTACCTTGCCTGCGCCGCACGGCTCCTGGAGGCGGGGCCTCGGCTTTATCCGCAGTTCGCCACCCACAACGCGCTTACCGTCGCCGCCATCATCGAGATGGCCGGGGATCGCATGTTCGAGTTCCAGCGCCTCCACGGCATGGGAGAGGCGCTCTATGCCGAAGTGCATGAGCGCGAGGGCTACGACTGTCGCATCTATGCGCCGGTCGGCAGGCACAAGGAACTGCTCGCCTATCTCGTGCGCCGGCTGCTCGAGAATGGTGCCAATTCCTCGTTCGTCAACGCCGTGAACGATCATAACGTGCCGCTCGATGACCTCTTGGAGTCGCCCGAGGCCAGCTTCGCGAGCGGCGCCTCCCCGCGTCACCCCCGGATAGCGTTGCCGAGCGATATCTTCGGCGGGCGGCAGAACTCGCGCGGGATCGAGTTCGGCAGCCGCGCCGACCTGGAGGCGCTGACGCGCGGCATGGCGGCCGCGCGGTTGCCGATGACCGACGCGGCGCCGCTGATCGACGGCGAGCCCCACGATGGGTGGCGGCACGCAGTGCATTCGCCCGCCGATCCGTCGGTTGCGGTCGGCACGCTGGCGGCGGCAGATGACGCGATGGCGGCGCGCGCGGTCCAGGCGGCGCTTGAAGGGTTCGCCACATGGAGCGAGACTCCGGCCGAGCAGCGCGCCGGGGCGCTCGAGCGCACCGGCGAACTGCTCGAGCGACATCGCGACCGCCTTATGGCGCTTCTTGCCCATGAGGGCGGCAAGACAGTGGACGACGGGATCGCCGAGATTCGCGAGGCCGTCGACTTCTGCCGCTTCTATGCCGCCGAGGCCCGCCGTCTTTTCGGCGCCGAAACGATCCTTCCAGGCCCTACTGGAGAAGAGAATGTCTATCGTCTGCGCGGGCGGGGGGCGTTTGTCTGCATCAGCCCGTGGAATTTTCCGCTCGCCATCTTCACCGGTCAGGTCGCTGCCGCGCTCGCCGCCGGGAACGCGGTGCTCGCCAAGCCGGCTGAGCAGACGCCGCTTATCGCCTATGAAGCCGTGCGCCTCATGCACGCAGCGGGCGTGCCGGCCAGCGCGCTTCACTATGTGCCGGGCGACGGCGCGATTGGGGCTGTTCTCGTCGGCGATCCCGCCATCGCGGGCGTTGCTTTCACCGGCTCCACGGAAACGGGACGCGCGATCAACCGCGCGCTCGCTGCCAAGGAAGGGCCTATCGTTCCGCTGATCGCCGAGACCGGCGGCATCAACGCCTTCATCGCCGACGCCACGGCGCTACCCGAGCAAGTGGCGGACGACGTGGTCACCTCCGCGTTCCGCTCGGCGGGGCAGCGCTGCTCGGCGGCGCGCATCCTCTTCGTGCAGGCCGATGTCGCGGATATCATGCTCGACATGATCGCGGGCGCGGCGGCCGAGCTTCGGCTTGGCGACCCCGCCGATCCCGCCACCGATGTCGGGCCGGTGATTGACAGCGCCGCCAGGGCGGCGCTTGAAGAGTACCTTGCGAAGATGCAGCGCGAGCAGACGATCCGCTTCGCCGGCAGCGCCCCGGAGCGCGGACTCTTCGTTGCTCCGCATATCGTCGAGTTGACTCGCGCCGATGTTCTCGACCGCGAGGTTTTCGGGCCGATCCTCCACGTGGTGCGCTGGCAAGCGGATCGGCTTGACGATGTTCTCGAGTGGATCAGAAGAAGCGGCTACGGCCTTACCTTCGGTATCCACACCCGCGTCGGCGGGCGGGCAGAGCGCGTGGCGCGCGCCCTGCAGGTCGGCAACGTCTACGTCAACCGCAACACGATCGGCGCCATTGTCGGCTCGCAGCCCTTCGGGGGCATGGGGCTGTCCGGCACCGGACCAAAGGCGGGTGGGCCGAACTACCTGCAGCGCTTCGCGCTTGAACAGGTCATCTCCACTGACACGACCGCCGCCGGCGGCAATGCCAGTCTGGTAACGATGGAGGATGACGGCACGTAGGCAACGCTGCGCCCATCTTCCGGGAACCTTACACAAACACACGCTAAGCCAGGCTGTAGTGCCCTGCATAGGCCTCGAGCGTGCGCGCCCGCACGCGGTCAATGTCGCGGTGCTCGGGGCCAAAGCGTCTTATGTCGACCGGGGCAAGGTCGTAGGGCGGCTCGCCCTTCGTCACCCACTCCGCCACCGCCATTCCGGCGCCGCCACCTGCTGCGATACCGAATGCGTTGAATCCGGCCGCGACGAAGACGTTCTTGACCTCCGGGGCCTCGCCGAGAATGAAATTGCCGTCCGGCGTAAAGCTCTCGGGCCCGTTGATAAGCTGCTTGATGCCGGCCGTCTCCAGTGCCGGCACGCGCGGCAGCGCCAGCGCCACGATCGGGGCAAAATGCTCCCAGTCCGGGTCGAGCAAGGCGAAGTGGAAACCGTCGGGAACGCCGTTTTCGGCCCAAGGGAGCGGGTTCTTCTCATAGCCACCAAAAACGAGGCCGCCCACCTCCTCCTTGTAGTAGGTGAGGCGGTCCGGGTCGCGCAGCGTCGGGAGGCTTGGTGAGACGCCGGCGATCGGCTCGGTGATGGCGTAGTGATGCTGCACTGAAACGAGCGGCACGTTGACGCCGGCCATCCGTCCGACCGCGCGCGACCACTGGCCGGCGGCGATCACGACCTTCTCGCAGGCGACGGACCCTTCGGGAGTTTGCACGCCGCGCACCACGCCGCCTTCGACGCTGATGGACGTCACGGC
>CAZARE010000199.1:0-5382 GCA_964487455.1 uncultured Propylenella sp.
CAGGGGCGGGCCTTCGGGCATGACTCGGCGACGCCCGCAATCGATGTCGACCCAACGGCGAGTTGCTGAACTGCGAGCCCGCGACGGTGCTGCCGATGGCGCAGCGCTACTTCCTGCTCTAAAATAGGACCATGGCGCTCAAGACGCTCAAGAAAAGCCCGCAACCCGCGTCGCTCTATGAAGCGGATTTCTTCCGCTGGACCCAAGAGCAGGGGCGTGTCCTCCGTGAACGGCGAGCTTCCGACGTCGACTGGGAGAACGTCGCGGAGGAGATCGAGACGTTGGGCAGGTCAGAGAAGAACGAGATTGCCGGTCGCCTCAACGTGCTCCTTCTCCACCTGCTGAGGTGTCAGTTCCAGCCGGAAATGCGATCAACCAGTTGGCGCGGATCGGTTGTGGAGCAGCGAAAGAAGCTGCAGCGTTTGCTCCGTGAGAATCCGAGCCTGCGGGACTATCCGGCTCAAATCCTTGACGAAGAGTACGAAATCGCGCGGCTCAAGGCCTGTGGGGAGACCGGATTGCCTTTGGAGACCTTTCCAGCCGCTGCGCCTTATCAAATCGACCAGATTCTTTCCGATATTTTCTACGCTGGCGAGGAGCCTTGATCCGCGCCACCAAGGTGATCCGCTCTGGCCATTGGAGCGGGGTAGCGACCGATGCCGTCGTGCTCGGCTACGACGACCGCCACGGGCGGCGGCTGGCGATGCAGGGTGAGGGCGGCCTCGAGTTTCTGCTCGATCTTCCCGAGCCCTCGGCGCTCCATCATGGCGATGGCTTGGTCCTTGTGGACGGCCGCATGGTGGAGGTGCGCGCGAAGCCGGAGCCGCTGCTGGTGGTGACGGCGGCCGACGCGCATCACCTGGCCCGCCTTGCCTGGCACCTCGGCAATCGCCAGGTGGCGGCGGCCATCGAGAAGGACCGCATCCTCATCCGCCCCGATCCCGTCATTGCCGAGATGCTGGCCGGACTTGGCGCGGAGGTGCAGGCGGTCGAAGCGCCGTTCGACCCGGAAGGCGGCGCCCCACGTCGGCGCCGATCTCGAGCCGCGGGCGGCCTCGGGAGCTAGGCCGGCAGCCCGGCCTTGGCGAGCCCTTCGCGCATGTGCTCCAGGTCCGAGGGCTGCTTGTAGTGGAGCGTGCCAAGATAGCCTTCGACGGTGAAGGTCGGTTCGCGTTGCAGCACTTCGCGCGCATGCGCCGCGGCTGCCGTGCTGTTGCCGAGCTGCGCCGATGAAGCGGAGAGAAAGGCGTGATGCGTGTGGTCCGGCGCGGTCAGCTTGCTGAACGACTGGATCGCGTCGGCATAGGAGCGCGCCGTGTATTGCGCGCGGCCGAGATGGCTCCAGAAGCGCTCCGGGTGATAGGGATTGAGCCGCATCGCCCGGCGAATCCAATCGATCCCCTCCTCGGGACGCCCGAGCCAGGTCAGCACCTCGCCCTGCTGCACGACGATGAGATCGCTGTTGGGATTGAGGCTGAGCGCGCGCTCCTGGTGATAGACCGCCTTGTCGTGCTCGTCGAAATTCAGATTGAGCGCCGCCAGAATGCGATGGACATCGGCGTCGTTGTCGTCGAGCGAGAGCGCGATCTGCAGCTCCTGCGAAACCAGCCTCACGGCGGCTTCGGCGTCCCCCACCCATTTGTTGAGCCAAGCCTGACCGACGACGCAAGCCTTCCAGGCGTGGGCGTGCGCGTAGTTCGGATCGAGCTCGATCGCCCGCTCCAGCATGCGAAGCGATTCGGCGTTGGCGTCGCGGTTCGACCAGTGATGCAGCACCTTGCCGGTCAGCACGTATTCGTAAGCGGCCATGTTCTCCGTGCGCTTGCGCTGCACCCGGTCGTGGCGGGCCGCCTCGACGCGGCCCCACAAGGTCGCCGCGATGGCCGAGGTCACCTCGTCCTGGATGGCGAAGATGTCCTCCAGCTTGCGGTCGTAGCGCTCCGCCCAGATATGCGTCTCCGTCTCGCCGTCGATGAGCTGCACGGTCACGCGCACGCGGTCCATGGCCTTGCGCACGCTTCCTTCCACGACGTAATCGACGCCGAACTCGCGGGCGATCTCCTGCGCCTTGATCGGCTTTCCCTTGTGCACGAAGACGGCGTTGCGCGAGATGACCATCAGCTCGCGGAAGCGCGACAGCTCGGTGATGATGTCCTCGGTCAGTCCGTCGGCGAAGAATTCCTGTTCCGGATCGCCGCTCATATTGGCGAAGGGAAGCACCGCGATTGACGGCTTGCGCGCATCGGACTGCGTCGCTGCCGACGGGCCGGCGCTCGCTTCGCCGATCTGCGCCGCCTTGCCGTCGAGCAGCACTTTGAAGACGCGTATCGGGCGGTTGAGGTTCTTCACCTGCTGATCGCCGAGGTCTTCGTAGCCGATCTCGAGCCGGTCGCCGACCTGATCGCGCACGGCCGCCGAGATGCAGATGCCGCCCGGTTCCGCCATCGCCTCCAGGCGCGCCGCCACGTTGACGCCGTCGCCGAAGATGTCGTTGCCTTCTACGATCACGTCGCCGAGGTTGATGCCGATGCGATAGAGAATGGCGCGCGCGGCAGGCATGTCGCGATTGCGCCGCGCCATGCGCTGCTGAAAGTCCGCCGCGCAGCGGAGGGCTTCCGTGACGCTCTGAAACTCCACCAGCATGCCGTCGCCGGTGGTCTTGATCAGCCGGCCCTTGCACTTCTCGATGGCCGGATCGATGAGCTCGAGCCGCACCGTCTTGAGACGCGCGAGCGTGCCCGCCTCATCGACCTCCATGAGGCGGCTGTAGCCGACCACGTCGGCTGCGAGCACGGCCGCCAGCCGGCGCTCTACCCCATGCTGCTCCATCTTGGAGATGTCCCGGTCAGAGCGAACAGAAATCCTATCAGGGGCGACAAGCCTATCAGGTATTGGCGGATATAGAGAGAAGCAAGCAGGCGATCGTGCGGCGGCGGTGGCGGCAAGGAAAAATTGATCGATTGATAAAAAATTTGACCACGTCGGCGGCCCGGTCCATCCTTTGCCGCGGCGGATTGCGCCGACGCGGACAAGACATCGGCGGTTGCACAAGGGGTGTCGCAATGAGCAGGGCCGACCATGTTCCCGACATTGCCGCCGGCCGCCTCGGCGCCGACGACTACATCCGCAACTTCGCCGACCTGCATCCGCCGCTCACCCGTCACGAGGCCTTCGTCGAGGCCGACCGCTGCTACTTCTGCTTCGACGCGCCTTGCACGCACGCCTGCCCGACCTCGATCGACATCCCGCTCTTCATTCGCCAAATCCAGGCCGACAATCCCGGCGGCGCCGGCAAGACCATCCTCGACGCCAACATCATGGGCGGCATGTGTGCGCGTGTTTGCCCCGTGGAGACGCTGTGCGAGGAAGCCTGCGTCAGAAATCTCGCCGAGGACAAGCCGGTCAAGATCGGCGAGCTGCAGCGCTATGCCACCGATCACCTGATGCAACGCGAGGACCATCCCTTCCGTCGCGCAGCTCCGACCGGCAAGCGCATAGCGGTCGTCGGCGCAGGGCCTGCCGGCCTTTCCTGCGCCCACCGTTTGGCGCTGCACGGTCACGATGTCGTCGTTCTCGATCAGCGCGAGAAGCCGGCCGGGCTCAACGAATACGGCATTGCGGCCTACAAGACGGTCGACGACTTCGCGCAGCGCGAGGTGGACTTCATCCTCGCCATCGGCGGGATCTCGGTCGAGACGGGCAAGGCGCTCGGCCGCGATTTCACGCTGGCCGACCTGCGAGAGGAGTACGACGCGGTCTTTCTGGGCATGGGGCTCGCCGGCGTCAATGCGCTGGGCGCCGACGGGGAGGATGCGCGCGGGGCGCTCGATGCGGTGAAGTGGATCGCGGAGCTGCGGCAGGCGAAGGACCTGGCGACGCTTCCGATCGGACGCTGCGTCGTCGTCATCGGCGGCGGCATGACGGCGATCGACGCCGCCGTGCAGTCGAAGCTCCTTGGGGCGGAGGACGTGACGATCGTCTACCGCCGCGGCAAGGAGGCGATGAAGGCGAGCGAGTGGGAGCAGGAGCTGGCGCAGGTGAAGGGCGTCAGGATCATGCACTGGACGCAGCCGCTCCGCCTTCTTGCCGACGGCGACGGCAACGTCCACGCCATTGCGCTGGAGCGCACGCGTCTGGAGGACGGCCGGCTCGTCCCCACCGGCGAGATCGTGACGCTTCCCGCGGACATGGTGTTCAAGGCGATCGGCCAGACGTTCGAGCCCGCCCCGCTTGACGGCACAGGCGCTGCCTCCGTCCGCTTGGAGGGCGGGCGCATCGCCGCCGATGCGGAGCGGCGCACCTCGATGTCCGGAATCTGGGCCGGCGGCGATTGCGTCGCAGGCGGCGAGGACCTGACCGTCGTCGCGGTCGAGGACGGCAAGGTGGCGGCGGAGTCGATTCACCGCGCGCTGGAGGGAAGAGCCGTGGAACGCAACGACCAAAGCCTAGAGCAGGGCGATGAACTCCTCGATCGTTAGCCCAGCCTGCTCGACGATGGCGCGGAACGTGCCTCTCGGGAGCGACTTGTTTCCGTGAACCGGAACACTCACACCGCGCACCGGTGGACCTCTATGGAGCAACACGTGGTGGCTGCCTCGAATGCGGTCGAGTTCGAAGCCAGCCTTCCGCAGTGCCGCAATGACCTGGCGTCCCGAAACCGCAGGGAGGGATCGCCGAACCACGCTCAGGCGGCAATCGTCAAATGATCGATCCTTGTTTCGACATCGTCCGGGATGTCCCATCCCTCGTCGCGATAAAGCTCAAGAATCGCTTCGATC
Organism: uncultured Propylenella sp.; assembly: GCA_964487455.1. Lineage (GTDB taxonomy): Bacteria > Pseudomonadota > Alphaproteobacteria > Rhizobiales > Afifellaceae > DASWJZ01. The sequence goes on from CAZARE010000199.1 coordinate 4,779, forward strand.
GCTTCACGCGCATTCGCCATGGCCTGCTCGTGGGTATCGCCACAGGTCACGACCTCGGGCAGAGCAGGGACCCGCACCGTGAAGCCCCCTTCCGGCTCAGGGTGAAGATGGACGGTAAAACGTCGCTGGCCATCCATGTGGCGCACCTCTTCGAGAAAGCCTGTTACTGAAACATAGCGCAGTTGGCGCGCGCGCTCAATTTCTGAAAGGAATGAGCAATGGCTGATCTCCGCACCGAATTCGTCGGCATCAAGTCGCCCAACCCGTTCTGGCTCGCCTCCGCGCCGCCGACCGACAAGGAATACAACGTCGTGCGCGCCTTCAAGGAAGGATGGGGCGGCGTCGTGTGGAAGACGCTCGGCGAGGACCCGGCGATCGTGAACGTCAACGGCCCGCGCTACGGCGCCATCCACGGGCCCGACCGTCGGCTGCTCGGCTTCAACAACATCGAGCTCATCACCGACCGCCCTCTCGATGTGAATCTTCGGGAGATCAAGCAGGTCAAGCGCGACTGGCCCGACCGCGCGCTGGTCGTGTCGCTGATGGTGCCGTGCGAGGAGAAGAACTGGGCCGACATGATGAAGCAGGTGGAGGAGACGGGCGC
>CAZARE010000200.1:0-2522 GCA_964487455.1 uncultured Propylenella sp.
TGGATCGGCGACGGCTCCAACTTCCCCGGCCAGAGCCACTTCACCCGCGCGTTCGAGCGCTACCTCGATTCCGCCAGGGCGATCTACGCGGCGCTGCCGGACGACTGGCGGCTCTTCACCGAGCACAAGCTCTACGAGCCGGCGTTCTATTCCACCATCGTGCAGGACTGGGGCAGCAACTACCTCATCGCCTCCACGCTCGGGCCGAAGGCCTTCTGCCTCGTCGATCTCGGCCACCACGCGCCGAACACCAACATCGAGATGATCGTGGCGCGGCTCATCCAGTTCGGAAAGCTCGGCGGCTTCCACTTCAACGATTCGAAGTACGGCGACGACGACCTCGATTCCGGCGCCATCAACCCCTACCAGCTCTTCCTCGTCTTCAACGAGCTGGTCGACGCGGAGCTTTCCGGCGTGCCGGGCTTCGATCCGGCGCACATGATCGACCAGTCGCACAACGTCACCGATCCGATCGAGAGCCTCATGGTCTCCGCCATGGAGATCCAGCGCGCCTATGTGCAGGCGCATCTTGTCGACCGCGAGGCGCTGTCGACCCATCAGGAGGAGAACGACGCGCTGACGGCGAGCGAGACGCTGAAGCGCGCCTTCCGCACCGACGTGGAGCCGATCCTCGCCATGGCCCGCCACGAGAAGGACGCGGCCATCGACCCGGTGGGCGCCTACCGCGCCGCCGGCTACCGCAAGACCGTCGGCGACTCGCGGCCCAAGGTCAGCGCCGGCGGCGGCGGGATCGTGTAGCAACCGGCTGAAAGAGCTCTCTCCATTCTACTGCGGGGCGGAAGCCGTTGCAGCCACCGCATCGGCGACGATGCACTGAACACCTCTCACGGCCGTCTCTCCTTTCGGCCGTTCGAGCGCCAGAAGCAGCGATTCGCTGTTTCGACGGCAGCAGCGTCCGGGGCCACCGAGGTCCGCCGACTAGGCAGCGCCCCGGACGCGATACATCCGACGGCGCATGCCTCCGACGACGACACTGCGTCCCCGAAATCCCGAGAGGCGGAAGGTTGCGCGCAACACGGTGTGACTTATAAGATTCAGCTGTTAGCGGGCAGGGGACCATGGCCCCGTACATCTTTCTACTGTCTTTCGTCGTTGGGTGCTCTTGGCGGTAGCCGGGGCAATCTACCCACACCGCGTTTTCATTGGCGGTAAGAATCCGCGTATAACCGCTGTCTTGGTCTATCTATCAATCGCGTTCGTAGCATTAGTCCTGACGACCGTGACTGCGCCTGACAGCGAGATTAATCATCAGTCGATTGGGCGAAGCGACGATCGAGAAGCGACCCCACCACCGCTGCCACATCGAACCAACACCCCGAGATCGTCAAATCGACATCGAATCTTCTTCGATATCGAATCTTTGGGTGGTGAACGGACGAGCGGCTATCTGCCAAGGGAATTCAGCAGTAGAGAACGATGTAAGATCGCCGCCGACAACGTCTACGACGACTTTAGTTCCCTGAAGTTCGTGATCCACGATGTTACATGCCGATGAGGGAGGCGATAACCAGTGAGCACATTTACAAGCGTATTTGCGCAGAGATTGAAGTCGTGGCCTCGAAAAATAGACAAACCGACGGAAGCTTGCTTCGAGAGAGCCGCTTCTTTGTTAAAGCGGACTGGCACTGATAAGCACTTGGCTGTATCTGCCATGCTAATGCCCGACGGTATTACGATGGCTGAACTGACGGAGACAGGGAGCGATACACAGATCAATATATACTACGATTTGATTCGCAGCGGTGTCGCTGAAGCAGTCAATGGCGAGAAGCGCGGCCGCCATAAGGTTTATAGGCTGAAGGTCGCTCAAGCGGAGAGGATGATAGACGTCCCCTCCGAGGTGAAGATTTGCTCAAGATGCAGTGGGAAATTCAAGAAGGGTATCCTAGTTGTTAAGCCCGGAAATTTTGTTGCTGCTAGTCTTTGCTGGAAACACGCCAAGTTTTTTGGCGACTATAAATAGGGGAGCAGCGGTGGGTGTGAAATGGTTTCATGTTGCCGTCTATGCTACCGGAGCATGGCTGTTGACGATCATGTTCGGCGCGTTCTTTAATTTTCCTGATGCCTTGGTGCAGGGAGGAGCTGTCGTCCTTGCAATCGTGGCAGGTCTCGGCACCGCTGTAGAGCAGCATCAGCGACATCAGGACTTCAGAACTCACTCGGTCTGAGAATTCTGACGACACTTCCAGAGAGGGAGCGCGATCCTCGGATCGACCGCATCATTCGGGTCGCCCGAACGCGAAACGACTCTGCGCGGTCGCGGAGGCGCGTCGTGAGGCGCCTTCCGGCGTCGCCCGGCATTCCGACACCGGCGGACCGTCGAAGCGCCTCCGCGACGCGCTGACGCGATCCGTGCCGCCAAAAATCCTGCCAAATCGCCGGAAGAACAAAGCCGGGGCAGCGAAAACAGCCGCTAACTCGCGCCCGCCTACGCCCTTCGGGCTACGGCGCGGCAGCTTTCGCTCGCCTCGCTGCGAGAGGCCCCGTGTGGCCTGCCGAGC
>CAZARE010000201.1:0-4120 GCA_964487455.1 uncultured Propylenella sp.
CCAGCACGCGCGGCAGCACCAGAACGTTCACCGGGTCGAGACCCATGACGCGCAGCGCGTCGACCTCCTCGCGCATGCGCATTGAGCCGAGCTCCGCGGTGATGGCGCTGCCGGAGCGGCCGGCGACCATGATGGCGGTGAGAAGCGGCGCCACCTCGCGCAGCGCAAGGATTCCGACGAGGTCCACCGTGAATATCGTGGCGCCGAAGAACTGCAGCTGGAACGCGCCTTGCTGCGCGACGATTCCGCCAATCAGAAACGACATCAGGAAGACAATGGGGACGGCGCGCACGCCGGTCACCTCGATCTGCCGTCCGACCGCCGAGGCGCGGAAAGTGCGGGGCCTGACGATGACGAAGCCGAGTTCGCGCACTATGCCGCCGAGGACGCGCAAGAGGCGCCTTGCGTCCTCCAGCACCGACAGGACGGTCTCGCCGATGTCCTGCAACAGGGTGCTTTCCGGCGGGCTCGGCTCCCACTCCACCGCGACGACGTCACGTACCCGCTGCAGCAGCTCCAGACTGTGCCTGTCGGCGCCGTGCCACGCAACTGTTCCGCCCTCTTCCGACGTGGTGAAATGGTATTCGAGCCGCGCCAGGAGAAAAGCGCCCGCCGTGTCGAGCGCCCCCAGATCGGAAAGATCGATAACGATGTGGCGGGTCCGCCGCTCGCGCACCGCGGCAAAGAGGTCGCGCAGACCCTGGTCCAGCTCGCGCGCCTGGTCGAGCACCCAGCCGCCGACTGGGCGCAGCAGCATGCGCTGCTGGTCATCGAAATGGTGCTGGATCGAGGCTTGCATAAGAACGCCCGGTCGCCGCTGACGGACTATGCGCCGCATGCTAGCAGGATGCGACGCGTCGATCTCCTGTACAATTCGCTCTCGCGACACAACCTGGGCCGCAAGTACTGGATGGCGAGAATGGGACCCCCCAAACCCTTCCGGGCCGACGCTCCGCAACGATCGCAGTCGGCCATGGCCCGTCTTCGCTTATGACACGCGAAGTGATTGCCCGGATCGAGCGCTGGCCAACCTCGGCGCCCTTCGCGATCTCGCGAGGAGTGGTGCGCGAAGTGCACGTGGTTGCCGTCGAGATCAACGACGGCCGCGCGCAGGGCCGGGGCGAGTGCCGGCCATATGCGCGCTACAGCGAGACGCCGGAGAGCGTTGTCGTGGCGATTGCCGCAACCCCGCCGACGGTGGACCGGGCGGAGCTGCCTGACTGGCTGCCGGCGGGCGCGGCGCGCAACGCGCTCGACTGCGCGCTATGGGATTTGGCGGCCAAGCGCGACGGCATGCCGGTGTGGAAAAGCGCCGGCCTTCGGCCGCTGCGACCGGTGGTCACAGCCTATACGCTGAGCCTCGATGACCCGGGCGCTATGGCCGAGGCGGCGCTTGCAAGCGGCTGGCCGCTCCTGAAACTGAAGCTCGGCGGCGACGGCGATCCCGCGCGCATCGCGGCCGTACGCCAAGCCGTCCCCGATGCGCGGCTGATCGTGGATGCGAACGAGGCCTGGGACGAGCGGAATTTTGCCGGCAACATGCGCGCCTGCGCGGAGGCGGGCGTCGAGCTTGTTGAGCAGCCGCTCCCGGCCGATGCCGACGAGATTCTGCGCGACAGAGAGCGACCTGTTCCGATCTACGCCGACGAGAGCGTCCACGTGGCCGCCGACCTCGAAGCGCTGGCCGGCAAGTATGACGGTGTGAACGTCAAGCTCGACAAGGCGGGCGGCTTCACCGAAGCGCTAGAGCTTATGCGCAGCGCACGCCAGAGCGGCCTCAAGATCATGGTCGGCTGCATGGTCTCCACCTCGCTTGCCGCCGCGCCAGCTGTGCTGCTTGCGCAGGACGCCGACATCGCCGATCTCGACGGTCCCCTGCTGCTTGCCCGCGACCGGACGCCTGGGCTGCGTTACTCCGGCGGCTTGGTGGAGCCACCGGAGCCGGAGCTCTGGGGCTGAGCGCGAAACCGCCGCTCTCGCAGCGCAAGTCTCGGTAGCCTTTTCTAAAGCGTTTTCCGCGACTGTGCCCGCCCGAACGGTTTGTTGCGTATTGGGACAGTCGGCATGCCCCCACAAATATTCTCCGGATCTATCACCGAAACCGAGTATTCCGGTCTTCTTGAAGCACTCTCCTCAACCTCAAAAGGACGCGCGTTCCTCGACGAGTACCGCCGGCGCTCCCAGCCGCAGGACACGCTGACGCTGTTGAGCTCGCTGCAGCGCATCGCGGCGACCATGGACGGGGTGCGCGACCAGCTGCGCCCGGAAAGCATAGCCGACGAGCTGCGCCATATCGCCATGTCGCTTGATATCGCCGTCGAGGGGGCGGCGGCCGACGAGGAAGGCGACGATAAGGCGCGGCGCTTCGCCCTTGCCGATCGCGCGCGGCGCGAGCTCCAGACGCTTGCCGCCAGCCTCGCCGGCGGCGCGCCCGAAATCACCGTCGTTCCTGTCGGGGACGGCGCAGCGCACGGCGGGGACGGCGCTGGGCCCGGCGGGACAGGCTACCGGCTGCGCGACACGGCATCGGATCGATAAGCGCGGAGGCCCTCCGCCAGCACTTCGTCTCCGATATTGCCCCCGGAGAGCACCACCACCACCGTTTGCCCTTCCGCCTTGAGCCTGCCGGCGAGCAGCGCGGCGAGCCCGACCGCGCCGCCCGGCTCCACCACCAGCCGCAGCTCGTCGAAGCATAGCCCAACGGCCAGGAGCGCCTTCGCGTCGCTTACGACAAGCCCGCCCGCGAGCCGCTTTTTGTTGATCTCCCAACCGATAGGGCCCGGCTCGGGCACCAGCAGCGCATCGCAGATTGAGCCGCTCCGCCGGGCGTTGCGCTCGCGCGCGCCGCTCGCCAGCGAACGGGCGTAGTCGTCAAAGCCTTCAGGCTCGGCCGCATAGACCCTTGCGGCGGGAAACCGCTCGGTGACCGCCAGCGTGACGCCGGCGGTGAGCCCGCCGCCGCCGCATGGCACCACGACGATCTCCGGCTCGACGCCGAGCGCCGTGCAATCCTCGGCGATCTCCAGTCCGACGGTACCCTGCCCGGCGATCACGAAGGGATCGTTGAACGGGTGGACGACCGCAGCTCCCAGCTCCTCGACAACACGGGCGAAAATCGCGTTGCGGTCTTCCGTTGCCCGGTCGAATTCGACGATCCGGCCGCCGCTCCGTTCCGTTCGCCGCTGCTTCAGCTCCGGCGCGTCGGTGGGCATGACGATGGTCGCGCGAGCGCCCACAAGCCGCGCCGCCTCGGCGACGCCCTGGGCATGATTGCCTGACGATTCCGCGACCACGCCCCGCTCCCGCGCCTCCGCGCCGAGCGCCTGGATGGCGTTCCAGGCGCCACGGAACTTGAAGGAGCCGGTGCGCTGCAGGCATTCCGGCTTGAGGAACACGCGCGCGCGCAACCGCTCGGAGAGGAACGGCGAGCAGAGAAGGGGCGTGCGAACCGCTTCATCGCGGATGCGCTGCTGCGCTGCGAGGATGTCGCCGAAGGTGGGAGTGCCGGTCATTGCAAGGGGCTCGAGGCGAACCGGGAGCGATAGCCGAGGCGTGCCGTTGCCGCAATCTCCCGGGCGGTCGCTCAAACCGCGGTCGCCGCCCGGGTCCCGCCGGTGACTTGGGTGACGGGGAAAGCCGTATGATCGAGGGCCACAGCCGCGGATCGGCCCGGCGTCGCTGCGGTAAATGGCCCACGGACGAGATTTCATCGCGCAGAATCCCGTCCCCACGCTTGCGCGGAGGCCGATAGCAATGCGATCTGAACGCCTCCGCAATCCAGGCAAAGGCTCGTCATGAAACTGGTCCGCCACGGCGCGAAGGGTGCCGAGAAACCCGGCCTCATCGACGCGAACGGTCAACTTCGTGACCTCTCCGGCGAGGTCGAGGATTTCCGCCCGGAGCGGATGACGTTCGATCTCACCGACCGGCTGTCACGTCTCGACCCGGAGCGTCTGCCGGCGGTCGAAGGCAATCCGCGGCTCGGGCCGCCCCTGGCGCGCACCGGGCATTTCATCGCCATCGGCCTCAACTATGCGGACCACGCCGCTGAGGCGGGCCAGCCGATACCGGCAGAGCCCGTGATCTTCTCCAAGGCGCCGAGCTCGCTCAGCGGGCCCTA
>CAZARE010000202.1:0-4494 GCA_964487455.1 uncultured Propylenella sp.
GGAGCTGCTCGTAGAACGCCTTCTTGCCAAGCGCCAGGACGCGGGCCGGCCGGGCGAGCAGACGCTCCACGACCTTGTTCGTTTCCGCACGCAGATTCTCAGGTTGCGCGATGCGGCTGACCAGCCCGGCGGCAAGCGCCCGATCCGCATCGATCATCTCGCCCGTCATCAGCATATCGAGGGCGGCCTTGGGGCTGATATTCCGCGACAATGCGACCATGGGAGTAGAACAGAAGAGGCCAAGGTCGATGCCGTTGACGCCGAAGCGCGCCAGCGCTGAGGCAACGACGATGTCGCAGCTCGCAACGAGCTGACAGCCGGCCGCCGTCGCGACGCCACCCACCTCGGCAACGACCGGTTTCGGAAGCGCCATGATCGACTGCATGAGCCGCGAGCAACGCCCGAACACGTCCTCGAAGTAGGCCCGGCCGCCATCCGCCTCGCCCCTGTGAGAGGTCATCTCCTTCAGGTCGTGGCCGCCGCTGAACAGCTTACCTTCCGCGGCGATGACCAACACGCGGACGCCGTCGTCGCTGGCAGCATCGAGCGCAGCCTGCAGGGTATCGAGCACGGCCTCCGAAAGCGCGTTAGCGGGCGGGTTCGCAAGCGTGATACGCCGGACGCCCGCATCCGCCTCTACTCGCACCGGACTTCGTTCGGGTTGCGCCCGCGATTGCGTTTGCGCCAGCGCCATATCGCCCTACTCCCGCAGCATCTGCTCGATCTGATCGTGGTAGGGGGCGACCGCAGCGATGTGCCCGTCCGGCGGGCGCACCTGCTCAATGACGCCCATCGACTGAAGGATCATGGCCTTCATCTGCTCCTTCTGCGCGGCGGAAAGGCCGGGCTGCCTGTCGATATTGTCAAGCGCATCCTGGACCTGAGCATCCATTCCGCCATCCTGCGCGAACGCGTGCGCCAGAAAGACGGCGTGGGTGGTCGTCACCCAGTCCATGAAATCAGCGAAACCGTTCTCGGCAGCGGCGGAGTTGAGCGCACCGCTGACACCCCCTGCAAGCGCAAGCGTCTGCAGGCTCGAAGCGGCCGCGCCAGCATCGGCGGACCCCTCGAACTCAGAGTCGAGCTCCTCCATGCGCACCCGCATAAGCGGATAGGCCGCGATGACCGTCTCCACGCGCGCGGTCGTCAGCTCCACATCCGATAAAGCGGTCTGCGCAAACGCCGGCTGCGCGGCAAGAAAGCTCAGAAGAACAAGCCAAAGACGGACGGCCATCGCGCTTCTCCGCAGTTTCCTACCATCATGCAATTCTGCTACCTGCCTGGGCGACATTCCACAAGCGAAGCCTCCCATGAAGCCAATCATGACGGTCGCGGAACTCACCGCGTTCCTCGATCGCGAGTTCCCGCAGCTCCATCGGGAAGGGCGCGTCTTCTCGGTGGTTTCGGTGGCGCCCGGCGAAGCGGTGGTGAAGCTCGACACGGCTGAGCAGCATCTGAGGCCGGGGGGCACGGTCTCCGGCCCTACCCTCTTCTCCCTTGCCGACCTTGCCGCCTATACGGCAATCCTGGCCCATATCGGCCCGGTGGCGCTCGCCGTAACCACCAACGTTTCCATCAATTTCCTGCGCAAGCCGCCGCCCGGCCCGCTCCTCGCCACCTGCCGGGTTCTCAAGCTGGGGAAGCGGCTGGCCGTCATGGAGGTCCTGATCGCCGCGCATGGACGCACCGAGCCGGTGGCGCACGCGACTGTTACATACTCCATCCCGCCCCACGCTGCGGTATGATAATACCATCACTATAACCCGCTGATTTTCAGGCTTTTTCTTTGAGACTTCAGTTGACAGACGGAAGCCGCCCCCTTATCTGCCTGCCGGGTCGGACGGTGGAGCCGGCCCTCAGTTTTTCCGAAAACCCTTCGCAGAGACGAAAGCATGAAAACCTATTCCGCAAAGCCGGCGGAGGTGGAGAAGAAGTGGGTTCTCGTCGACGCCGAGAACCTCATTGTGGGCCGCCTCGCCGCGCTGATCGCCATGCGTCTCCGCGGCAAGCACCGGCCAACCTACACGCCGCATGTCGATACGGGCGACAATGTCATCGTGATCAACGCCGAAAAGGTCGTTCTGACCGGGCGCAAGCTCGACCAGAAGACCTATCACCGGCACACCGGCTGGCCCGGCGGCATCAAGAGCCGCACGGCGCGCCAAGTGATTGAGGGGCGATTCCCGGAGCGCATCGTCGAGAAGGCGGTGGAGCGGATGCTGCCGCGCGGCCCGCTCGGCCGGCAGCAGCTGAAGAACCTCAGAGTCTATGCCGGCCCCGAGCACCCGCACGCGGCGCAGCAGCCGGAGGTTCTGGACATCGCCACCCTCTCCAAGAAGAACGTCAGGGTATTCTGATATGGCCCAGTCACTCGAAGATCTCGGCGCGCTGACCGGCGCAGACACGACCCCCCAGCCAGAAGCGCCTGTGCATGTGCAGAAGCTCGACCGGCACGGCCGCGCCTATGCCACGGGCAAGCGCAAGGACGCGGTGGCGCGCGTCTGGGTGAAGCCCGGCTCCGGGCGCATCGTCGTCAACGAGAAGGAATACACCGAATATTTCGGCCGGCCGGTGCTGCAGATGATCATCCGCCAGCCGATCATGCTGACCGACCGCAACGGCCAATACGACGTCATGGCCACGGTCTCGGGCGGCGGGCTGTCTGGCCAGGCCGGCGCGCTCCGCCACGGCATCTCGAAAGCGCTGACCTATTACGAGCCGGAGCTGCGCCCGGTCCTGAAGCGCAACGGCTTCCTTACCCGCGACGCGCGGGTTGTGGAGCGCAAGAAGTATGGCCGACGCAAGGCGCGGCGGAGCTTCCAGTTCTCGAAGCGCTAAAGCCCGGCGAAAACGAAACACATTGAAAGCGGGCGCCATCGCCCGCTTCGTTCGTGCGCACCCTCATCGCGATTCGCTAAATCCGAACGCAACGCTTCACAGTTCGGCAGCCATCAGACGTAGAAGAGCCTTGCGTCTGTCACAATCGTGCCATTGGTCTCCGCTAATGGAGGGTCCATGCACAAGCAGTTCCAATCCATCATCGAGGCAGGCGTCAGGCGTGCAAAGGCGCGGAAAAGCGTGATTTGGGCCGACGAATTTGCACGGCGGATCGTGTCTTCGACCCCCTTGTCGGTGCGCGAATCGGACATCTCCGAGCAGATTGCGCAGGAAGCGTGCCGCGCCGGCGTGGCGATCGAGTACGCCAAGCACCAAAACGCCCTGGAGCAACCGAGCAGACCGACCTGCTAAGGACGTCGCCGCCTCGAACTCTCAGTGCCCTTCCGGGCGGGAGAGGACCGTGTCCCCTTCCCTCCCCGCGGGGTTGAGACTATCGAAGGCGCCATGATGGCCGAGGCGCCTGGGAAACCTCCGATCGACCACGCGTTCCGCTCCGCCACGCTGAAGGGCGGCGCCGAGGACCCGACCTATGCGGGCGCTCTCTCCTTCATGCGGCGCCGCTACTCGCGCGATCTGACGGGCATCGATCTCGCCATCCTCGGCGTGCCGCTCGACGTCACCGTGACGAACCGGCCGGGGGCGCGCTTCGGCCCGCAGGCCATCCGCCGCGCCTCGGCAATCTTCGACGGCGATCCGCAATATCCGTTCGGCTTCGACATCTTCGCCGACCTGGCCGCCGTCGATTGCGGCGATGCGGCGCTTGACCTGCACAATCCGATGAGCATCCCCGACGCGATCGAGGCGGAGGCGCGGCGCGTCCTGGAGTCCGACGTGCATCTCCTGGCGCTCGGCGGCGACCATTTCATCACCTGGCCGCTCATCAAGGCGCACGCGGCCAAGTACGGGCCGCTGGCGCTCGTGCAGTTCGATGCGCACCAGGACACCTGGCCCGACGACGGAAAGAAGCTGTCGCACGGCACATTCGTCGGCCGCGCGGTACGGCAGGGCATCGTCAATCCCGACCACTGCATCCAGGTCGGCGTCCGTACCCAGGCGCCGGAGGATTGCGGCATCGAGGTGCTGTCGGCCTATGACGTGCACAGGCTCTCGCCGGACGCCGTGGCGAAGCGCATCCGCGACAGGGTGGGCGAGATGCCGGCCTATCTCACCTTCGACATCGACTGCCTAGATCCGGCCTTCGCGCCGGGCACCGGCACCCCGGTCGCCGGCGGGCTCTCATCGGCCGAGGCGCTGATGGCGCTTGCCGGGCTCGGCGACGTCGACTTCGTCGGCGGCGACGTGGTGGAGGTGTCGCCGCCGTACGACCATGACGACATCACGGCGATCGCCGCCGCCACGGTGGCGCAGCACTATATCGGGCTGCTCGCCGCGAGGCGGCGGCGCTGACGCGTCACACGATGCGAAGAGCCGGATTCCAGCCGCCGAATAGCGCTCAGTGCAAGATCTGGCTGAGGAACATCTTGGTGCGCTCATGGCGCGGATTGTTGAAGATCTCCTCCGGCTCGTTCTGCTCGATGATCTGCCCGACATCCATGAAGATGACGCGGTTCGCCACCTGCCGCGCGAAGCCCATCT
>CAZARE010000203.1:0-2878 GCA_964487455.1 uncultured Propylenella sp.
CCAAGCCAAGAACCGCCGAACCGGGATAAAGCCGCCGCTCTCCCTATGCCGCGCGCTGGCGCGCGGGCGCGGCCTCCTGGGCGTCTCCCCGGAAGCCGGGCGAATCCTTGGTGAACAGGTTTGCAAGCGCCGTCACCACCAGTTCCTTGCGGAATTGCGGTGCGATGCCTTCGAACTTGCAGGCGGCGCGCACCTGGTCGATGAGGAACTTGGGCTGGTAGCTGGCGAGAGGGAAGTCGTTCTCGACCGTCAGATGGCGGATCACGAATTCCACGATTTCGTCGGAGGCGTCCATCTCGAAGACCCGCGCGACGATCTTGAAGATGCGGCGGAACTCTTCCGGGGTGGGGCCTCCGACCTCAAGCTTGTAGGGGATGCGGCGCAGGAACGCCGGGTCCATCAGGTCGCGCGGCGCGAGGTTGGTGGAGAACACGACGAGCTCGTCGAACGGCAGCGAGAAGCTCTTGCCGGTGTGTAGCTTGAGATATTCCACCCGGCTCTCGAGCGGTACAATCCAACGGTTGAGCAACGCCTCCGGACTGATGAGCTGGCGGCCGAAATCGTCGATGGCGAAGATGCCGCCGAGCGCCTTTATGTGGAGCGGCGCCTCGTAGAACTTGGCCTGCGCGTTGAAGCTGAGGTCGAGCATCTCCAGCGTCAGCTCGCCGCCCGTGACAATGAAGGGCCGGCGGCAGGCGACCCAGCGCTGGTCGAAGTTCTCGCGACGCAGGGTGGTCCCGCGCGTGGCGCCTTCGGCGTTGCGTTCGATGCGCTTGTGAACGCTGGAATCGAAGATCTTGATGATCTGTCCTTCGACCTCGAAGCAGTAGGGAATGTAGATGGTGTCGCTGAAGATCGAGCCGATCCGCTCCGCCACCGAGGTCTTGCCGTTGCCCGGCGGGCCGTAGAGCAGGATAGAGCGTCCCGAGTTGATCGCCGGCCCGATCCGGTGGATGAAATCCTCCGAGACGATCATGTCGCCGAAGACTTTCTTGACAGCCGCCTGGTCCACCCGCTCGTTCGTGATACGCTGGCGCTGGATTCGCTCGACAAGCGCCTCCAGGGGAACCGGGGCCGGACCGATATACTGGTTCTGCGCCAGGGCATCTCCGGCCCATTGGCGCCCCTTCTCCGTCAGCGCAAAGCGCAGCTCCGACGTCACCGCGGCGCCCGATGCGCCGAGGACGTCGACCATCTTGCGCTCCTTCGCCTCGTCGAGCACCAGCTGGATGACCCGCTGCGGCAGCTTCAGGATGCCGCCGATCACGGAGGGCATCTCCGCGCCGGAGTACATGGCCTTCGCCACCAGGTTCAGCAGGTCGGAGAGATCGAGCCCCGTCTCCTCGATGTTGCGCGGCGAGGGGGGCGAGCTTCGCATCACCCGCTCCAGATCGGCCGGGTCGAGCTTCCCCATGGCGATCAGGTGCTCACCAAGGATGCCGCCCTGGCTGCGCTGCCGTTCTAGCGCCGCCTCAATGTCCTCCGGCGTCACCAGGTTCTGAGCAACAAGCACGTCGCCGATCAGCATGAACGCCTCCAGCTCTCTTCGGGATCGCACCGCGGACTGCGATCCGCAGTCCTGCCATTGTCTTGGAATGGTGGTGGCGGAGGCAGGTTAAGAATGATGGCGACGATTGGTTCGAATGCATTCGTTCGAATGCGTATCGCGACCGCGTGCAAGGCCGTGCAGGCGTGCCGGTGCGATCGTGCTTAGCATCCGGTTTCCAGGCAGGCCCAATCCGGCCACCGGCATCCGGCCGGCGTCGCACTTGCCGCCTCGCGGCGCATCACGTTCGCGTTGGGGGGACTTGCCGCAGCCGCGACCGCCGACGATTGTCAGGCGACCTCTAGAAGGGAGATCCGTGATGGGCTGGTTTGCCAGAGGGCTCGCCGCGATCGCACTCGCGGTGGCGCTTGCGGGAGCGGTCGGAGCCGCCGGCGCGGCTGAAAGAGCCCACTTCGCCGGAGGCTGCTTCTGGTGCATGGAGGAGGTCTACGAGAAGGTGCCAGGCGTCCTGTCCGTCGTGTCCGGCTATATCGGCGGCGAGGCGGACGAGGCGACCTATACGAAGGTCTCGTCGGGCGCCACTGGGCATTTCGAGGCGGTCGAGGTGGAATACGACCCGGAGCGCGTGAGCTATGCCGAGCTCCTCGACGTCTTCTGGCGCAATATCGACCCGTTCGACGCCCGCGGCCAGTTCTGCGACAAGGGCACGCAGTATCTCAGCGCGGTCTTCGCCGGCAACGACGGCGAGCGGCAGCTGGCGGCGGCGAGGAAGGCCGAGGTGGAAGACGGCTTCGGGAAGCCGGTTGCGACCCAGATCCTCCCCGAGCAGACGTTCTACCCGGCGGAGGATTACCACCAGGACTATTACAAGACGAACAGCGCCCGCTATCAGTTCTACAAGTTTGGGTGCGGCCGGCCACAACGCCTGGAGGAGCTTTGGGGCGAGCCGGAGGCCTGATCCCTGCGCGCGGGGCACAGTGGCAGGCCTGCAACGCCGACGATTTGCATGGCGGGCCGAGAATTACCCGAATTGCCTTGCTACTGTCGAGTAGCGTAATCTGATAGAGAGGGTTGGGCGCGGCATTCGCAACCGGCGGACTGTCGCCGCCAAGCTTGTTTGGGGAGCAACTCGGTGGACAGACGCTATTTCATCGCCGGAGCGATATGCCTCGGTCTCGGCGCTTGCACGATGGCAGGCGGGCCGCTTGCCTACGCGCCGGGTGAGGGCTCGGGCCTCCTTGTTCCCACGACGAACGAGCCGTTCCAGGTCAAGCCGGTAAAGCTCTCCGATATTCCGATGCAGTACCGGCGGCAGATCGTTCGCGATCCGACCGGCGAGGAACCGGGAACGATCGTGGTCGATCCGGGCCA
>CAZARE010000204.1:0-9511 GCA_964487455.1 uncultured Propylenella sp.
CGCCTCCCGTAGCCCGGATGGAGCGCCGCAGGCGCGCAATCCGGGGGAAGCGCCGCCCCGCATTTCGCTTCGCGTCATGCGGGCTACGAAGCGTGCGCATGCTCATGCCGCGCCGCGCGAGGGCGTGAAGAGGACCTTGAGCGCCTTCCGACCGACAACCAGGGCAACGCCCTCTTCGAAATCGTCGAGCGGCATCTTGTGGGTCACGAGCGGCAACGGGTCGAGCAGGCCGGAACACAGCATCTCGAACACACGCCGCTGCTCATCCAATGCGCCCGAATAGGTGGCGACGATCCGCCGCTCGCTCTTGAAGAGCGCGTTGAGGTCGAGCGCCGAGCGCTCCTCCGCAGGCGCGTGCGCGAAGAGGACCAAAGTGCCGCCAGGGCGAGTGAGCGCGACGCCGGCCTCCAGCGCCGGCTCGCCGCCGACCGTGTCGAAGACGGCGTCGGCTCCGATGCCGTGCGAAAGCGCGCGGATCGCCTCGAGCGCGGCCTGGCCCGGAGCGGCGGTCTTTGCGGCGCCAAGCTTCTCGGCCAACCGCAGACGCTCGCCGTCGGGATCGACCATGACCACGCCAATTCCCGGGAACGCGGCGCGAAGCACGAGGAGATGCAGGAGCCCCATGCTGCCGGCGCCGAGCACCAATGCGCTCCCGTCCTCACCCAATCCGGAGCGGTCGATGCCGCGCAGCACGCAGGCGGCGGGCTCCATGAACACGGCGCTCTCGTCGGAGAGGCCATCCGGCAGCTTGCGCGCGGCATGCTCCACAGCGCGGGCGCGGACCAGAATCCAGTCGGCGAAGCCGCCCGGCTCCAGCAGATTCTCCTTGAAGGCCGCGCACATGGTCTCCGCGCCGCGGCGACAGAGCGGGCATTCGCCGCACGGTACGTGGTGCGGGACGACGATCCGGTCACCGAGTGCGAACGCCTCCACGTCCTCCCCAAGAGCCGCGACAGTGCCGACCAGCTCGTGCCCGAGCACGGCGCCCGCCGGGGCGGCGCCCGTCTTGAGCTTGAAGAGATCGGTGCCGCAGAACCCGACCACGTTGAGGCGAAGCAGCATCTCGCCGGCGCCCGGCGCCGGCAGCGGCCGCGCCTCAATGCCGGTCCGCTCGCCGCCGCGGCAGGCGACGACGTTGTGGCATGCTGCGCGCGGCGCTGGCGCTGGGCTCGGCTGCATCGCTCCCGCCTGCGAGGAGGCGGCACCAAAGGCCGCCCCGGCACCTGCTTCTAGCAGATGTGGCGCGGCCGCAACCGCCCTACTCGGCGGGCGGGACGGCGCCTTATCCGATTGCGATGCGAGCCGGGGACGGCAGAAAATCGAAGACCGACGCGCCCGTACCTCAGGGGATGATCGTGAGGTTGTCGCCGGCGGCGCCGACGAAGCGCAGCGGCACTTCCCCCCGCTCGCGGTACACCAGCCAGCGATACTGGAAGGCGACCTTGCCGCTCTCCACGCACACGAGCTGCGTGATGAAACCTGAGGGCCCGCCCGGACGGTCCTGGATCGTCGTCTGCGGCTCGGGCTTCCGCTCGAAATCCTGGTTCAGCCGATCGAGCGCGTCCGCCTGCTCCGCCTCCGGCACCTCCTCGCGAATGCGCCGCGCCCGCTCCTCCTTCACGTTGCCGGTGCCGCCGTACCAGGGGTTGGGGTCCCAGCGCTCGCCCTCGTTGCTCCCCTGCGGATCGAGGCCCGGATCGCTCGGGGCGCCCCAGCGGCCGCTCTCGCTCCCGTTGTCGAACCGCCAGCCGCCGCGCGAGCATTCATGCTGGATCCATCCATAGGCCCGGCAGCAACCATCCGGCAGTGGCTCGGAGGGCGTGAAAACGAAGCGGATGACGGGCTCCCCCTTCTCGATGCGGGCGGTGATGTCTACGCGTCCGCAAGGCTTGTCCGCCAGCCGTCCGAGCACGGGAAAGCCTGGGATGGCGATGTCGCCATCCTTGCTGCCCCGCTGCAGCCCGCTGCCGTCCTTCCATTCCCACCTAATGGGAATCACTCCGCATTTCCGACGTCGGCGAAACTAGTGCGGCGTCGGAGCGGATTCAACCAATGGAGGAGGCCGGCGTCAGGCCTTGAGCGGGACGCTCGGCACCGAGCCGCCGCCCTTCGGCCCGCTCTTCGGAGGGCTCTTCGGCTTGCGGCCCATCTTCGGGCGGGCGCTCTTCGGCCGTTCCTTGTGTGTCGCGTTCTCGTCCGGGATCGACTCGAGCTTCAGCCGCGTGCCGCCTTCCGGCGACTCTTCCACCGACACCTTGACGATGCCGCCCTTCTGCAGCTTGCCGAACAGCACCTCGTCGGCGAGCGGCCGCTTGATCTCCTCCTGGATGAGCCGCCCGAGCGGGCGCGCGCCCATGCGCTCGTCGTAGCCGCGCTCGGCGAGCCAATGCGTCGCTTTCTCGTCGAGCTCGAAGGTGACGCCACGGTCGGCGAGCTGCGCCTCCAGCTGCAGCACGAACTTCTCCACCACCCGGTGGACGACCGGCGGCGGCAGCGCGTCGAAGGCGATGGTGGCGTCGAGCCGGTTGCGGAACTCTGGGGTGAAGAGCCGATTGATCGCTTCCTCGTCATCGCCAGTGCGGCGCGAGTGCGCGAAGCCGATCGCCGCCTTGGCCATCTCGGCGGCCCCGGCATTGGTCGTCATGATGAGGATGACGTTGCGGAAGTCGACCTGCTTGCCGTTGTGATCGGTGAGCTTTCCATGATCCATCACCTGCAGGAGGATGTTGAACAGGTCGGGGTGCGCCTTCTCAATCTCGTCGAGCAGCAGGACGCAGTGCGGCGTCTGGTCGACGCCGTCGGTCAGGAGACCGCCCTGGTCGAAGCCGACATAGCCAGGCGGAGCGCCAATGAGCCGCGACACCGTATGCCGCTCCATATATTCCGACATGTCGAAGCGCAGCAGCCTGACGCCCATCAGATCGGCGAGCTGGCGCGCGACCTCGGTCTTGCCGACGCCGGTCGGGCCGGAAAAGAGGTAGCAACCGATCGGCTTTTCGGGCTCGCGCAGCCCCGCGCGGGCAAGCTTGATTGCCGACGACAGAGCTTCGATCGCCTTTTCCTGTCCGAACACCACGCGCTTCAGGTTCGCGTCGATGTGCTGCAGCACCTCGGCATCGTCCTTGGACACGGATTTCGGCGGGATGCGCGCCATCGTCGCGATGGTTGCCTCGACATCCTTTATGCCGATGGTCTTCTTGCGCCGCGCCAGCGGCAGCAGCTTCTGCGATGCTCCCGATTCGTCGATCACATCGATGGCCTTGTCCGGCAGCTTGCGGTCGTTGATGTAGCGGGCAGACAGCTCAACCGCCGACTTGATGGCCTCGTTGGTGTAGCGGACCTTGTGATGCTCCTCGTAGTACGGCTTTAGGCCCTTCAGAATCTCGATGGCATCCGGCAGCGAGGGCTCGTTCACGTCGATCTTCTGGAAGCGGCGGACGAGAGCGCGGTCCTTCTCGAAGAACTGCCGGTACTCCTTGTAGGTCGTCGAGCCGATGCAGCGCAGGTTTCCCGCAGCGAGCGCCGGCTTCAGCAGGTTCGACGCGTCCATCGCGCCGCCGGAGGTCGCGCCGGCGCCGATCACAGTGTGGATCTCGTCAATGAACATGATGGCGTTCTCGTGCGCCTCAAGCTCCTTGATGACCTGCTTCAGGCGCTCCTCGAAGTCGCCGCGATAGCGCGTGCCGGCGAGCAGCGCGCCCATGTCGAGCGTGAAGATGGTCGCGCCAGCGAGCACATCGGGCACGTCGCCTTCCACGATGTTCTTGGCAAGCCCCTCCGCGATGGCAGTCTTTCCGACACCGGGGTCGCCGACATAGAGCGGGTTGTTCTTGGCGCGCCGGCAGAGGACCTGAATGGTGCGCTTCAACTCGATCTCGCGGCCGATCAGGGGATCGATCTTGCCGGCGCGCGCCTTGGCATTCAAATTGATACACCAGGCGTCGAGCGCGCTTTCCTTGCCGCTGCCGCCCTCCTCCGCTTCGTCGGCCTCCCGACCGCCCTCCTCGCGCACGCCTCGCGCCGGACGGATCTCGTCGGCGCCGGGGCGCTTAGCGATGCCGTGCGATATGTAATTGACTGCGTCGTAGCGGGTCATGTCCTGCTCCTGCAGGAAGAACGCCGCATGACTCTCCCGCTCCGCGAAGATGGCGACAAGCACATTGGCGCCGGTCACCTCCTCACGCCCGGAGGACTGAACGTGAATCACGGCCCGCTGAATGACGCGCTGGAAGCCGGCGGTCGGCTTGGCCTCGTCGCCGTCGACGCTCACCAGGTTCGACAATTCGGAGTCGATGTACTCGTTGAGGTCCGCCCTCAGCTTGTCCAGGTCGACGTTGCAGGCGCGCATGACCGCCGCGGCGTCCTTGTCGTCGGCCAGCGCGAGCAGGAGATGCTCCAGCGTTGCGAATTCCTGGTCGCGTTCGCTTGCCAGGCTGAGCGCCTTGTGGAGCGCCATTTCCAGGGAGCGGGAGAACGTCGGCACGTCAGACCTCACCTTCTTTAACGGCCGGCCGAGCGGCGCGGTCGACCTGGCTCTTTGTTGCGCCCGGGACGGGATATGCCGTCCGCTGCCGTTGGGCGATAGCTCCCCCTGTCGTCACGTCTTTTCCATCACGCATTGCAGCGGATGCTGGTGTTTCCGCGCAAAGTCCATAACCTGCGTTACTTTGGTCTCCGCGACCTCATATGTGAAGACCCCGCATTCGCCGACACCGTGATTGTGAACGTGCAGCATGATGCGGGTGGCGTCGTCCTGAGTCTTTCCGAAGAAACGCATGATCACAAGTACGACAAACTCCATCGGCGTATAGTCGTCGTTGAGCAAGAGGACGCGGTAGAGGTTCGGCCGCTTCGTCTTGGGCCGGGTCTTGGTGACCACCGCGGTGCCGGAACCGGGCCTCCCGCCATTGTCTTTCCTTGGGTCTCTTGCCATGCCGCGTTCCGGATCTGCACCGGCATAATTTAGGCGCTTCGGCCGCCATTGTCAGGGGGCTGCGGCGCGTCGTGCGACCCGGCGGCAAATTGTGCCCACAGAATCGAAACGCCCGGTCGGTGACCGGGCGCTCAAAAAGACATATGACAAGCGGCTTACTTGGTCGGGGTCGGCACCAGGCCCTCGAACGGCTTGCTCGCGTCGCGCACCAGGTCGAGATAGATCTCGCCGAAGCGGGCGGCCTGCCCCATCGCCTTCTCGTAGGAAGCGCGCACGAATTCGCTCTGCGCCTCGACGGCGACGTCGAGCGACTTGGCGGCGAGCAGCTTCTCAAGATGCTCGGTGCCGGCCTCGAACGACTTCTTGGAATAGTCCGCGGTCTCGTCGGCAAGCGTCTGCCACCCGCGCGACAGCGCGCTGTAGCTCTCAAGCGTGCGGTGCCAGTTCGCGCGTCCGGCCTTCTCGACGTCGTCAAACCCATTGATCATGTCGTATCCATCCTCTCTCGAAGTCTCGGATCGTCCGCTCTCGGGGCGGGTCCAAACCAAATATATGCACTGCAGCAAACATTGCAAGAATCTTTTTGCACTGCAACATTGACCAAGAAAGCCACTTAACGGCCAATATTTTACCGAATCGTAACGCCGTGATTTTTAGCTAGGGGAAACCATCGCTCTCGGGGGGCACCACGGCGACCGTGGGCTCCGGGGCAGTTCAAGGGGTCAGTCGTGAAGAGGCGTTCCGCGTTGCGTATCGGTCCATTCCGTCTCCTTCCGTTCGTTCTCGTTCTCCTGACATTGGCCGGATTGGCCGCGCCGGCGGCGGCCAACGAGAAGTACGCCGCCATCGTCTACGACGCCAACTCCGGCAAAGCGCTGTTCGCCCGCCATGCGGACGCCAGGCGCTACCCGGCGTCGCTCACCAAGATCATGACGCTCTACATCCTCTTCGAGGAGCTGGAGGCCAAGCGCCTCACGCTGACCAGCCCCCTGCGGGTCTCCGCCAACGCCGCCAAACAGGCGCCGTCGAAGCTCGGGCTGAAGGCCGGCTCCACCATCAAGGTGGAGGACGCCATCCTGGCTTTGACCACGAAATCCGCCAACGATGCGGCGGTGGTCGTCGCGGAGAACGTGAGCGGCAGCGTGTCGGAATTCGCCGTCCGCATGACCCGTACCGCCCGGGCGCTCGGCATGAAGAGCACCACCTTCCGCAACCCGCACGGCCTGCCCGATTCCGCCCAGGTGACCACGGCACGGGACATGGTCCTGCTGGGGCGCGCGGTGCAGGACCGGTTCCCGAGTTATTACAAGTACTTTTCCACGCGCAGCTTCTCCTATGGCGGGGCGCGCTATCGCAACCACAACCGCCTGCTTGGCGCGGTCGCCGGCGTCGACGGGATCAAGACCGGCTACACCCGGGCCTCCGGCTACAACCTCGTCACCAGCGTGCGCCGCGACGGCCGGCATATCGTTGCCGTGGTGATGGGCGGCCGCACCGGCGCCAGCCGGAATGCCCACATGCGCGACCTCATCGCCGAGCACCTGCCGAAGGCCTCGCGCACGAACTCCCTGCCCGCGCTGATCGTCGAGACCGGCCCCGGGCCCGTGCTCGCCCGCGTTCCCCGTTCGCGCCCGGCCGTCGAAGCCGAATCCGCCGTTCTGCTCGGCTACGCCGCGGCCGGCCCGACGCGCGACGTCGTGGCCGCCGCGCTGGCGGAAGCCGAGAAGGCGAAGGAAACTGTCGAGACCGTCGCCCAGGGCGACGTGACCGACCCGTTCGAGGAGCAGGAAGACCCCATCGCCGAGCGCATCGGCGCCGCCACCGCCGTGGCGGAGCTCGCGGCTCCCGCGCGTTACTCCGAGCCCGAGGCGAAACAGATCGCCCGGATCATGGAGCTCGCGCAGATTCGTGCCGGCAAGCAGGATCTCGTGGCCGCCGCGGCGCTGCCCGGCGTCGACACCGGGTCCTCTGCCGGGACAGGCTGGCATATCCAGATCGGCGCGGTCCCGACCGAAGAGGGCGCGCTCTCGCTCATCGACAAGGCGAGAGACAGCATGGGTGAGACGCTCGCCTCGCTCGCCCCGCTGACGCTGGAGTTCGAGCACCGGGGCGAGACGCTCTATCGCGCGCGCTTCGCCGGGTTCTCGGACGTAGAGGAGGCGCGCGCCGCCTGTGCGGCGCTCAAGCGCAAGTCCTTCGCCTGCCTCCCCATGCCGAACTGACGCTAGCGATGCTCACCCAGAATTCGGTCCTTGGCTTCGTTGATCTGGGCGGCCAGCGCCGCCGAGCCGCCGCGGTCGGGATGCATCTGCTTGATAAGGCGCCGATGCGCATCGCGAACGTCCGCGGCGCTGGCGCCTGGCTCAAGCCCCAGGATCTCATAAGCTTCCTTCGCGCTCATACCTCCCGCGCCCGGCGGCGCGCTTCTCCGCTGTGTCTGGTCGGCGTGCACGTCCTCTCGCCACCGGGGGTGAGTGCGGTCGAGGTAACTTTCCAGGAGCCGTAGGGACTCTGCATCAGCGCCGATATCCTCGGCCACCTCAAGCAACTCGTTCTGGCTGAGCTCCGACAGTCTGCGGCCCTCGTGCCGGCCTGCCAGGACACGGCCGTCCATCTCGCCGCTATCGTGGTCAAGCGTCATCTCGACCCCGGCCGATCTGACGCTCGACGTCTGGCCGGACGGCCCGGCGGGGCGCAGAGCGGCGTGACGCCTGAGCAGCATCAGGCCCGCCACCCCAACCGGCAGCGCAATCGCGAACTGCCGCATGAACAGGAGACCCACCCCTGCCGCCACCAGGGCGCCGCCCCCGGCCATGCGGAGTTGTTGCGCGAGCCGCTCAACGGGCGTCCTAATGAAGTGCCGGGCTATCAGCGCGAGCACCACGGCCGCCGCAAGCAGCAGAAGCAGGGTGTTCATCGCTTCAGCTGCGGAAGCAACAGCTGCGCTCCCGCGCCGCCGCTCTTCTCCAGCGCCGCCATGCCGCCCGCCGCATAGGTGGCGACGGCCTTCAGCAGTGTCCTAAGCTGTCCGGCGGCGCTCGCATCGAAAGGCAGGTAGGCGCCCTCCGTCAGCCGGGCGATCTCGCGGAAGGTGCGCTCGGCAGCGGCGTCCCTGCCCTCGTGGAACATGAAGGCGCGCACGCCCAAAAGCCCGATCTCGCCGGCCAGCGCGCAGAGATGGTCGGGGTTTTCCTCCATCGCATCGCCGACATAGGCAAGCGCGGCGACCGGCCGCTTCTCCGCCTCGCGGCGCACATGCGTCAGCACTTTGCGGATCTGGGTATGGCCGCCGCGGCAATCGATCTTCACCATCAGATCCCGGAGGGCGGCGGCGTTCGCCACCCAGGTGGAGGCGCGGCTCTCGCCGATGCCGCGGAAGTAGACGAGCTGTACCGAGAGCCCGCCGACGGTCGCGGCGGCGTCGAACATCTCCGCCTGCAGTTGACAGGCCAGGTCCCAGGTTGGCTGACGGCTCATCGTGGCGTCGAGGGCGAAGATGAGTCGCCCGCGCGCGTCGGCGGCGGGTGCGATTTTCTTCGCCTCGTCTAGGAACGCGTCGACGTCGGCGCGCGTGGACGCGGCTGGCCCCACGGAGCCGAGGCGCGATGTGATGTCGCGTCGCTTGACCATTTCACCAGAGAATGTGGCCCCCGGGGCGGTTAGCGCAAGGGCTAGACGCTCTTGGCGTGCCAAAGCGCCGCGTAACCTTCCCCTTGCAGGAACGTCGTGAATTTCCAGCCGATAGGCGCAGGAAATCTCGTGAGAGTGAACCGCATCGCAGCATATCTTCGCTTCGCTGCGCTTGCGAACTTCGACCTCAACACCAGGGCGAGGTTTGAGGCTCTCCATAGCGCTTGGGCGTTACAGCAACCCGAGATCGGCCAGATCGCGCCGCAGCTCCGGCGGCAGTTGCCGCATGCCGGCGCGCGCGGCGCCAAGATCGCGCGGCGCGTCCTCGGGCTTCAGGTAGCGCCAGCCCTGGAAGGCCCGGCGCGGTAGCCATTCGGTGGCGACCGTCTGCGGATCGAGCACCAGATGGCAGCGGCGGATACCGTCTTTATCGCGGAACGGGCGAATCGCGGTGATGCGCTGCCGAACCTGCGCGTTGCCGCGAATCACCCAGTAGAGAGAGCCGCCGTCGAGAATCTCGTCGGCGCGCTTGGGGATCATGCGCGTCGTGTGCCAATGCTCCGGCTTGCGACCGGCACGCTTCGCCTCCTTCAGGCGGCGCGCGACCCACGCCTCCAGGTCTTCGATCGACTCGGCGCCGACGCAGAGCTTGAGCAGGTGAAGCGGCATGGCGAGTGGCTTAGACCGAGCCGAGGGGCCAGACAATCGCGGGAGCCGATCCGCTCCCTCATTCCACAGGTGCAGCGCGGGAGGACGGGACGACGCCGATCTTCATTGCCCTGCTAAAGCAACGGGCGCGCCCTGTTCCGGCATCGCTGTCTCGGGGCGGATAACCACCGCAGCGGCGCCCTGCTCCACCTGCTGACCGGGAGCGATGCGAACCGTCTCCACGACGCCGCTGAGCGGCGCGACGACCGCGTGCTCCATCTTCATCGCCTCCATGGTGAA
>CAZARE010000205.1:0-6956 GCA_964487455.1 uncultured Propylenella sp.
AGCGACCTGATCACCATGTGCTACACGAGCGAGGACTTTCGAGAAGGGCTCGAGGCGTTCCTCGGCAAGCGCCGGCCGGAGTGGAAGGGCCGCTGATGGACGTCCCGAAGGGCCCGCTCGACGGCGTAAGGGTGATCGAGCTGGCGCACATAATGGCCGGCCCGGTCTGCGGGCTGATGCTCGCCGATCTGGGCGCCGACGTAATCAAGGTCGAGAAGCCGGAGGGCGACGACAGCCGCCGCTTCCTGCCGCCCGACGTCAATGGTGAATCCGCCGCCTTCATGATGCTGAACCGCAACAAGCGCAGCATCGTGCTCGACCTCAAGGGCGAGCAGGACCGCGAGATCATCCGCCGTCTACTGCGCGACGCCGACGTGGTCATCGAGAACTACCGGCGCGGCACGATGGAGCGTCTCGGCCTCGGCTACGACGTGCTCAGCGCCGACAATCCCGGCCTGATCTATTGCGAGATCTCCGGCTTCGGGCGGAGCGGCCCCTACGCCGATCGCGGCGGCTTCGACCTGATCGCGCAGGGCATGTCGGGGCTCATGTCGATCACCGGAGAAGCGCCGGACCGGCCGCCGGTGAAGGTGGGCGCGCCGGTGACCGACATTACCGCCGGCATTCTGGCGGCGCTCGGCGTCTGCGCGGCCTATGCGCGACGCTTGCAGACCGGGGAGGGGCAGCGGGTCGACACGTCGCTGTTCGAAGCCGGCATAGTCCACACTTACTGGCAGTCGGCGATTGCGCTCGCGACCGGCATCTCGCCCGGCCCGATGGGATCGGCGCATCCGCTCAACGCGCCCTACCAGGCTTTCGCCACCGCCGACGGCTGGATCAATGTCGGGGCAGCCAACCAGAGGAACTGGGAGCGCATGGCCCGCGCCATCGGCGCGCCGGAACTCACCGACGATCCGCGCTTTTCCTCCAACCGGCTTCGGATGGAGAACCTGGCGGCGCTCGTCGAAAGGCTGACGCTGGTCTTCCGAAGCCGCCCCACCGCCGAGTGGCTGACGGTGCTGGAGGCCGCCGAGGTTCCGGCCGGACCGGTGCTTTCGATTGGCGCCATGCACGGCGATCCGCAGGCGCTTGCGCGCGACATGGTCGTGGAGGTCGAGCATCCGGTCGCTGGCGCCACAAAGGCGATCGGCCTGCCGCTCAAATTCTCCGAGACGCCCGGCGCCATCCGTCGGCCCGCGCCGCTGCTCGGCGAGCATACGGCAGAGGTCCTGGCGGAGCTGGGCTATACCGATACAGATCTGGTGCGGCACGCCGACCGGGCGTAGCGCCGCGGCCGGATACCGTAGATGCGGCACCGCTCGACAAGCAACGACCGTGAGACCGACGGGCAGGTCCGCGTCTATGCCGCCGGCGGCGTCGGATGCGGCGACATGAACGATCTGAGATCGAGGACGGGGAGGACCTCCAGTACGGTCACTATCTGAGCGAACTCAGCGGGACAGGGCGGCTCTTCAGCCGCCCTGCCGGTGTGGATGGAGCGTTGTTCGGTTACAGCGCCATCAGCAGCGTGCGCATGGCCTCGGCAAGCACGCGCTCCGATTCTGCGTGATCGCCGGCTTCGTGAAGCTGCATTCCTTCGTCTCTCAGAGCGGTCACTTCAGCCCTCACCTCGTCGCTGATCTCAACCTTGGCCAGGGCCGCGTCGATTGCTGCCGCATCCTGCGGGCAATGCGCAGCGAAGGCGGGTGCCGCCATCAAGAAGAATGCGGCTGCCGCTGTTGTTGCAATGCGTCTCATGGAAGAAATCTCCCTCTATTGGTTGGGCATTACATAAGACGCCGGATGAGGCCTGTTTGTTCCCACTTCATGAATGCACCTCCCCCGGATGGACTTGCAGACCTTGAACCGAGCAGGGCGGCGCCGGTCGGCTCCGCCGCCGGTTCCTGTTGAGGGAGCAGATGTGGGAACGGCGTGGCAGTGAAGGCGCTTTGCTAAAGCTTCTCAAGCCGTTAGGCGGCACGCTGGCGGAGGGCGAGGAACTGGGTTCCAACATTCTCCACGCAGCCAAGGGCAAACAAGCACAACCCAGCGAAGTGACGGATGTTCGAGAGTATGCGAGAGCTTCGCGTTCCGGCCGCGCAAAAGGGACCCCTTTCGCGACGTCCTCGGTCGCTGGATCGGCTTCTACACCGCCTCGCCCGCACTCTTCGTTCGGCCGCAGGACGCACGACGAGATCTATGCTATCGACAGCGAGCAGCAGAGATTGGCGGTAATCGAACCCGGAGCCCACTTAGCTAGGCCGCCGAAAGCGGACCCGCCTCTAGGTCGTCACATCGCAAGGTCAAGCCGCTGCCTGACTTCGTCCGTCACCAGGATTTGACGATAGCTCTGGCTTTCGTCGCGCCGACCACTATCGCTTCGATCCCGGCGAAGCATAAAATTTGAGAAGGATTGGCCATGACTGCTCAACCACGGAACCAACGGTCACCTTCAGGCGTCCGTTCATGCTGACCGGCATCGACTTCCCCATTTCTCGTCCGACGCCCTTAGAGTGTCCGGAGGATGCCGAGCCCAGGTAGGTACGCCAAGGTGAGCGGATCGATATTAGGCGCGGTGTGTCCCCGCCGTCAGCTCGCGGGCGAACGCTGGGGCGGAAAAAGCAGATGAACTCGATCCTTCTCTATGCTCTCCGCCATCGCTCTCCATCGCCACCGTGGAACAATGCGGCGCCGGTAAGGGAAGAGCTTTTCGGCGTCGAGAGGCTGGAGCAGCACGCGGAAAGCCTTGCCGCCGCGCAGCTGGTAGCAAAGCGGCCTCCGGCCGTTCTCTCCCTCCATACCCGTCTCAAAGATAATGCTGCTGTCTTGCTCTCCACCTATCGGGCAACCGCCGCGGAGCTAGAGAGCGGCCGCGGCGTAGTTCCTGCTTCGGAATGGCTGCTCGACAACTACCACCTCGTCGAGGAGCAGATTCGCGAGATTCAGGATCACTTGCCGCCGGGCTACTATCGTCAGTTGCCGAAGCTGGCCGAGGGACCGTTCGCTGGCTATCCGAGGGTGTTCGGACTCGCTTGGGCCTTTGTCGCCCACACCGACAGCCATTTGGATCCCGACATTCTGCGGCGCTTCATTGCAGCCTATCAGCGCGTACAACCCCTGACGATCGGCGAGCTGTGGGCCGTTGCGATCACGCTGCGCGTTGTCCTCATCGAGAACCTGCGCCGGCTGGCAGACCAGATCACGGCCGGACGAGGCGCGCGTCGAGATGCCGACGCCCTGGCAGACCGACTCCTCGCATCGGGGTGTGCCCGAACCGGACTCGAAAACGACATCCTGACCCGTTCATCCGGGCCGTTGTCCGAGCTCTTCGCCGCACAGCTCGCGAAGCGGCTGAGGGATCAGGATCCAAGAACGACGCCGGCTCTCGGTTGGCTGGAGGAGCGGCTCAGGATTCAGGGCGCTTCAATCGATGCCGCAGTGCTGCGCGCCCAGCAGCGGCAGGGCGCGTCCAACGTCACCGTGCGCAACGTCATTACCAGCATGCGCCTGATTTCCGACATCGATTGGGCGGAGCTGTTCGAGAGTGTGAGCCTCGTCGATGAGCGACTTCGGACGGCGAGCGCCTTTGCAGCAATGGATTTCCCGACCCGCAACCTCTACCGAAGCGCGATCGAGCAATTGGCCCGCGGCTCGTCGTTCTCGGAGCTTGAGGTTGCCGATCATGCGCTCACTTCATCACGCATGGCCGCGGCTGCGGCGACCGACGCTGCGGACGCGGAGCGCGTCGGCGATCCCGGCTATCACCTGATTGCCAAAGGCCGGCCTGCACTTGAGCGTGAGATCGGATTCCGACCGCCGCCGCGGCTGCGGATCGGCCGCTTCAACGTCCGGCTCGGTATTGGCGGCTACGTCGGTGCTATCCTGCTGGTCACAGCGGTGTTGCTGGCTCTTGTACTGTGGGCGCTCGCGGCGCCCAACGTTGCTGTCGGCTGGTTCGTGCTGATTGCTGTGATCGGATTCCTGCCAGCGACTGAGGTAGCGACCGCGCTCGTCAACCGTGCGGTCACATGGAGCTTCGGCGCCACGACCTTGCCTGGGTTGGAGTTGTCGGCAGGCGTCCCGCAATCGCTTCGAACGCTCGTAGCCGTGCCAACGCTGCTCACCACCGAAGCTGACCTTCTGGAGCAAGTCGAAAGACTGGAGGTCCATCATCTCGCCGGCGCCGGCGGCGATCTTTGCTTCGCCCTCCTTTCTGACGGAATCGACGCCGATCAGGAAGTACTGGAGGGCGATGAGCATCTGCTCGCGGTGGCCGCCGAGGCGATCGAACAGCTGAACCGCCGCCACGGCCCAGGCCCAGGCGGCAGCCGCTTCATCCTCCTACACCGGCGCCGCATCTTCAATGCAGGCGAGGGCAAATGGATGGGATGGGAGCGCAAGAGAGGCAAGCTGCACGAGCTCAACCGGCTTCTGCGCGGGGCTACCGACACGACCTTCATATCCATCACAGGACGCCCGCCGCAGGTACCGGCCAACGTGCGTTACGTCATCACGCTCGATGCCGATACGAGGCTACCGCGAGATGCCGCCCTCCGGTTGATCGGGAAAATGGCACATCCACTTAACCGACCCCGCTTCGACGAGGCAGAGCGACGGGTAGTGGACGGCCACGCAATCCTCCAGCCCCGCGTCACGCCTTCGCTCCCAATCGGCAGGGACGGATCGCTCTATCAACGTGTTTTCTCAAGTCCCGGCGGCATGGATCCGTACGCAGCCGCCGTGTCCGACGTTTACCAGGATCTATTCGGCGAGGGCTCCTACACGGGCAAAGGCATCTACGACGTCGACGCGTTCGAGGCCGCGTTGGCTGGCCGCGTGCCGGAGAACGCGCTTCTCAGCCACGATCTCTTCGAAGGCATCTTCGCCCGTGCCGGGCTCGCCTCCGATGTCGAGCTGGTCGAGGAATTTCCCTCCCGCTACGACGTCGCTGCTAAGCGCCAGCATCGCTGGGCTCGCGGCGACTGGCAGCTGTTGCCCTGGATCGTCGCGGCGGCGAAGGCGCAGGGTCGCATTCCTCCGGTTGGCCTCGGAAAAATGGCCGACAATCTGAGACGCTCGATGCTCGCGCCATTCACGTTTGCCGCCTTCTTTGTCTGCTGGCTGATGCCCGCGCCGGCTGCCATTGCTGGAACGGCTCTCGTCCTGGCATCGATCGCCATCCCCGCATTCCTCCCGATTCTGTTCGCAGTGTTGCCGCGCCGACCGGGCATTCGCCTGCGCAGCCATCTCGGCGCGCTCGCCTCCGACCTTCGGCTCGCCTGCTGGCAGGGCGCGCTGACGGTCGCATTTCTCCCCGATCAAGCATGGCGGATGGTGGATGCCTTCCTACGGACGCTCTACCGGCTTTTCGTGACGCGTCGCAACCTGCTGGAATGGACGACGGCGGCGCAGTCCAAGATCAGCCCGCGACCCGATCTCGGCAGCTCGTATCGGCAAATGGCGGGCGGCGCCGTGCTCGGCCTGGCTGTCTCGCTTTTGGCCGCTGCATTGGCCCCTCG
The DNA here is from genome assembly GCA_964487455.1 of uncultured Propylenella sp. Classification (GTDB taxonomy): domain Bacteria; phylum Pseudomonadota; class Alphaproteobacteria; order Rhizobiales; family Afifellaceae; genus DASWJZ01. The sequence continues at coordinate 5,520 of CAZARE010000205.1, forward strand.
CGTCTGGCCGATTGCCACACCATTCGCTTTCCTCTGGCTCGCTGCTCCGGCGATCGCCTTCTGGACAAGCCGGTCCCCCAGCCGCACACAGCGTCGCAGCATATCAGAGCAGGATGCGCGCGACTTGCGCCTCATCGCACGGCGCACCTGGCGTTTCTTCGAGGCGTTTGTGACGCCGACGGACAACATGCTGCCGCCGGATAATTTTCAAGAGGACCCGAAGCCTGTCGTAGCGCATCGAACCTCGCCCACAAATATGGGTCTCTATCTGCTCTCCGCCGTCGCCGCTCGTGACTTCGGCTGGGCAGGAACGATGGAGACTATCGAGCGGCTTGAAGCGGGCTTCGACGCGATGCGGAAGCTCCCACGCTTCAGGGGCCATTTCTTCAATTGGTACGATACGCGGGACCTGCGTGTACTCAATCCCCCCTACGTGTCGTCTGTCGACAGTGGAAACCTTGCGGGCCACCTGATTGCCCTTGCCAACGGCTGCGAAGAATGGATGGACGATCTTCTCGTGCTGGACGCTCGGTCCGGTATGACGGATAACCTCCGGCTTGCGCAGGAGGCCCTCGATGCCTTTCCGGCGGCAAGCGGCGAGAGCCTCCGGCAGCTCGCTTCGATTCTCGAAGAGATCGACGTTCTGTTGAACGGAGCGCTCACGATCGAGACATTATCGCCGACGCTGAAGCGCCTGACTGACAAGGCCAAGAAGGCAGCTCACGGCCCACTGCCTTTGATCGAGGACCGTAGGTCTCCCGATCTTCTGTTCTGGATCGAGGCGCTCAGCAAGATCGTGGACGAACATGGCCGCGACCGCCGCCAGGTTGCCGATGCGCCGCACACTCTCGCAGGCCGGTTGAAGGTACTCGCCGATATCGCACGTGAAATGGCGGTGGCGATGGATTTCGCGATTCTGCTCGACCCCGAGCGGAAGTTGCTGTCGATCGGCTATTCGCCCGCCGACAACAGCCTCGACCCCAGCTGCTACGACCTGCTCGCTTCCGAGGCGCGCCTCGCCAGCCTCTTTGCCATAGCGAAAGGGGATGTGGCGACACGCCATTGGCTCCGCCTCGGCAGGGAGGCCACACCGCTGGGAAGCGGTTCAGCGCTGATCTCCTGGTCCGGCTCGATGTTCGAATACCTAATGCCATCCCTAGTGATGCGCGCGCCGGTCGGCAGCCTGCTCGAGCAGACCAATCGACTCGTTGTCGAGCGACAGCAATCGTATGGCAGGTCGCTCGGGATTCCCTGGGGCCTCTCGGAATCCGCCTACAACGCGCGCGACAGGGAGCTGACCTACCAGTACTCCAACTTCGGCGTTCCGGGTCTCGGCTTGAAGCGGGGGCTCTCAGAGAATGTGGTGATCGCGCCCTATGCGACAGGCCTCGCGACCATGGTGGACCCCCGCGGGTCGCTCCAGAATTATGCCCGCCT
>CAZARE010000206.1:0-3972 GCA_964487455.1 uncultured Propylenella sp.
TGTTGTAGGGCGCGACAAGGTGCAGGAGGATGATCTGGCCGGCCCCAATCGCGGCGACGAGGGCACCGAGCACGACATGCTCGGTGCCGATCAGCAGCACGATGAGCGCCGTCGCGGTCAAATAAAACATGTAGCTGCCGCTCCCGGTGCCGATCTGGTAGGAAGAGCGGAAGATGAGCGCGTAGACGACCGCGAGAAACACGAGCGGGGCCGCAAGCGGGCTGAACCGGTGCAGCAGCGGCAGGGCGGCGAATGCGGCCGCAAAGCCGGCGTTGACCAGCCCGCGCCTGAACATCCCTGGTGCCGGGTCGAGCATGCGCAGGATCGCAAAAAATAACGCCTGTGCGGAGGCAATCCACGCCGCGATGTTCATGGCACGCAGCCGCCGCGCCACCTTTTCCGGATAGCGCTCGGTGCCGAACCTTATGTTCGGAAGATATCGCAAAACCGCCCCACGAATCGGCTCCAGGACCGGGTCGCCGCATGCGGCCGTCAAGCTGGACACAGGCGGAACCGTCGTTCACCGCCGGTTAAGCGCCGTTGTAGCAGAAATGCAGCAAGATAGTGGAAATTAGTGAGCAATGTGATCAGAACTGCGCCCTCAAAACGGGAAAGCCGACGGCGCCCATCCCTGGCAACCATCGACTCTCAACCCTCTCCGACAGCTCTCGTGCCGCCAGCTTGATGTCCGCAATCGATTTAGTGGTTTCGCGGGGAACGCCGAAGAAACAATCGCCGAGCGATACGCAATGACGCTCCCTGAAGAACTCTCTGATCCGCTCGCGAAATGAGCGGGCTTGCATGATGGGGGCGTCTTAGTTTGAATCTGAGACGAGTTCTCGGGCGAACGAGTTCCCGCTCGGCGATCGGCGCTCAGAAGGCGGCAGGGATGAATGCTCCACGGCTGCACGAAACATCGGGCCGAGCGGACGACATGTCCGGCATACTCCATCTTCAGGAGAACAATCTGCCACATCGAAGCGGAGCAATGTCGGCCCGCTACTCCTGGAAGCAGGCGTCGCCCCCTCGACTGCGCGGAGGGAGCACCGGCGGGTTCTACCTTTAAGCATTTAGTTCCAGAACGACATCTCCCGACACAGCGTCCGTGACGCCCTTTCCGTCGCCAACATCATCGAGACACTCCCGGAAGGAATTCAGCGTCTCGATCATCTGCGGTCGCGCCTTGCTGAGCGTCTCTATGTCAGGCCATTCCGCGATTAGGCAATAGGTCTGATCGCCGACCTGGATCATGCTGACGCGGCGAACTCCTGGCCACTCGCCGATTATCCGCCCATGCGCTTCGAGAAAATCCCGGTTCCGACCCGCCTTGACCCGGAAGCGAACGACGTTGAAGGCTGTCATGAAACCTCCCAAGCAGCAGGCGGCCCGTAATCGGGGCCACACCTTCGATCAATACTGGGAACCCTGAAAAGTCGGAATCGCCGCTTTCTCCGGCAGATTCACGGCATCGTCCGCGTAGTTCAGAACGTCAAGGCGGATCGATCGTCCCTATCGTACGAGTTGAGACTCCGAAGAAGGAACGGCTTATGATACAGACATGCGCCCGCCTGACGAAAGACATGTTGGGCACTGTATCGGTGCGTCTCATCAACCCGAGAGTTTGCTGACAAGGGTTGGAGACCGCGGGAGGGATCGCTGCTATGCGCCTGCGTCCCAGCATCCGGCTTGAGATCCGGCGGTGCGCCTAGGTAAGCTCTGGCCTTGCACATCGGACCTGCGCTTCGCATTGCTATGCCGGGCCGCCCTTCATGAAGACCGTCGACCAACTGCTCGAACAAGCGCGCGCCCAATTGCCGGCCCGCCCCGCGCCCGGAGAAGTTCTGAGGGCCCAGCAGGCGGGCGCTCTGATCATCGATATGCGCGGAGACGAGGAACAAAGGCGCGATGGCTTGATTCCCGGCGCGCTGGTCATCCAGCGCAACGTTCTGGAATGGCGCTGCGATCCGAAGTCCGAGTGGCGCCACCCCGCTGTCACAAGTCACGACCTCCCCATCATCCTCGTCTGCAACGAAGGCTATCAGTCAAGCCTGGCGGCAGCGAATTTGCAGGCCATGGGGCTGCGCCGCGCCACCGACATGGACGGCGGCTTCCAAAGCTGGCGTGCACTTGGCCTTCCGGTTGTGCCCCATGGCGAAGGTCGCATGCGTAGACGGGCTGCGTAGTGCTATCCACCGCGTGGGGCAACTGATTAGGCCAATTTCAGAATGACGGAATTGTCGCCTGTATCAGTTCGCTTCCGATATGGGTCAACCCGACTAGGCCCGTCGACTGATGCATGTCTAATCCCGCCTACATCGCCATCCAGCTGTGAGGTGAGGATCGATGCGGCGGGTCGCGATAGCGATCGCGCCGGCCGTCCTTCCGCTCCTCGGCCTCGGGTATGCCGCTGCAGGCGAAGGTCATGAAGGCATCGGCGCCGTGTGAGGCGTCGTCGTGGCGGGGGCGGTCCTTCCAGACCCCGCGCTGCTCGTCCCACTCCTTGCGATAGGCCCGCAGGCGCTTCAGGCCGACGCTGCACCCGGTCTCATCGAACTGGCAGCGGGGGAAGACGGCGCGGGCAGTGGCAATGGCCTCCACCTTGTTCACCGGGCGTTGCACGATGTGCGGCCGCATGCCCTGCCGGGCTGCCACAGTGAGCGTGCCGCCCTCCAGGAACAGGCTCTCCCGGTCCCCGTCGTGCGGCCAGTAGTGCTCGCCGAACGTGACATCCCGCTCCGCCGCCCAGTCCTTCAGCCAGCGAACGTAATGGCCGATGAACTCGCCGGAGTTCTCGTAATAGCCGACGAAGCGATGGTGGCCCTTGATGAACTGGTGCAGCCAGATCGTGTTGAGGTCGTTCCGCCCGAGGTCCCAGAAGGTGTTGACGAGATGCCGGGGATCGACCGGGAATGCGCCGATGCGGCCATGCTTGGCGGCGACGGCGAGCTGGGTGGAGAAGTAGGCCCCCTCCAGCGCCTGCTCGAAAGCCTCGTCCGGCGTGGAGGGATACTCCCGCCGCATGTCGGCCTCCATGGTGCGGTCCTTCTTCACGTACCAGGCTTTCTGGGCGGCGGTGAGGGATATGCCTTCCCCCTCCAGGTCCTCGAAGTAGCGCTGATACTCCTCGCCGATCGATGCCGACAACGCGGGCGATGTCGGCTTCGGGCACACCGTAGGCGGCCATGGCCTCGACCTGGCGGCGGGTCTGCGGATCGGGCTGGTGCGAGGGGCGGGCCATTCTCAGGACTCCGCCAGACGGGAGCGGCGCTCGCCTGCGCGGCTGCTCATCCCACCCATCCGACCAACCCGTTCGAACAGGCGGCGGATGGTGTAGGAGCGGGCAAGCGAGAGGGCCGTGAAGATCGCAGCGATGCCGGCATTCTCGATCAGCGTGACGGTGATGCCGAAGCCGGGGAAGATGACCTGCTGGGCGAGCACGGCGAGGACGAAGCCTGCCGCGACATTCGCGGCAGCCTCGGTGAGGGAGCAGGAGCGGGACTGACGGGGCCGGGCTCTCACGACGCGCTCCTTGGCAGGCCAGTGAGGGATCGCAGCCTGCTGTGCCCATTCTTGTCAGAACCGCCCGTGTACACGGACGATTTGCCGGCGCTGTGGGCGGAGGGGCTATCCAGGTGCCGCTCGGTCGCCCGGAAGGCGGAATCGCCCGTGTACACGTCTGGTCCTGCGAATCCTCGCGTCCGGCTGGGATCCGGGTCCCGCCCGAACCGGTAGGGCCAGAGATCGCATGTGGTGATGGGGCAATCGCGCACTTCGCTTGGCTGCTGACACGAGCAGTCGAGGCACTTCTGGCGGATCGCCTGCAGGATGGCCGCCTTCGTGGTCATAATGGATAGCCGGTGTCTGTGTATGGCGAGGGAGGCGGGAGGCGAGCGGGCGCCTCTTGGACGTCCTCCAGCCTCGCTTCCTGAAGCAGACCGAAGATCACCCGGGCTAGCTTGCGCGGGTCATGCT